>DATCWE010000333.1:0-3448 GCA_036566495.1 Gemmatimonadales bacterium | reverse complement strand
GCGGCGCCCAGCACGCCCAGTGCGTAGGCGCCGAGATCACGCCCGTCGAAGCCGCTCCCGAGCACCAGCTGTCCCAGGGGCGTCGCGCGAGCCGCGTCGAGGGCTGGCGCATGGTACAGCTGGCTGAGCTCGACGCCAGCGCAGACGAGATAGGCCGCCGCCGTCCGGACCAGCAAGCGCGCGCCCGGCGCCACCGCGCCGACCCACCACACGATCATCGCCGCCCACAACGCGTCACCGACCACGTCACGCGCGACCGGTCCCAGTGGCGCACGCCCGTGCAGGAGCAGCCCAACCGCGAGCGTGCTCAGAGCCAGCGCAACGAAGCGCGCGCGCACCGCGCTCAATAGAGGAACGGAATCAACCGCTTGCGGGTGCGCATGAACTCACGATACGGCTCCCCGATCGCGGCGAGGAGCGCCTGCTCCTCCACGGCGATACGGTAGCTGTACACAGCGACGGCCGCGACGGCGAGGATGACGGCCGAGGCCCAGCTTCCGAGCGCGATTCCTACCGCCGTGTTTACGAGGATCCCGGCCGTGTAGGAAGGATGCCGAAGGACGGCGTACGCGCCGCGGGTCACGATCTGCTGGTCCGGGCTGGCGCGAACGTCACCCGTAAAGGAGGCCCCAAGCATGCGCCAGCAGTGGCGGCGGAGGAGGCTTCCGGCAATCAGCACCGCCACGCCGACCAAGAAGACGGCAACCCGATCCCCCGGGAATTGAAGCGCGCGGACCCACGCCAGGGGCCACGCCGCGAGTCCGGCGATCGCCTGCCCAACCAGGATGACCTGAATCGACTTGGCATCCTTCGCGCCCGCGGAGCGCCGGGCCCGGCGGACGATGCGGAACTCGGGCGAGAACGCCCAGAAGAACACCGCCCAGAACAAGAGCGCATATGGCCAGACGAAGGGCAGCGGCATCATGATCTTCCCGGCGACGGTCTCACGAATCGCTCTGCTGCGACCGCTGCAATAGAGCGCGGCGGCGAAAGCGCCGCCACCGCAGCAGCTGCGCCTCCACCCGGACGCTATTTGGGGTCCTGCGCTTGGTCAGAGTACTGTTTGGCACAAAGTAACTGCTGCTTCTGGCGGTCCAGGGCAGGGAGGTCATCATGAAGCAATGGCTACGGCGCCTCCGCGGAGCGGTCGGAATGGGCCTGATCTGGGCGGCCGGATGGGCGCTCGTCGGTGTGCTGATCGGGGTGACCAGCAAGGTCCTGCCCGGTCTCCCGTTCTGGGATTCCTTCTTTGACGTATTTGATGCACCGTTGCCGGCGCTGGCGATCCCCGGCTTCGTTGGCGGGGTGCTCTTTGCCGTGGTGCTCGGGACTGCAGGGCGTCGTCGCAGGTTCGAAGAATTGTCGCTGCCCCGATTCGCCGCCTGGGGGGCGGTGGGTGGTCTGTTGCTGAGCCTGGTTCCGGCTGCTCTGGTTGCTGTGGGGTTAGCGAGTCTTGAGCGGCCGGATCTTGGCCTGTGGCAAATCACTGCCGTCATAAGCGCTCCTCTGATTCTCCTGAGCGCAGTCTCAGCTTCGGTTTCGCTGCTGTTAGCCAGAAGGGCAGAGAGCCGAGAATTGCTCGAGGCCGGTGAGGACGGAGGCTAGGAAGGTGTCTGCGGAGGTGGCCGCTTCGCCGAGCGGAACGGCAGGCTCAGCAGCCAGGCCAGCGTGGTAGCCGCCGATCCAATGAGGGCCAGCGCCCCTGCAGCAATCGCGATGCGGCCTATTTGGTCCAGGAGTCTCAGCCGGTGTACCGGCTCTGCGGCGTCGCCGGGGTATGCGGAAGAGCGGATACACCAAAGCCAGGCAAGCCCGACCAGCTCGGCGAGGATAACCGAACGAGCCAACACCGAACGAAACGAAGCGAGGGGGCGCCACGTTAGGTATGCGGCCGCGAAGAGAAAGGGCACGGCGGCCAACGGACCGATCAGGAACAAGGCGTACAAGCCCATACTGCGAACCTCTCAACGCTTGTACTTCACATCCGCGAATTGGACGCGGACCCCATCGGGGTCCCGGACATAGACCTGATTTCCGTTCTCCAGGGTCGGCTGTGCATCGGGTACCGCGGCCTTGAGTCTTGCCAGTGCCGCTGCCGGATCGTATTGCTCGATCCCGAAACAGAAATGATCAAAACCGGAACGTTGCCCAGCATCCGGGGCGTACAGGCCCAAAAAGGAGTTCTCGAGGCGAAGCTCACAGAAGGTCGGGTCTTCCGCGCGAACGGGCAGACCGGTGACGGATTGGTAAAAGGCCTTGGAGCGGGCCACGTCCGAAACGTACAAGGTGACGTGATTGATGCTGCGGGCCTGGAAGACCGGAGCTGATTGGGCAGCATTGAGAGAGCCGGGCGCGACCCGAGCACCCAACCCTGCGGCGAGCAGGCCTTGCAGGAGCTGCCGTCGGGTAATCGCTCCGCCATCATAGAGGCCTATCAGGCGCTCGACTTCATCATGCATGGGGCCTCCCGGGCCGGTGGGTACTTCCAACGCGCCCGTTGCACTGGAACTCCCATTCGGTGACGCCCACTACTGCGCAGGCGCCGTCACAACAACGGACACGCACGTCGTTTCCGACAAGATACTCGGCGCGTCGGCCCGGAGCGTTGCGAGAAGATAGAGTGCTTTGTAACATAGAGTATGTGGGCTCCTTGACCGCATTCACGATCCGGCCCTGAGGTCATGACGCAGCCGCCCAGCGAATTCCTGGAGCTGCAGGCCGCGCTGGCCGGTGAGTACTCGCTCCAGCGCGAGCTGGGCCGTGGCGGCATGGGGGTGGTCTACCTCGCGCGCGACGTGCAGCTGGATCGCGACGTCGCCATCAAGGTGCTACCCGCGCACCTCGCGGGCACGCCGTCGGCGCGGCAGCGGTTTCTGCGCGAGGCGCGCATGGCGGCCGGACTCTCCCACCCGCACATCGTCCCGATTCATCGCGTCAGCGAAGCGGACGGCTTCGTCTTCTTCGTCATGAGCTACGTGGAGGGCGAGACGCTCGGCGAGCGGCGCCGCACCCGCGGGCCGTTGCCGCCCGCGGAGGCGATGCGCGTGCTGCGCGAGGTGGCCTGGGCGCTGGCCTACGCGCACGGACGCGGCATCGTGCACCGCGACGTGAAGCCGGACAACATTCTGCTCGAGGCGGCTACCGGCCGCGCGCTGGTGACCGACTTCGGCATCGCCCACGGCGGGGACGACGCCCTCAGCGCGAGCGACGCCGGGAACGTCATGGGGACCGCGCATTTCATGAGTCCGGAACAGGCCGCGGGTGAGCCGCTCGACGGGCGCAGCGACCTCTACGCCCTCGGCGTGGTCGGGTTTCTCGCGGTGAGCGGACGGCTGCCCTTCGAGGCGGCGAACCTGCCCGCCCTCCTGCTGCGCCAGGCGAGCGAGGAGCCGCCGAGCGTGACGCGCGCAGCACCCGGGCTGCCACCCGGGCTCGGCGCGGCGATCGA
>DATCWE010000310.1:0-11360 GCA_036566495.1 Gemmatimonadales bacterium | reverse complement strand
CCGCCGGGCCTGCGGCGGCCGAGTTGATGGGCGAGTTTTACCATCAACTCGCGCGAGGGTCACAGCCGTCCGAGGCGCTGCGCGAGGCCAAGCTCGTGCTGCGCCGGCGGCCCGGGACCTCCCACCCGTTCTATTGGGCGGGATTCGTGCTGCTGCGCGGGGCGGCCGGCGTCGGCGCCCGGGCAGAGTGAGCCCGCCGGGGCGGACCGGTCGCTTCTGGCTCTGGCTCTCGCTCGGCTACAGCGCCGCCCTGGTGCTGGAGGCCGTCGTGGTGCGCCTCTTCCGGATCAACGACGGACGCATCGGCTCCTACCTCGGCATCCCGATTCTGGTCATCGCATTGATCGCCTTGCTCTCCGGAATCGCCGTCAGCACAGGATGGCCACGCGCAGTGGCCGCGGCTAGCTGGGGCATGGTGGTCGGCGGAACGGCAGAGATCCTGGGGCTCTACGGCGGGTGGCCGTTCGGCCGCTACGAGTACACCGACTGGTGGCTTCCCTATGTGTTCCTGCCGAACGGCAAACTGTATCCCTTGCTCCTCCCCGTCACCTGGTTTCTAACTGTCGCGATCTGTTACCTCACGCTGGCGCGGCGGCTCCGCGGCTGGGCCTTGGTGATCGGGACAGCGGTTCTGGCTGCGCTGGTCGACCTTGCCCTCGAGCCGGTCATCACCCGGGTCGTACTGCTCTGGCGCTGGCTGGAGCCGACGCCACTGTTGGGCGCCCCCTATCTCAACGCCATCGGCTGGCTGCTGACGGCAAGCCTCGCGGCCGCCGGCATGCAGTGGCTGGGGATCTGGCGTGCGCACCGCCTCGCCGACTTTGGCTGGATGTTCGTCGCGGGGCTCTGCGCGATCACAGTGGTCGGGGCGGCATACGGCGAGTACCGAGGAGCCCTGGCGCTTGCTTTGTTGCCGCTGGCTCTCTGGACCCGGCGCGCGGCCTGACCCCCGGATGCATCCCGTCCTGTTCACGCTCGCCGGGCAGGCCGTCGAATCGGCGGAGCTGCTCTATCTCGTTGCCGTCGTGATTGCGGCCGGATACTCGACGCGGGCCTTTCGGCACGAGGGCTGGGACGCGGACGCCGTGATTCCCGGCGTCCTGCTCACGGCCGCGGCGGCCCTGCTCGGCGCCCGGCTGCACGGCCTGCTGATCCATCGCGGGCTGAGCTTCTTCGGCGGCCTGGCGCTCGGTTCGGCCGCGGCGCTCGGATACTTTCGTGCCCGCGGTCTCCCGGTGGCCCGAGCGGCGGACGCGGTCGCCCCGATCGCGCCGTTCTTGTACGCGGTCGCCCGGCTGGGCTGTTTCCTGAACGGAGACGACTACGGTCCCGCAACCAACTTGCCCTGGGCGATTCGCTTCCCCCAAGGCAGTCCTCCAACCTTGGAGCGAGTCCACCCCACACCCCTTTACGAGATCGCGCTGATGCTGCCCGCCTTCCTCTGGCTGCGGACTCGGCGGCGGGCCCGGCTCCCGGCGGGGTCCGTCGCCTTCGAACTCTGTATCCTGATGGGGGCCGAGCGCTTCGTCGTGGAATTCTGGCGCCTGGGCCTGCCGGGTCCTGCCGGGCTTACTGCGCCGCAGTGGCTCTCGCTCGGGCTCGTGGCGATCGGCGCGCTGGGCCGCGCCCGCTCTCTGGGCCGGCTCCGGGCCGCCTGAGATGGAGGTCACGGAACGGAGGGTCTCCCGTCACAAGGCTTCGCCGCTGTCACAGAATCACCCCCCCTCCGACTAGACCAGCAGGCCTCACCGTTCGACGTAGGCGAAATCACCGATTGGAGACCGGTTATGGCGAAGCGCACGCTGGCTAACCGCATCCTGGCCGCCTGCGGGATTCTGGGTTACGTCGGCGCCATTGTCGTGTTCGACCTGGGGTGCCCGTCTGACAGCACCCCCTCTTCTGGGAGCGTCTCGTCCATCACCGTACAGCAGCCAGCGGCGGTGCGGGTCGGCGGTACCGTGCCTGTGCATGCCACGCTCTACGACGCCGGCAACCTGGTGCTCTCGGGGAAGCCGGTGACCTGGACCTCGAGCAACCCCGCGATCGCCACGGTGTCCGGAAACACCGATGACGGCTCTATCACCGGCGTCTCCGTTGGTACCACCACGGTCACCGCGAGCAGTGGAGGCAAGAGCGGCTCGGTCCAGGTCACCGTCAGCAACGTCCCGGTCGCTACGGTCACCGTGAGCGGCGCTGCCAGCATTGCGCTCAACGCGACCACCCAGCTCACGGCGACCCCGAAGGATGATGCCGGCAACGTCCTCACGGGGCGGCCGGTGAGCTGGTCGTCCAGCGACCCGTCCGTCGCCTCGGTAAACCAGACGGGCCTCGTCACTGCAAACCTGGTCGGCGGCCCAGTCACCATTTCCGCCACCATCGAGTTCGTCACGGGAACGGCCCAGCTCAGCGTCACCGGGCCGCCGATCGCGACCATCACCGTGAGCGGCACGGCGACCCTGCCCGTGGGCGTGTCGACCACGTTCCAGGCAGTCCTGAAGGACGCCGGCGGCAACGTCCTGAGCGGCCGCCAAGTGACCTGGTCCTCCAGCAATTCGGCCATCGCCAGCGTGGATAACTTCGGCGGCGTCACCGGGGTCGCAGTGGGAGGCCCGATCACCATCACCGCGAGCAGCGAAGGCAAGAGCGGCAGCGCCTCCGTCACCATTACTTCGCCGGTTTCTCTGCTGGGGCGGGTCATCAATTACGTCAACGGCGCGGGGATCGCCGGGGCGACAGTCAATTTCCGGCGCAATGACGGCGGACTCGGCTCGCTGTGGGGCAGCACCACGACGGCCGCGGGCGGCAGCTTCACGTCGCCGGCCAGCTCGACCGACGTCTCACAGGGGGTGATTGTCGAGGCCCTCGCCACGGGATTCGTCACCGGCCGGATCCTGGTGGCGAACGTACTGCTTGGCGGAGCGACTTTTGTCGGAGACGTTCCGCTGGTGCCCACGAGCGCCCAGACCGGCGGCATCTCGGGGACGGTGCGCAACGCTACGACCGGCACGGGGCTCGCCGGCGCCACGATTTCGCTGTTCGACAACATCCAGACGGCCGCCCTCGCGACCCAGACGAGCGATGGGAGCGGGAATTTCAGCTTCACGAACCTCGCGGCCGGCACCTACCGGCTGAACGCCTCCGCGACCGGTTTCCAGACTGCCCAGCGGCCAGGTGTCGCCGTCGGAAACGGCGGGATCACCGCCAACCAGGACTTGGTCCTCTCGCCCACCGGGACCAGCGCCGTCACCATCGTGCTGACCTGGGGGGCGTCACCCTCCGATCTCGATTCGCACCTCACCGGGCCCAACGCCGACGCCAGCCGGTTTCACGTCTACTACGCCTCCCGCGGGAGTCTTACGCTCGCTCCCTTCGCCAACCTCGACGTCGACGATGTGTCCAGCTTCGGCCCCGAGACCATCAGAATCACGCAGATGAATTCCGGCACCTACCGCTACTCGGTGCACGACTTCAGCAATCGCAGCTCGACCACGAGCAGCGCGCTGGGCAGCTCGGGGGCCAAGGTGCAGGTCTATACCGCGACGGGACTGGCCCAAACCTTCTTCGTGCCGAGTCAGCCGGGCACCCTGTGGACCGTGTTCGAGATGAGCGGCACGCTGGCCAGTCCGCTCATCCTGGGGAGGAACGTCATGAGCTTCGCGAGCGACCCGGCCGCGATCACCAGTCCCCCGGTGGGCTCGGGCGCTGCGACGAGCGATGCCGGGCTGATCGCCCGCGCCGCGGCCGAGCACCCCAAGCCGAATCCGCGATGAGGGCCAGCTCTCGCTAGCGCCCTCGAGGATAAATGCTCAACGGCGCTCCGCGCGCCGTGGTACCGTGCGCATCATGGAAGGCGCTACTCGAGCGGGGCCAGCTGAACCAGCGGCTGGCCCCGCTCGACCGTCTGCCCTGCCATGATGGACACCGCTTGGATGATTCCCGCTGCCGGCGCCTTGAGCTCATTCTCCATCTTCATGGCTTCCAATACGATAAGGCTCGTTCCTTCAACTACTTTCTGACCTGGAGAGGCCAGCACGCGTACCACGAGCCCAGGCATGGGAGCCTTGAGGACCATCGGTCCGACGGGAGCGGCGACCTCCCCCACCAGGCTCCGGATGTGCGCGGCTCGCTCGTCCAGCACTTCGACGTGGTATGCCTCGCCGTGCACCAGCGCCTGCCAGAGTCCGCCGCCCTTGCCTTCCAGCGGAAAACTCCAGGAGCGCCCATCGACAACCAGCAGCCGCAGCGGTGTCCCGTCGATGCCGCGAAGCTCGGATTGGTGCTCTTCGCCGTTCAGCGTGACCCGGCTTCCCTCGATTCCGATCTCCCAGGTTTGTTCGCGCAGGGTCACGAAGTACTTCATCGTCGCTCCAGGCGCACCACGGTTTCTACGTGCGCCGTCTGGGGAAAAAGGTCGAACGACCGGGCGGTATCCACTCGGTAGGTCAGCTCGAGCCGGGAGAGATCCCGGGCGAGGGTCGCCGGGTCACAAGACAGATAGACCAGGCGCGCTGCCGGGCGTGCGCAGAGGCCCTCGTTGACCGCAGGCCCCAGTCCGGTTCGCGGCGGGTTGACGATGATGACGTCGGCCGGTCGCAGGCGCTCAAGGACCCGCTCGACCCGACTCGCGATGCGGGTTACTCCTGCCGCCGGACCTCGTGCTTCCGCCACCTGCACCGCGCGGGGGTCGGCCTCCACGCTCTCCACACTGGCGCCGGCCGCCACCAGCGCCCGAGTCGTTTCTCCGATGCCGGCGTACAGGTCCCAGGCGTGGCGGCCGTGCAGATCGCCCAGCGCGGCGAGGGCATAGGCGCGCGCGCGATCGCCCATGACCGGGTGGACCTGCTCGAACACCATGACCGGGTAGGCTGCGGTCGCGCCGTATACGGTGCGCGGAGCGCCCTCGGCGGGTTGCCACCAGAGCACCGCCGAAACGCCCGCACGGTCCAGCGCCGCGCCCAGCTCGCGGGCTCGCGTCCAGGCATTGCCCGGTCCGGTACGCAGGATGGCGTGCCGGACCCCTTCGCGGTCCACCCGCAAGACGACCTGCTCGAGCTCGGCGGGGAACAGCCGCCGCTCGGCGCGCAGGGCCGTCCACAGCGCATTGAGCTCGGGCCGGGCGATGGGACACCGCTCCAGCTCGAACACTCTGCCGGGCTGGCCCAGCTTGTGATAGCCGATCCGCCCGCCGCGCGCGGCGAGCGTCAGTTTGGTGCGGTACTCCCACTCGGTTTCGCTGGGCTCGAGCGGCGGGTCCTCCATCTCCAGGTGCCCGATCCGGCGTAGCGCGTCTCCCACCAACCGGCGCCGAGCGGATCGCTGCGCCGCGCTGCTCAGGTGCTGCAGCTGGCAGCTGCCGCAGTCATCGGCCGAATAGTGGCGGCACCCTGCGGGGATCCGCTCGCGACCGGCCTCCAGCACGCGGGCTATCCGGGCCCTGGCAAAGCGACGGGCGAGCCGCAGCTCCGTGAGCTCGACCAGGTCGCCCGGCGCACTGCGCGGCACGAACACCGTCCGCCCATCCTCGAGCATGCCCACGCCGTCGCCACCCGCCGCGATAGCGCGGATGCGCACCGCCTCAGTCACGCAGCGCGTCGATTCGGCCCGCCTGGCTCCAGGCATCCGCCCCGGCACCATTCGTGTCGCGGGCCACGAGTGGTTTCTGGCCGCCGCGGCGTTGGGCTTCGGCGAGGGCCGCGGCGAGCGCAATGCGTGCATCCCGCGCAGTGTCCGCGGCCGGTACCAGCAAATCGCCGCGCCGCTCGAGATACTGAATATCGACCTCGCCGCGGCCGAACTCCCCATCGGCCAGCAGGCGACGCAGCAGCCCCTGGTTGGTCGCGATGCCCACCACGACCAGCTCGTCGAGCGCCCGGCGCATCCGCCGGATGGCGGCTGGGCGGTCTTCTCCGTGTACGATGAGCTTGGCGAGCAGCGAGTCGTAATAGAGGCTGATCTCACTCCCGGATTCGACTCCCGCGTCCCAGCGCACGCCGGGGCCGGCGGGCGCCTGGAGGAATTCGATGGTGCCGGTGGAGGGCAGAAAACCGTTCGCCGGGTCCTCGCTGGTGATCCGGCATTCGATGGCGTGGCCGCGGGGCGCGAGCGGCCATTCCGACACCGCCATGCCGAGCCCGCGCAGGATGCGCAACTGTTCACGCACCAGGTCGACCGTATAGACCAGCTCGGTGACCGGGTGCTCGACCTGGATCCGGGTGTTCATCTCCAGGAAGTAGAACTTCCCGACCGTATCCAGCAGGAACTCGCAGGTGCCGGCCCCGCGATACCCCACGGCCGTTGCGGCCGCCACGGCGGCTTGCCCCATCTCGCGGCGCAGCTGAGGGGAAACGGCGATCGAGGGAGATTCTTCCAGCAGTTTCTGGTGCCGGCGCTGGACGGAGCACTCGCGTTCGCCGAGGTGGATGGTTTTCCACTGATCGGCGAGCACCTGGATTTCGATGTGCCGCGGCTGCAGAATGAATTTTTCGAGGTACACAGCGGCATCGCCGAAGGCCTTGAGCGCCTCGGAGGCCGCGCTTTCCAGAGCGGCTTTGAGCTCCCCGCCCCGCTGCACCAGCCGCATTCCCTTGCCGCCGCCGCCCGCGCTGGCCTTCACGATGACCGGAAAGCCCAGCTGCTCCGCCAGTCGGGCGGCCTCCTTGGGACTATCGATCGGCGCCATACCGCCCGGCACCACCGGGACCCCGGCGGCCTGCATGCGTCGGCGCGCTTCCGTCTTGTCTCCCATGGCCCGGATCGCAGCCGCAGGCGGGCCAACGAACCCCAGACCCGCTCGCTCCACCGCCTCGGCGAATACCGCGCGCTCGGAGAGAAAGCCATAGCCGGGGTGGATGGCCTGACAACCCGCCTGCCGCGCCGCTTCCAGCAACGCATCGATGCGGAGGTAGCTCTGTGCTGCGGGGGCGGGGCCAACGCGGACCGCGGCATCGGCGGCCCGGACGTGGGGGCTGGCGACGTCGGCGTCGGAATAGACCGCGACCGCCTCGAGACCCTCCTCGTGGCAGGCCCGGATGATCCGCAAAGCGATCTCGCCCCGATTGGCTACCAGCACCCGCCGCACTTGCATGGCGTGTAAGGTAGCCGAGAACGGATTATCGGCTAAGCGATGCTATCCGCCCAGCAGCCTTGCCAGCAGGCGGGCTGCCGTGGCCAGGCCGATGAGTGCGATAGGGAACAGCGTCAGCCCCACCGAAAAGATCAGCCCCTGGCGGAACAATGCCGGTCCGGCTCTCGGCGCTTCGTCTCCCCACAGCCGATACATCGCGAGCTCGGTGAGCGGCCCGAGGAAGTAGCAGAAATTCGCCAGCACGCCGTAGACCACGGCCGCCCCGAGCAATACCGGAAAGGGCGGCGAAACGCCGGCGTTACCCGGCAGGGCGAGCAGGAGGGTGGTGGCGACGATGGTCGCGCAGCCTACCCCCCCGACGATCAGGTTGTAGGCGGCGCGGCGTTCTTCCCACCAGAGGAATACCGCCCCAGCCGTACGGCGCCGCGCGGGCAACGGGTAGAAGAATTCGACCAGGCCGGACATCGAGCAGGATTCAGGAGTAAGGATTGAGAGAGTGAGTCAAATTATCACCCTCTCGCATTTTGTCAAGTACTTTTCATAGCAAAGTACCCGCCACTGCTGCAAGCAGCAATGCTGCATCTCAGAGGGGAATGTTCCCGTGCTTCTTCCTGGGGTTGGTATCGCGCTTGGTCCGCAGCATCCGCAAGGCGTCGATCAGCCGGGGGCGGGTGTCGCGAGGATCGATCACATCGTCGATGAAGCCGCGCGCCGCGGCCTTGTAGGGGTTGGCGAAGGTGCGAGTGTACTCGTCCACGCGTCGCTGCATTTCGGCCGCGGGATCCCCGGCGCTGCCGATTTCCTCCTTGAAGAGAATCTCCACCGCCCCGCGCGGTCCCATCACGGCAATCTCGGCGGAGGGCCAGGCGAGATTGAGATCGCCACGGATGTGCTTCGAGCTCATCACGTCGTAGGCGCCCCCGTAGGCTTTGCGCGTGATCACGGTGAGCTTCGGCACGGTGGCTTCACAGTAGGCGTAGAGCAGCTTCGCCCCGTGCCGGATGATGCCGCCGTGTTCCTGCGCCGTCCCCGGGAGGAATCCCGGCACATCGACGAACGTCACGACCGGGAGGTTGAACGCATCGCAGAAGCGGATGAAACGCGCCGCCTTGACGGAGGCATTGATGTCCAGCACCCCGGCGAGCACGGCGGGCTGGTTGGCCACCACACCGACGCTGCGGCCCCCGAGGCGGGCAAATCCCACCAGCATGTTTTGCGCGAAGGCAGCATGCACCTCGAAAAAACCGCCCTCATCGACGACGGCCCGGATCACGGCATGCATGTCGTATGGCGTGGCCGGCGATTCCGGAATCACCCCCAGCAATGCCTCGTCACGGCGATCCTCGGGATCGGTCGAGGGGTGGCTGGGCGGCTCGGCGAGATTATTGGAGGGGAGGTACTCCAGCAGCTCGCGGATCGCGGCGAGGCACTCCGGCTCGGACCGGTACACCGCGTGGGCGATGCCGGACGTCGCCCCGTGGACCTCCGCCCCGCCGAGGGTCTCGAAGGTGACCTCCTCGTGCGTGACGGTCTTCACCACATTGGGCCCGGTGACGAACATGTAGCTGACACCCTGCACCATGAACACGAAATCGGTGATCGCGGGGCTGTACACCGCCCCGCCGGCACAGGGGCCCAGGATCGCCGACACCTGGGGAATAACACCGGATGCAAGCGTGTTACGCAGAAAGATGTCGGCGTAGCCCCCCAGGGAAGCGACGCCTTCCTGGATGCGCGCGCCGCCCGAATCATTGAGGCCGATGACCGGGGCGCCGTTCCGCAGCGCGAGATCCATCACTTTGCAGATCTTCTGGGCGTGGGTCTCCGAGAGCGACCCGCCGAAGACGGTGAAGTCCTGGGAGAAGGCGTACACCAGCCGTCCGCCGATCCGGCCGTAGCCGGTGACCACGCCATCACCCGGATACTGCTGGCTCGCCAAGCCGAAGTCGGTGGCGCGGTGAGTGACGAAGCGGTCGAGCTCCACGAAGCTCTCCGCATCGAGCAGGAGGTCGAGCCGCTCGCGGGCGGTGAGCTTTCCCTTCTCGTGCTGCTGCGCCACCCGCTTGGGGCCCCCGCCCTGCTCGGCTTCGGCCTGGCGGCGATGGAGATCGGCGAGGAGATCACGCGGATTGGGCATGGGATTCGGAGAAGATAGTCGAGAAACCGGCCGGCCTTGCAACTGACTTCGCGGCGCTGAGTCCGTCAGCAAAGAAGCCTGCCACACGGGAAAGATCGCCGTGAGCAGGCTTCCGACCGGTGGACCGCCCGGCCGCCGCTACTCCGCTTCCTCGTCCGGCGGCGGAATTGGGCGCGGCGGCAACGGCTCGAAGGGCTCGTCCGGGAATCCGGTCACCCCGACGACGATGCGGTGGTGGATGGGGTCGACCTCCAGCACCTCGACGTCGAGCGGCTGGCCTTCCTTGACCACATCGCCCGGATTCTCGACGGGCTGGTCGGTCCCCAGATGCGACATCGGCACGAAGCCTTCGAGGTCGTTGCCCAGATCGACCACCACCCCCTTGTCCATCAGGCGCACGGCGCGGGCGCGCATCCGCGTCCCCACCGGATAGTTCTCCCCGATGCGCAGCCAGGGATCTTCCTCCGCCTGCTTGAGGCCGAGGGAGATGCGCTTGTTCTCGGCGTCGATGTTGAGCACCACCACATCCACCGCGTCGCCCTTCTTCACCACCTCGGAGGGATGCTGGACCCGCTTGGTCCAGGACATGTCCGAAATGTGGATCAGCCCGTCGATCCCCGGCTCCAGCTCGACGAAGGCGCCGAAACTGGTCAGGTTGCGCACCTTGCCCTGAATGCGGGTGCCCACCGGATAGCGCTGCGGCAGGATCATCCAGGGATCCTGCTCGGTCTGCTTCATGCCGAGCGAGATCTTCTCTTCGGTCTCGTCGACCTTGAGCACCACGGCCTCGATGGTCTCGCCGATCGACACGATCTTCGAGGGGTGCCGCACGTTGCGAGTCCAGCTCATTTCGCTGATGTGCACCAATCCCTCGATGCCCGGCTCGAGCTCGACGAACGCGCCGTAGTTGGTGATCGAAACCACCTTGCCCTGCACCCGGGTGCCGACGGGGTACTTCTCGGAGACGTCCTTCCAGGGGTAGTTCTGCAGCTGCTTCATGCCCAGCGAGATGCGCTCGCGCTGCCAGTCGATATCGAGCACCTTGACCTCGACCTCGGTTCCGATCTGCACCAGCTCGGTCGGGTGCGAGACGCGCCCATAGGACATGTCGGTGATGTGGAGCAGCCCGTCCACACCGCCCAGATCGATGAACGCCCCGAAGTCGGTGATGTTCTTGACGACGCCCTTCCGCACCTGACCGACCTCGAGCTCCTTCATCAGGTGTTCGCGCTTGCTGGCGCGTTCGGTTTCCAGGATGACCCGGCGGCTGACCACGATGTTGCGGCGCCGCTTGTTGAGCTTGATGATCTTGAACTCGTAGCTCTGGCCCAGCAGCTCGTCGATGTTGGGCACCCGCCGGAGCGCGATCTGCGAGCCGGGGAGAAACGCGTCGACGCCCATCACGTTCACCACCACGCCGCCCTTGATCTTCTTCATCAAGGTGCCTTCGACCGGCTGGTCGCTCTCGTAGGCGATGCGGATCTTTTCCCACACCCGCATGAAGTCGGCCTTCTTCTTGGAGAGCACGACCGCGCCCTCCTGGTCTTCCAGGTGCTCCAGGAAGACCTCGACCTCATCGCCTTCTTTCGGAACGTCCTTGAACTCGTCGAGGGGAACCGATCCCTCGGACTTGAAGCCGACGTCGAGAATCACGGCGTTCTCGGTCACCCGCAGCACCTTGGACTTGACGATCTCGCCCTCGGCGATGGACGCCATGGTGCCCTCGTACATCGAGAGCATCTTTTCGTAGTCTTCGGAGCTGTAGCTCTCGTCGATGAGATCTTCGCGGACCCGGAGGCCCGTGGGGGTGGACAGCACGTCGGGGGTGGGGTGGCTCATGAAGGGATTTGCTCTCGGACCGGGGGCAAGGGGCCACCGGGTTAAAGGTGAAACTTCCCGGCGCGGAAGTGCCCCGGCGAAGCCATGAAAGATATCGAGGGATCAGAGCTCCGGCAAGCGACGCCTGGAGAGGCGTACGATCTCCCCGACCTGCGCGGCGAAAGCCAGCTCGGTGGTATCCAGCAGCACCGCATCGGCCGCGCGGCGCAGCGGGGCCACCGCGCGCGCGCTGTCCTTGGCATCGCGCTCCGCGAGCAGGGCGGCTTCGCGCGCCACCTGGCCTGCGTCGGGCGCATCGCC
>DATCWE010000164.1:0-26391 GCA_036566495.1 Gemmatimonadales bacterium | reverse complement strand
GTGCCGGCGCCGGAGACTCCGCGCGCCGCGTCGCCGCTGCCGCAGGCCCAGGTCGCGCCGGTCAAGCCCGCTGCCGACTCCTCCATACCGTCCGCATCCGTCGCCGTCGCCCCGGCCGATTCCATCGCGCTGGCCAAGCAGGCCCGTGATTCCGCGCTCGACGCCGCGATTCTCGAGCGCCTGGCCGCGGCGAAGCCGCCGGAGGGTCCCGAGGCACCGGTCGAAAGCGGTCCGGAAGCGGTTTCGCTCCGCAGCATGTTCGATATCGACGTCGTCAACTGGGCCGATCACAACCGCGTCAAATATTACCTCGACTTCTTCGCCGGTCCGGCCCGCGAGCGCATGCTGATCTGGCTGCAGCGGATGCCGCGTTACGAGCCGACCATCCGGGCCCAGCTCATCGCTCGCGGGCTTCCGGGCGACCTCGCCTATCTCCCGCTCATCGAGTCCGGCTACTCCGCCACCGCGGTCAGCCGGTCCCGCGCGGTCGGGATGTGGCAGTTCATGCGCGGCACCGGCAAGTGGTACGGACTCAAGATCGATAGTTGGGTGGACGAGCGGCGCGACGTCGTGAAGGCCACCGACGCCGCCATCAGGTATCTCGCAGACCTCACCACGCAATTCGGCTCGCCCTACCTGGCCGCCGCCGCGTACAACGGCGGGCCCGGCCGGATTCAGCGCGGACTGGCCCGGATCGATCCGCTGGAAGACGAGGCCGACGACTCCACCGCCGCCGACAACGACGCGCCGCAGGCCGGCGATGCCGCCTTCTTCCAGCTCGCCGACACCCGCTACATCAAGCGCGAAACCAAGGACTACGTTCCCAAGCTGATTGCGGCGGCCCTGATCGCCAAGCAGCCGCAGCGCTACGGTTTCCCGGCGGTGACGCCCACCAGCGTCCGGGAGCTCGATTCCGTCGTCGTGGCCGAGGCCACCGGACTCGATGTCGTGGCCCGTCTGGCCGGGACCTCGCTCGCCGACCTCTGGGCCGCCAACCCTTCCTACATTCGGGCGGTCACCCCGCCCAAGCGCCACGCCGTCGTGCGGGTCCCCGGCGGCACCGGAGCCGGCACCCAGCTGGCGCTCGACGCCCTGCCGGGCTCCGAGCGGCTCACCAGCTTTGCGCATCATGTCCGCCGTGGCGAGACCCTGGCGCGCATCGCGAAGCGCTACGGCGTGACGCTGAGCGCCCTGCGCGGCTTCAATACCGAGTTCGCGGCGCGCTCGCCTCGGCCCGGTCAAGTCGTCCGGATTCCGGGGCAGGCGCGTCTGGCAGGCTGGATCGGTGAAGACCGTCGCATCAGCGAGCCGACCGGTTCCGGCAGCACGCATCGGGTCCGGCGGGGCGAGACGCTCGGGGGGCTGGCACTCCGCTACCGGGTGAGCGTCGCCAAGCTTCGGGCATGGAACCATCTGGGTTCCGGCTCGATGCTGCGGGTCGGCCAGATGCTGCGCGTCGCTCCGGGCGGGCCCGCGCGCTCCACCCGCACCGCGCGCGTGGCGACCACCTCGGCCGCCAAGGTGCACATCGTGCGAGCGGGCGAGACCCTCACGAGTCTCGCCCGCCGCTATAAGGTTTCCCTGCAGGCCCTGCGCAGCGCGAACAGCATCCCCCCTGGCCGGCCCTTGCTGGCCGGCCAGCGCCTCACGATCCCCTCTTAACCCCCTTCATCACCGCCTGCGCGTAGCCGTTCGCGGGGTCTTCCCCCCGCATGACCATGTCTGCGACTCGAGTCGGTCCCCGATTGTAGGCCAGCAGCGCCAGGCTCAAATCCTGGTCGAACCGGTCCAGTAAGTCCTTCATGAAGCGGAAGCCGAGCCGCAGATTGGTGTCGCGATCGAGCAGGCTGCGCTCGGTGACGGTGGAGTCGTAGATCCGCGCGGTCTTGAGCCGGAGCTGCGTGTACCCGATGGCATTGCGGGGGCTGCGCGCATCCGACCGGAAGCGGCTCTCCACTTTGACGAGCTGAAATCCCAGTGAGGGATGGATCCCTTCCGCCAGCGCAATGTCGTAAATGGCCCCGGCCAGATCCGCCGGAACCCCATAGAGGCTGGAGTACCGCGACACGGCGTGCATGTGGTCGAGCCGAACCTCGGAGAGCGCCAGGCGTCCCCGCACGTCGTCCAGCTCCCGCCGCAGCGCGCCGACCTCGGCCTGCACCGCGGCCGGGGTTGCGCTGCCGGCACCGTTGCCCGCGCTCAAACCGGTGATCGCCGCGGTCAGAGCCCCCACGACCAGGGCCCCGGCCAGCACCACCGCGGCGCCGTTCAGCGCGGCGCCCCAGCGCCTGGGGCGGCGTCTCTGTCGGGTCAGTTCATTCCAGGAATTCCGCATCCATCCTCCAGTCAGCCGGCCCGATCGGTCGCGGAATACTCGCCGCTCCGACCACCGGTTTTATGTATGAGCCGGATCGCCTCGATGAACATGCCGCGATCGGCCGACTTCACCATGTCGTACACCGTCAGACAGGCCACCGCGACCGCGGTGAGTGCCTCCATTTCGACGCCCGTCCGTGCCGCCGTTCGCACAGCGGCAACGACCCGCACCCCCGGGAGGGCCGGATCGAGCGACGCCGAAACGTCGATCTGGTCGAGCCCCAGCGTGTGGCAGAGCGGGATCAGCTCTGCCGTTCGCTTCGCCGCCTGAATGCCGGCGAGGCGCGCGACGCCGAGGACATCGCCCTTCTCCACCGCGTCGGTGCGCACCAGCTCGAACGCCGCCGCAGACATCCTGACCGCGCCCTCGGCGACCGCGGAGCGCTCGGTAACGGGCTTCGCACCCACATCCACCATCCGGGCGCTGCCGTCGGGTCCCAGATGACTCAGGCTCACAAGACCTCGGCCAGCTCACCGGCGAGCGTCGCCAGGAGCAGTTGCGGGTTTCCGTTCCCCTGGGCTTCGGCTCGCGCGACTCGGAGCCGTTCCAACCCGAGGGTCAGCCGCTCGATCGTCTCGCGATCCGGCGCCGTGCGGGCCCGCTCGGCCAGCTCCGCCGCCATCGCATCCAGCAAGTCCGTGAAGCCTCCGCGGGCCGACCAGGGGGCCTGTTTCAAGCTCCGCTCGAATCGGGCGGAGCGGCCTGCGGTGATGGTGGCCAGCAGCGCGCGCGCCTCTTCCGTTGCCTTCGCGGCCGCTTCGCCGCGACCGACCAGCGCTCCGATCGCTCCCTCGGCGCTGCGAACCAGCCGCTCCAGCTCTGCCCCGGCGGGTGCGGGGCGCAGGTGCGCGAGCGCGAAGGCGCGCACTTCGGCATCGGGCAGCCGCGCCAGTCGCAGCGGTACCGCACGCGAGCGGATGGTGGGCAGCACCCGTTCGGGTTCGGTGGTCGTCAGCAAGATCCGGGTATCGGCCGGGGGCTCCTCCAGCAACTTGAGCAGGGCGTTGGCGGCGTCCGGACTCGATTCCTGCGGCACCAGGCGCTCCGCCTCTCCCAGCACGAAGAGCTTCCGAGACCCCTCAACCGGGGTCAACGCCGCCCGGCGCAGCAGCAGGCGGGCGGTGGCCAGCGGATGGGAGCACATCCCGTCGGTCGGACCGTACCAGGGCCGCTCCCGGCGGGCGGCGATGGCTTCGCCGAGGAGCTCCGCCGCCTCTTCCACCTGCCGATCGGCGTCGGCCGTCTTGAGGCGCGGAATCGGCACGAACCAGTGCAGGTCCGGGTGGGCCAGGTCCAGCACCAGCCTGCAGGCGCGGCAGGCCCCGCAGGGCTCCTCCGCCGGACGCTCGCACAACAGCAGCTGCGCCAGCCACAGGGCCAGCCGCTGCTTCCCGACGCCCGCTGGTCCGGTGACCAGGAGTACCTGGGGCAGCCGACCTGAGCGGTTGGAATCGGCCAGGCGTCGGCGGGCCTGATGGTGGCCGGCAAGGGGGTGGAGAGGCATTCCACAAAAGCTAATCGATCCCGACCCGGATTCCAAGCGGCATGACACATGCTAACATATTACGCTATAATGTCTTATGCCATTCTGGCGCAGCGGCATTATGGGCAAATTGCGGGGTGTAAGACTTCCGAAGGTGGGAGAGCATGCACTCTTGTCGGACCCCGGCGAGCGCTTGCTCCGGGCTAAAGGTAAGCTCTTGATTTGTAATGAGTTATTGTATTGAGCAGTGCGGTTGGGCTGGATTTGAGCCAATCTGCAACCCGGTGGGCATAGACCAGCTTTAGATCAGCCGAAACCGAGCCACGAAAGGCACGTTGCCCGCGACCGCGAAGAACCGCTATTTTGACCGCGTTGCGCTTTCCCGAGTAGCTCAGTTGGTAGAGCAGGTGACTGTTAATCACCGGGTCGGGGGTTCGAGTCCCTCCTCGGGAGCTGTCATCCCCCAGCACCCCGCTTGGATTCCCCGGCGGGGTGCTGTTGTAGGCGCGTTGCTCATTTCAAGCGATGGGACAGCGCGCGCTCCACCGCGTCCTTGAGCTCGTGGCCGGTGAAGGGCTTGGGCAATACCTCGAGGGCCCCGAACTTTCGCGCGACCGAGAGATACTCTTCCGCGTCGACCCGCCCGCCACCCGAAATGGCAAGGATGCGCACCGCCGGATCCTGCCGTCGCAGCTCTTGAATGATCTCCAGGCCGTCGGTGTCGGGCATGATCAGGTCGGTGATGACGAGGTCGGTTTTGTCCGTCTTGTAGCGGACAATTGCGTCGCTACCCTTTCCGGTGCTGTGCACGCTGTACCCGGCGCGCTCGAGCATCTTATGCACCGCGCCGCGACTCAGGTCGTCGTCATCGACCAGCAGAATTCGGATCATCACGGCCCTCCCGAGGCCTAATATGAGCCTGGAGGCTGCGGGCCGACAGGGGAGGGCGGCGCTCCTGCGGCGGAGTTACAATGTGACGTGGCTTCCGAAGCGGCCCATTACTTCCTGCGCGATCTCGCGCTGATCCTCGGCACGGCCGCCGTCGCGACCGTGCTGTTTCAGCGCCTTCGGCTCCCCGCGATTGTGGGGTACCTCGTCGCCGGCATGCTGGTTGGACCGTTCACGCCGCCCTGGTTGATCCACGACCCCGCCACCATCCACACGCTGGCCGAGCTCGGCGTGGTCCTGCTGCTCTTCTCGATCGGGCTCGAGTTCCGCTTCCGCAGGCTGTTGACGCTGGGCCCCCGCGTCGCGTTGGCCATGCTGGTCGAAGTGGGCCTGATGCTGCTGCTCGGCTACGGGCTCTCCCGCGCCCTGGGCTGGAGCGCGCTGCCGAGCCTGCTCACGGCGGGGATGGTCGCCATCTCCAGTACCATGGTGGCCTCGGGAACCCTCACGGACCTGAAGGCCGATCGCCGGCTCAAGGACATCGTGTTCGGCATCCTGGTGATGGAGGACCTCATCGCGATCGTGCTGATCGCGGTGCTGACCACGGTGGCCGCGGGCGACAGTCTCTCCGGGCCGCTGCTGGTCGGCACCCTGGCGCGGCTGGGAGTGTTCCTGCTCGTCCTGGTCATTGGCGGTATGCTGATCGTGCCCCGGGCGATCAAGCTGGTGCTGGGCTTCCGGCGTCCCGAAACGACGCTGGTGGCGGCTCTCGCGATCTGCTTCGGCTTCGCGGTGCTGAGTTATTCGGCGGGCTATTCGGTGGCGCTCGGAGGCTTCATCGCCGGAGCGCTGGTGGCCGAATCGGGGAAGCATCACATCATCGCGGAGACCATCCGGCCGGTGCGGGATCTGTTCGCCGCGATCTTTTTCGTCGCCGTGGGCATGCTGTTCGATCCCCAAGCGGTCGCGGAGGAATGGGTCGCGGCGGTGCTGCTCTTCCTGCTCGTGCTGGTGGGCAAGACGATCGGCGTGACCGCCGGCGCCTTCCTGGCGGGCTATGGCACCCGCGATTCGGTTCGCGCGGGCCTCAGTCTCGCCCAGATCGGCGAGTTTTCCTTCGTGATCGCCGGCCTGGGAGCCGCCACCGCGGCTTCGGCCAGCCCGCTCTATGCCCTGGCCGTCGCGGTCGCTACCGCCACCGCCTTCACCACGCCGATCCTGGCGCGCCGCGCCGGCAACGCGGCAGCGTGGTTCGATCGCAAGCTGCCCCACCCGGTCCAGACCGTGGCGAGTCTCTACGCCTCATGGGTCGAGCTGCTGGTGGCGCGGAAGCCCGCCTCGGAGCCGATCGCGCGGCGTAACCGCCTGGTCCGCTTTCTGTTTCTCGACGCCGTGGCCGTCACGGCCGCGGTCATCGGCACGTCCATCGCCTACGGCCGCCTGCCCCAGTGGGTGGGTGAGACGGCCGCGGCCTCGCCGGGTGTTCGGTTCGCGCTGCTGGGTGCCGGCGCATTCCTCGCGCTGCCCTTTGCCTTCGGACTGGTGCGGACCATGCGCCGGCTCGCGGTGGTCCTCGCCGAGCTGGCGATTCCCAAGCCGGTCAAAGGCGTGGACCAGGGGCTGGCCCCTCGGCGCACCCTCACCGCGACGCTGCAGATCGGAATGGTGATCGCGGTCGGTGTGCCGCTCACCCTGCTGACGCTGCCCTTCGTGCCGCCCTTCGGCGTGGCTGGCGTGATCGCTGCCTATTTGCTGGTGCTTGGCGTGGCGTTCTGGCGCACCGCCACCGACCTCGATCGGCACTCGCGTGCCGGTGCGGAGCTGGTGGCGCACGTCCTCGGCAAACAGGGTCACTCGGGCGATACCGGGACCTTCGAGGTGGTGCAGCAGATGCTTCCCGGTTTGGGCACCATCGTGCCGGTCGAGGTGCTGCCGGGAAGTGAAGCGGCGGGGAAGACCCTCGGCGAGCTGAACCTGCGGGGGCGCACCGGTGCCACCGTCGTCGCGCTCTCGCGGGGCAACCAGCGTGATCCGGCTCCCACCGCCGAGACGCGGGTGCAGGCCGGCGACCTGCTGGCGCTTACCGGGAGCGGGAGCGCGATCGGGCTCGCGGCAACTCTGCTGCTCGCCAGAGGTACCAGCTCGCCACCGAGCGATACGGCCGCCAGCGCTCTCCCCGCCGGGTGACCGCCTCCGGCTCGGGCAGCGCACTGCGGCGCTGAATCCGCGCCAGGCCCTTGCGGATTCCGAGGTCGTGGGCGGGCAGCACGTCGGGGTGCCCGATCCGGAAGAGCAGCAGCATCTCCACGGTCCAGCGGCCCACCCCGCGCACGACCGTGAGCCGCTCGACGATCTCCTCCGCCGGCATGCTCCGCAGCTCCGTGATGGAGGGAATCTCGCCGCGCAGCGCGTGCGCCGCGAGGTCCTTGATGGCCCGGGCCTTGGCCTCTGACAAACCGGCCGAGCGGAGCTTCCGGTGCGGGGTGGCCAGCACGGTGGCTGGCTCGGGAAAGGCCTCGGCGTGGAAGAGCGCGCGAAAGCGCCCGAAGATCGTCTCGGCGGCCTTGCCCGAGAGTTGTTGGTACACGATGCTGTGGGTGAGGGATTCGAAGGGCGAGCGCGAGGGCCGCGACACGAAGCCGTCGCCGCCGACCCGCGCGATGATGGCGCCCAGCGCGGGGTCCCGCGCGGACAGGTCACGGCAGGCGGCGGCCCAGTCGATCGGGGCTACCCCTTCTTCGGCCCACAGGCAGGCAATCTCGTTTGACATGGGGGAATGCTAATATGGCGCGCTATGGCCGCTGATCTCCCGGTCCTCGATGCCGAGGCCTTTCGCGCGCAGGCGCATCGGCTGGTGGACTGGATGGCGGATTATCTGGCCCGAGTGGGCAACTATCCGGTTCAGCCGTCCGTGACGCCCGGCCAGATCCGCGCCGGGCTCCCGGCCGCGCCGCCGGCCGGCCCCGAGTCGTTCGAGCGGATCATCGCCGACTTCCAGCAGCTGATCGTGCCGGGGCTCACCCACTGGGGGCACCCGGGTTTCTTCGGGTACTTCCCCGCCAACACGAGTCCGCCTTCCATCCTCGCTGAAATGCTCACCGCGACGATCGGCGCGCAGTGCATGTCGTGGAATACCTCGCCGGCCGCGACCGAGCTGGAGCAGGTGATGCTGGAGTGGCTGCGCCAGATGCTGGCGCTGCCCGAGGGATTCTCCGGGGTGATTCAGGATACCGCCTCGACCGCCACGCTGGTCGCGCTGATCACGGCGCGCGACGCAGCCGTGGCCCGGCTGGGCGGTCGCGCGGGCGGGTCGCTGGACCGGCTGACCGTCTATACCAGCTCGGAGGCCAATTCTTCGGTGCCCAAGGGCGCGCGGCTCGCCGGGTTCCAGCCGGACCACATCCGTCTGATCGACACCGACCGCCACGCCGCGCTGAGCGTTCCCGCGCTCGCGGCGGCGCTCGACGCGGACAAGGCAGCGGGACTGGTGCCCGCGTGCGTCGTGGCGACGGTCGGCACCACTGGATCCACGGCGATCGACCCCGTGCCCGCGATCGCCGCGCTCTGTCAGCGCGAGGGCATGTGGCTGCACGTGGACGCGGCGTTTGCCGGCTCCGCCGCCATCCTGCCCGAGATGCGCTGGATTCTTGCGGGTGCCGAGCTGGCCGACAGCCTGGTGTTCAATCCGCACAAGTGGTTGCTGGTCAACTTTGATTGCTCCGCCTACTTCGTGCGCGACCGCGCCGCCCTGTTGCGCTCCTTCGCGGCGTCGGCGGAGATCCTCAAGACCAGCGTGGACGCCGCGGTCGTCAACTACCGGGACTGGGGCATCCAACTGGGCCGCCGCTTTCGCGCGCTGAAGCTGTGGTTTGTCATTCGCAGCTACGGCGTCGCCGGCCTGCAGGCGCTGTTGCGGGAGCATCTTCGGCTCGCCAAGCTGTTCGCCAGCTGGGTTGACGCGCACGACGGATTCGAGCTGATCGGGGACGCGCCGCTTGCCACCGTGTGCTTCCGCTGCCTGGGTCCCGGCAACCTCGACGAGCGCAACCGCGGTCTGTTGGCACGCCTGAACGCCGGCGGCAAGCTCTTCCTCACCGGCACCAGCCTCAAAGGCAGGTATGTGCTCCGGCTGGCACTCGGGCACCTGACGACGACCGAGCAGGATGTGTTGCGGGCCTGGCAGCTGATCGTCGAGGCAGCTGGAGAGGCGGGAGGCTAGCCGTGCCGTATCAGCGCTACGTCGCGATGGGTGACAGCTCGACCGAGGGGTTGGACGATCCGGACGGGCAGGGAGGTTACTGCGGCTGGGCCAACCGGCTGGCCGGGGGCATCGCGGCTGCCCAAGGCTCGCTCCATTACGCCAATCTCGGAGTGCGGGGACGCACGACCCGGCAAATCAGGGCGGAGCAGCTCGCGCCTGCGCTGGCTATGCGTCCGGACCTTGTGACCCTCTTTTCCGGCACCAACGACGTGATTCGCAGGCAGTTCCACCCAGCCGCGGTGGCGGACGACATCATCGCGATGCACCACGCCCTGATCGGTCAGGGCGCCGTGCTGCTCACCTTCACCCTCCCCGACCTCACTCCCGTCATGCCGATCGCCCGCTGGCTCGCGCCGAGGGTGCAGACCCTCAACGCTGCGCTGCGCGGGATCTGCGCGGCGACGGGCGCCATCCTCGTCGACCTGGCGCGCTATCCGGTGGCGTCCGACCCTCGGCTCTGGAGCGCCGACCGTCTGCACGCCAACGCCGAGGGCCACGCTCGCATCGCCGCGGCCTTGGCCGAAGCCCTGGGCATAGCCGACTCCGATTCGCGCTGGGCCAGTCCACTGCCGCGGATGACGCCGCCCGGCCGCTTCCGGCTGGTGGGCGCCGAGCTCCTCTGGTGGCGCGACCACCTGGTCCCCTGGTTGTGGCGGCACGCGCGCGGGCGCTCCTCGGGAGACGGCCGCTCGCCCAAGCGGCCCGAGCTGGTGGAGGTGGTCCCCCAGCCTCCTGGTCTCCTAGTCTCCTAGCTCCTGCTTCAAGTACCGGCCCGTGTGCGAGGCCTCGCAGGCGGCCACCGTCTCGGGCGTTCCCTGGACCACCAGCTTTCCCCCGCCCGCTCCCGCTTCCGGCCCCAGGTCGATAACCCAATCGGCGCGCTTGATCACATCGGGATGGTGCTCGATGAGCAGCACCGTGTTGCCGGCATCGACCAGCCGGTCGAGCACCTGGATCAGCACGCGCACGTCGTCGAGGTGCAAACCGGTGGTCGGCTCATCCAGCAGGTACAGTTTGCGGCCGCCCCGCTTTCCGGCCTGGGCCAGCTCCCGCGCGATCTTGAGTCGCTGCGCCTCGCCTCCCGAAAGCGTGGTGGCGGGCTGTCCCAGCCGCAGATAGCCCAACCCGACTTGTTGCAGCTGCCAGAGCGCCGCGCCGAGCTTGGGCTGGTGATGGAAGCGGGCTATCGCTTCGTCCACGGTCCACTGCAGCACGTCGTGAATCGACCTCCCCTGGATGCGGACATCGAGCACCTTGGGCTTGTAGCGGGTGCCACCGCAGGCCTCGCAGGGCACGAACACGTCGGCCAGGAAGACCATCTCGACCATCACCGCCCCGGCGCCCTCGCATTCCTCGCAGCGCCCGCCGGCCAGGTTGAAGGAGAAGGTCGCGGCGGTGTACTTGCGCTCCCGGGCGAGCGGCTGCGCCGCGAAGAGCGCCCGGATCTCGTCGAAGGCCTTGATGTAGGTGACCGGATTGGAGCGGGGTGAGCGTCCGATCGGCGACTGATCGACCAGCACCACATCGGTGAGCTGCTCCCAGCCCGATAGCTCGGCCACCTCGCCGACCGCCTCGCCCAGGTGGGATTTGGCGGAGTGCTCGCCGTGCAGCCGCGCCTCGAGCTGGCGGTACAGCACATCGTGCACCAGAGAGCTCTTGCCGCTCCCGGACACGCCGGTCACGGCGGTGAGCGTGCCCAGCGGGATATCGGCGTCCACCCCGGCCAGGTTGTGCAGCCGTGCCCCGCGCAGCTTGATCCACAGCGGACCCGCGGGGCGTCGCACGCTGGGCACCGCGATGCGCTTCCTGCCGGAGAGATAGTCCCCGGTGAGCGTGGCGATCGCCCCGTTCAGCGCGCCGGCGTAGACCACCTGGCCCCCGCGCTCGCCGCTGCCGGGACCCAGCTCGAGCATGAAGTCGGCCTGGCGAATGGCGGCGAGGTCGTGCTCGACCACCAGCACGCTGTTCCCCCCGTCCCGCAGCCGCCGCAGCAGGCCCAGCAGCCGGTCGGTGTCGCGCGGGTGCAATCCGATCGAGGGTTCGTCCAGCACGTAGAGGGTGTCCACCAGCCGCGCGCCGAGCGCATTGGACAGGGCGATGCGTTGCGCCTCGCCGCCCGACAGCGTGCGCGCCTGCCGGTCGAGCGTGAGATACCCCAGTCCGACGTCGAGCAGGAAATCGATCCGGGCCAGCAGCTCGTCGAAAATGTGGGCCGCGATTTCGCGCTGGGTCCCCGTGAGGGCCAGCTCGCCGAGCCAGCGGCGCAGCCCCGTCAGCGGCAGGGCGGCGGCCTGGGCGATGGTCGAGCCGCCGAGCCGAATGGAGAGCGCGTGCTCATTGAGCCGGCTGCCACCGCACGCGGGACACAGTTTGGCCAGCTGGTATTGCCTCAGGAAAACCCGGATGTACTGCTTGTAGCGCTTCTCCTCCAGGCCTTTGAGGAACGGGAAGATCCCGAGGTAGCGCCCCGTCTTGCCGTGCAACAGCTCGCGGCGTACCGTCGGCTTGAGCGACCGCCAGGGGACCGAGGGGTCCGCGCCCAGCTTGCGCGCGGTCTCCAGCAGCAGCTTCCGCCTGCTCTCGTAGCGCGGCTTGGTCCAGGGATCGATCGCACCTTCGACTAGGCTGCGCCGTGGGTCCGGAACGACCAGGGATTCGTCGTATTCCAGCACGGCCCCGAAACCGTTGCAGCCGCCGCAGGCTCCGCGGGGAGTATTGAAGGAAAAGAGCAGCGGGGTCTGCGGCACGGCGGGCGTATCGCAGGCACTGCAGGCCAGGCGCTCCGTGAAGCGCAGCCGGCCGCCCTCGTGCAGCACCACGCAGACGCCTTCGCCCTCGGCAAAGGCCAGCGCCACCGCCTCGCTCACCCGCTGCGTCTCGGCCGCGATCAGCCGGTCCACTACCACCAGAACCTCACCCAGCCCGCTGAAGTCGACCTCGGGCGGCAGTTCCTCCAGGTGGTATTCTCTGCCGTCCGCTTCCACGCGCAGAAAGCCCAGCGCGCGCAGGTTCTCGACCAGCGCCGCGTGAGTGACCCGAGCCGACTCGGGCAGTGGGAAGCTCACCCGGATCCGCGCCTGGTCCAGCAGACCGACCCGGCCGGCGGCCTGGGAAGCCGTGTCCCTGAGCACCGGGTGGCCGCACTTGCGGCAATACGCGGTTCCGGCGCGCGCCCACAGCAGGCGTAGAAAATCGTACACTTCAGTGGCGGTCCCGACCGTGGAGCGGCTCGACGTCGTAGGGTTCTTCTGCTCGATCGCCACGGCCGGCGCGATGCCCTCCAGGCGATCGACCAGCGGCTTGGGCATGCGGTCGAGGAACTGTTTGGCGTAGGTCGACAAGGATTCGATATAGCGCCGCTGGCCCTCCGCGTAGAGCGTATCGAAGGCCAGGCTGCTCTTGCCCGAGCCCGACGGCCCCGTGAGCACGACGAGCCGACGGCGCGGGATCTCGACGGTGAAGCCCTTCAGGTTGTGCTGGCGGGCGTTGACGATGCGCAGGACGGGTTCAGCCACGCGTGAACAATAAGGGAACGGAGGTTAGGTTAGAGAGACATGGGCCGGCTCCTGACCCCCAAGCTGCTCCGCCGCGGGTTTGAGCTGTTTCTGCTCGGCTCGCTCCTCGGGATCGGCGCCCTTCTCTTCTACGGCAACAATTTCAGCGCGCTGCTCGACGCGATTCCCCGGATCCATTGGATCTGGGTACTCGCCGGTCTGGGCCTCGCGTCGCTGGATTGGCTGGGAGGGGGGGCGCGACTCTGGGTGCTGGCTCGCCATATCCATCCCGGTCCCTCCCTCAAGGGACTGATCCTGGCCGGCGGCATGGGCGCCTGGGCCTCGTACCTGACGCCGCTCCAATCGGGCAACGCGCCGATGACCATCTACACCATGCGGCGCTATGGCATCCCGGTGCCCATCGCGCTGACCCTGGTGCTGATGACCTTCGTCGCCACCGCCGCGTTCTTCGGGATCGCGGGTCCCGTCGCCATCGTCTTCGGGGCGGGGAAGTCCCTGGGCCAGCACGGGGTCCTGCTGGGGATCTCCCTCTACGATCTCTTTCTGGCCAGCCTGGGGATCTTCGTGGTGGGCTTCGGGCTCATGATTCTGGTGGTGATCTGGCCTCGCGGGCTGCACGTGGTGCTGCGGACCCTGATCGCCTTCCTGGGGCGGCGCACCGCGCGGGTCGCCGGTCGGCTGCAGCAGCTGGAGCTCGGCATCGACCAGGCCCATGAGGCGATGTCCAAATTCAATACGCCGCGCGGCTGGCTCGCGCTGTTCTGGGCGACCCTGATCTCGGGGCCCTCCCACGCCAACAAGCTGATGGCCGGGTACGTTGCGCTGCGGGCCATCGGCATCGAGGCCCATTTCGTCGACGTCCTGCTGCTGCAGACCCTGATCACCTTCCTGCTCTACTTCTTCGCGCCGACGCCCGGCGGATCGGGTATTGCGGAGCTGCTCTCCGCGGCGGTCATGTCCATTTACGTCCCCCGGCCCCTCACGGCGCTCTATACGATCATTTGGCGGCTGGTAATCAGCTATTACACCATCATCTTCGGTTCGCTGGTCTTTTCGGCCTGGGTCCGCCGCGGGCTCAAGGGAATCGAGCAGGATACCGGCCCCCTCGCGCCCCAACCCAAGGTCGCTTTGTGAGTTCCTTGCCTCGGCCCACTCCGGCGCCTACGTTTGGTGACCGTTTCATCTCAGGACGTTTCCCACGGATGCAGCCCGAATTCGGCGGACGCTCGACGGCGTTGCCGCCTTCCATGCCGACTTACCTCCTTCCGGGCTGAGCCGCGATGCGGATTTCCTGCGCGGGCAACACGGACGTCGGTATCGTCCGGTCGGGGAATGAGGACAGCTTCCTCCTCGACTGCGCGCGCGGGCTGTTCATCGTGGCAGATGGGATGGGCGGGCACGCCGCCGGCGAGGTCGCCAGCGAGATGGCGGTGCGGATCATCGCGACCGAGCTCGGCAGCCTGCGCGGCATGAGCGACGGGGAGGCCGCGGGGCGGATGCGCAATGCCATCCGCAAGGCCAACGCCGAGATCTTCGATCGGACCCTCGCGGAGCACGACAAGCGGGGCATGGGAACCACCACCACCGTGATGGTCCTCTTCTCCCGGCGCTACCTGATCGGCCAGGTGGGTGACAGCCGTGCCTACCTGTTGCGCGAAGGCGACTTCCTCCAGCTGACCAAGGATCACAGCTACGTCCAGGAACAGGTGGACGCCGGCCTGCTCACCCCGGAACAGGCGCGCACCCATCCCTACAGCAACGTGATCACCCGCTGCGTCGGCGCCAACGAGGATGTGGCCCCGGATATCTACTTCGGGAACCTGGAGCAGGGCGACCGGGTGCTCCTGGCGTCGGACGGGCTGACGGGCATGCTGGAAGACCAGCAGATCGCCGGCATCATGGGCGAGGAGGAGAATCCCGAGGTCTGCGTCAACAAGATGATCACCGACGCCAACCGCAGGGGAGGCCTGGATAACATCACCGCGATCGTGATCCGGGTGGATTCCGCTGACGGGGTCACGGGAGAAGTCGCCGCCGTCAAGCCCGCCTGATGAAACTCTGGATCTTCCTCACGCTCGGCGTAGTCGCTACCGGTTTTCTTTTCGCGCTCGGGCGCGTGCTCCTGGCGAGCCCGGGTCCGAAGACTCCATCCGCGCGCGAGGCCGCCATCGGCTTCGGGACCAATTTCTTCGATACCCTCGGGATCGGCTCCTACGCGCCGACCACGGTGCTGTTCCGCTTTTTCGGACTGGTGCCGGACGAGCGCATCCCCGGTACCCTCACGATCGGGCACGCGCTCCCCACCATCGTGCAGGCCTTCATCTACATCTCGATCGTCGAGGTGGAAATGAAGACGCTGGTCCTGCTGATCGTCGCTTCGATCGTGGGATCCTGGCTCGGGGCGGGCGTGGTCAGCCGGTGGCCGCGGCGGAAGATCCAGCTCGGCATGGGAGGCGCGTTGCTGGCGGCCGCCCTCCTGTTCGTGATCAAGAACCTCGATGCGATGCGCGGCAACCCGGTCATCCCCGGCGGGAACGCCCTCGGCCTGGATGGAGCGCTGCTGCTCGCGGGCCTGGTGGGCAACTTCGTCCTCGGCGCCCTGATGACTCTGGGGATCGGGCTCTACGCACCCTGCCTGATCATGATCAGCCTGCTCGGCATGAACCCCACGGCCGCATTCCCCATCATGATGGGTTCTTGCGCCTTCCTGATGCCGATCGCCAGCCTTCGCTTCCTCAAAGCCGAAGCCTTCAGCATCCGGCCGGCGCTCGGGCTCGCGCTCGGCGGTATCCCCGCGGTGCTGATCGCCGCGTTCATCGTAAAGTCGCTGCCGCTGGTGGCGGTGCGCTGGCTGGTCGTGGTAGTCGTGCTCTATGCGGCGTACGGATTGTTGCGAGCGGCCCGCAGCCCGACGGAACCGCCTCCGGTGGTGCCTTAATCCAGTAAGGGTTTCCCCGCCTCGATCCGGGCGCTGACCTCGGCTCCTCCCAGCGCCACCAGCCCGACGACCCCCTCGACCGATCGCCGCACCGGCCTGGCCACAAAGACGCGCAGCCGCCTGGCGCTGCGGTAAAGCTCCTGCGCGATCCTCGGCAGCCCGAGATGACCGGCGCGACCCTCATCGGTGAGCCGCTCGACGCCGCCATCCCGCAGCTTCAGGGGGAGATCCACTCCCAACATGCTGTGCCGGGAGGGGAAGTCGAGCAGCAGCTCCCCCGGATGCAGCCCGACCTCCAGCGCCAGCGCATCCTCCACCCGGCCCAGCAGCTCGGGTTCCTCCGCCACCCACTCAGGCGTTGCCGCCTCCACCTCGCTCCCGGGCAGGTCGAGCGCCCGCTTGTAGAGCCGGCGTTCTCTGAGGGCGCGGGCGAGCGGACTCCGCTCCCGCTCGATCAGCAGGTGCATCAGCTCATCGTCGGTGAGTGCCGCCACCCGCTCGCGTGTCACGCTGCCGTTGGCCACCGCGGTCCGCCCCGCGCGTTTGAACATGCAGGTCGCGCTGCGCACGGCGTGGTGCCAGTAGACGTTGCGGTACATCTGGTACTTCGCAAAGAGCAGCGATTCGAGCGCGCTCACTCCTTTTTCCTGGACGCCCAGCGTGCGCTGGCCCAGCGGGCCGGCCTGCACCATCGTGATGGAGGCGAGCAGGCGGTCGACATCGACCGTGCCGTAGGGGACCCCGCACATCCGCGAGTCCCGGCAGAGATAGTCGATCTTGTCCAGGTCCAGCGTTCCGGAAATGAGACCCTGCAACGGGCTCGCGCTGCGGGTCCTGATCAGATCGGCGACCCGCGCCGGGAAGCCGTCGCCCCCGATCGCCACGAGCCGCTCGTGGAGCACCCCGCTCTGCAGCCGCGCTTCGCCCTGCGCCTCATGGGAGGGGAAGCCGGCCTCTTCCAGCGCGTGGGAGAAGGGGTAGTGCCCTACGTCGTGCAGCAGCGCGGCCAGCGTCACGGCCAGGCGGTCGTCCTCGGAAATGCCCGTCAGCTCGCCGCGGATCTCGAGGGCGGCGAGCGCCTGTTTGGTCAGGTGATAGGCGCCGAGCGCATGCTCGAACCGTCCGTGCGTGGCACCGGGGTAGACCAGGAAGGCGTGGCCGAGCTGCCGCACGTACCGCAGGCGCTGGAACGGCGCCGAGTCCACCAGACCCAGCGCCGCTTCATCCAGCGTGATGTTATCCCACAGCGGGTCGCGGACGACCTCGAAGGGGCGCAATCAGCTCTTTGGCCCGGCGGCCGCAACCGCAGCGGGAACGCCGGAGGCATAGGCGATGAAGTTTTTCCGGAACATGTCCGTCAGCTTGGCCGCCTGCGCATCATACGCGGTGGCATCCGGCCAGGTCCCCCGCGGGGTCAACAGCTCGCGCGGGACTCCGGGAACCGCGCTCGGGACTTCGAGGCCGAAGACGGGATCCCTCTCATAGGTCGCTCCATCCAGCTTGCCGGAGAGGACGGCATCCACCATGGCCCGGGTGTAGCCGAGCTTGATCCGGGAGCCCGTGCCGTATGGTCCGCCCGTCCAGCCCGTGTTGATGAGCCACACCCGCGATCCGTGCTTGGCGAGTCGCTCGCCCAGCATCTTGGCATACACGCTCGGGTGGAGCGGAAGAAACGGCGCCCCGAAGCAGGCCGAGAACGTGGCCGCGGGCTCGGTCACGCCGCGCTCCGTGCCGGCCACCTTCGCGGTATAGCCCGACAGAAAGTGATACATGGCCTGGTCGGGGGAGAGTCGCGCGACCGGCGGCAGCACTCCGAACGCGTCGGCGGTGAGAAAGATGATGTTCCCGGGATGGCCGCCCAGCCCGTCCGGGACGTGATTCGGAATGAAATGGATCGGATAGCTGGCCCGGGTATTCTCGGTGATCTTGTCGCTGTCGAAGTTCGGTGTCCGGGTAACCGGATCGAGCACCACGTTCTCCAGCACCGTCCCGAACATCCGGGTTGCCGCGAAGATCTCCGGCTCGCCCTTGGCGGAGAGTCGAATGGCTTTCGCGTAGCAGCCGCCCTCGAAATTGAAGACGCCGCGGTCGCTCCAGCCGTGCTCGTCGTCGCCGATGAGCCGCCGGGCGGGATCCGCGGAGAGCGTGGTCTTGCCGGTGCCGGACAGCCCGAAGAAGATGGCGGTGTCGCCCTCAGGACCCAGATTGGCCGAGCAGTGCATCGAGAGGACGCCCTGTTGCGGCAGCAGGTAGTTGAGCGCCGTGAAGATGCTCTTCTTCATCTCGCCGGCGTAGCGGGTCCCGCCGATCAGGATGCAGCGCTTGGCGAAGTTGAGCACGATGAAGGTCCCGCTATGGGTCCCCTGGGCCGCGGGATCCGCTTGCAGCTCCGGACAGTGGTAGACGATCCAGGCCGGCTCGAAACGGGCCAGGTCCGCCGGAGCGGGACGAATGAACATGTTGCGGACGAAGAGCGCCTGCCACGCATTCGGCGTGATGAATCGCACCGGCAGCCGGTAGGTCGAATCGGCGCCGCCGAAGAGGTCCTGCACGAACACCTCCGGCTGCCCGCTCAGGTGCGCCTTCGCGGCGGCGAGCAGGGACTCGAAGTGGGACTCCGAGAGCTTGGCGTTCCTGTCCCACCACACCTTCCCGCTCGATCCGGGCTCCTCCACCAGGAACTTGTCCTTGGGGCTGCGGCCGGTATGGGGTGTGGTGATCGCGGTAAAGGCGCCGTTGTCGCTGAGCTGTCCCTCACCCCGGCGAACCGCGTGCTCGACCAGCTCACTGGCCCCAAGGTTGGCCCGGAGCTGCTTGGCGGCAATTCCCTGGGCAGTCAGCCTGGTCGCTTCGCGTTCGACAGAGGTCTTCGTCGGCATGGAAAACGAGGTAGTCCCCGGTTCAGGGTGGAACGGGTTTTGGAACGGTAAAGATGGCGATGCGGGAGCCGGGGAGCCAGGGAGCCGGAGCGGGACTCAGCCTCCCCCTATTCCCTGATTCCCGTCCCCCTGGCGTATGCCCGGAGCCTCCGCAGCATCCTCCGGTCGTTGGTCACCAAGTCCTGGCCTTTCGGCGTCTCGAGGATCTTCGGGATGTGCTGCAGGCGTGGATCGCGCATGATCCGCCGGAAGGGCTCCGGGCCCAGCGAGCCTTCTCCGATCAGCTGATGCCGGTCGCGGAGCGACGCGAACGGGGTCTTCGAGTCGTTCATGTGCAGGCAACCGAGCTGCTGCACGCCGATGCAGCGCTCCCATTCGTTCCACACACCGTCGTAGTCGCCGACCAGGTCGTAGCCCGCGCTGTAGAGATGACAGGTATCAAGACAGAAGCCCACCCGGTGGCGCACTTCCTCCCCGATCAGCTCCCGCAGCGCGGCCAGCTCCTCGAATCGGCTTCCCAATGCGGTGCCGGTTCCGGCGGTCCCTTCCAGCAGCACGGTGACTCCGGGCACCGCGCGCATGCAGCGAGTGTAATTCTTGGCGTTCCGTTCCAGCCCCTTGCGGGGATGGTCAATGTAGTTGCCCGGGTGCGACACAAGGCAACCGATTCCGAGGGTCCGGCAGCGCTCGAGCTCGGCAGTGAAAGCCCTTATGGATCTTCTGCTTAGCTCGCCGTCGGGAGAGGCCAGGTTGATGAGGTACGAATCGTGCGAAATCACCTCGCGGATCTCATTGGATGCCACGGCGTTGCGGAATTCGCGCACGACCTCCGCAGTCAGTTCGGGTTCACGCCACTGACTGGGTCCCTTGGTAAAGATCTGGATCGCCGTGGCTCCGATGGCGCTGCCACGAGCCGGCGCAGTCTGAACCCCGCCTTGAGTCGAAACGTGAGCGCCGAGGCGCTCGGCGGGATCTCGTCTTACTGGAGCCATTCGCGTGCATGTCCTCTGTGGTGCGGAGCCAGCCGGGCAATGAGGGAGCGCATCTTCCTCTTCGGCGATGCCGCATCCCGTCCCGAGGGACTGGAGCGGGCCCTGGTGCGCGCGGGATTCGCGCTCGCCGAGGCCCAGGCGGGCGATCCGCTGACACCGCCGGACCTCGCGCTGGTGGCGGTCCCGGACATTGGGGCTGAGTTGGACCAGGCCCTGGCCGGTTTCCGCGCCGAACGCTGGGCCAACGTACCCGTCATCGTCCTGTTCGCAACTTCCCAGCGGGACGGGATCGCCCGCGCGCTGGCCTTAGGGGCGACCGACGTCTTGGTCGCTCCCGTCAATCTGGGCGAGCTCTGTGCGCGGCTCGAAGCCCGCCTGCGCGCCGGGGCCGAGCTGAAGCGGGCCGCTGGAGCCGGGGCGCTCCAGTCGGATCTCTTCCGCTCGATCGAGGCCATCGCCACCGCGGGCCGTCCGGAAGAAATGCTGGAGACCCTCACCCGCCGGCTGGGCGAGGCGCTGGGAGCCGCGCATTGCGCTTGCCTCGCTCCGTCCTCGGACCGGCGCTATGCCCGCCTCATCGCCGTGCACGAGAACCCCACGCTCCGCGACGTCTCCGTCGATCTCTTCCGCTATCCCGAAGCGGTCGAGGCCGCGATGTCGGGCCGCACCGTGCACGCTCCGGAAGTGCTCCGTGACCGGCTCTTCCTGGCCCACCTGGCGCAGTGGCCGGATTCCCCGGAAGTGCACGAAGTCGAGAGCTCGGCCGCAGTCCCGCTGGTCACCAATCGCACCGTACGCGCGGTGGTGGTGATCCGGACCCGCCGCGGCGAGGCCCCCGTCACCTGGGAGCAGGTCGCCATGATCGAGCAGCTGGTCAATGCGACCGGCACCTTGCTGGAGCGGGAAGAGCGGCGCGCCGACGTCTCCCGGCGCCAGTCGCTCGCGACCAGCACCGATCCACTCACCCGCTGTGCCAGCCTCGATGCGCTGGATCGGCGCTTGCGCGAGGAATGCGAGCGGGTGCGCCGTTACGGGTCGCAGCTCGCCTTCGTGCTGCTCGATGTGGACGCCTTGCGCGACCTGAACACCCGCCTGGGCCAGGAGGTAGGCGATCGCTTCCTGGCCGAGCTCGGCACCATCCTGCTGCAGGAGGTTCGCACCCCCGATTTCGTGGCCCGCTATGGCAGCGATGAATTCGCCCTGCTGCTGCCTGCCACGGGAATCGATGGAGCGCGCCGCCTGCTGGACCGTATCGCGAATCGGCTGTCGGAGCACCGCTTCGAGGACCTCGTGCTGCCCGAGCGCCCACGCCTGGCCGCCGGGTTGGTCACCTTCCCCAATCAGGGCCTCAGCCGGGTGGAGGATCTGCTCGCAGCCGCAGAAGCGGCCCTGATTCGCGGCAAGACCACCGCGACAGACCGGGTCGGCGTGGCCGGACCGGTGGCGGCGTAGAAACGGTGAAAGGTGAAAGGTGAAAGGTGACCGGTAGGGGCCCTCCCCCTCGGGCTGTTGTACCTACCGGCTAGTGGTCACCTTTCACCTTTCACCCTTCACCCTTCACCGCCGTCTCAGCCAGTCCGCCGGATCCAGCGCGATCTGATTCTCGCCCCGGATTTCGAAGTACAGGTGCGCGCCCTGATCGCTGTTTTCCCCTCCGACCGTTCCGATGTTCTGCCCGCGCTGGACCGACTCGCCCGCGGCGACGCTCGCGGAGCCGAGCTGCATGTACAGCGAGAAGTAGCCGTTCCCATGTTCCACGACGACGGTGAGGCCATAGGTGCCGAGGCGCTGGACCAGGGCCACCCGGCCGGAGGAAACCGACTTGACCGGCGTTCCGGCCGGCGCGGCGATGCCGATCCCGTTGCGCCGAATCACGGCCCCGCTGGGCAGGGTGTCCCGCCCGAAGCGAAAGAGCACTCTGCCGGACACCGGCCAGTCGAGTGAACCGAGGTCGGCGGTGGTGAGATCGGCGCCGCCCGGCGCGAGCGGAACGCTGGCGGCAGCCCGCGGTCGGCGGGCGCGCTCCAGAGCAGCGAGGATCTCGTTGAGCCGTGCTTCGTCGCGCTCCAGCGCCGAGATGCGCTGCTGGGTGGACTCGCTGGAGCGCCGCAGCCGGCTCAGCCGGGCGGAGCGCTCCTCGGCCAGCACCTCGTAGCTCTTGAGCTCGCTGGCCCGCTCCTCCCGGCGGCGATCCAGATCGGACTGCACCCCCACCAGCTCGCCGCGCTGCTGTCGGATGCGCCCTTCCAGGCGCCTGATGTCCTCCACCAGCGAGCGGTCCTGGCGGTTCTGCAGGTAGAGGTATTTGTAGCGGGAGAGCAGGTCGCCGAACGACTCGGCCGTGAGCAGCACCTGAAAGGTGAACAGCGGTCCCCGCTTGTAGATCTCCACGAGGCGGCGATTGAGCACCGCCCGGCGGTCGGCCAGGTTGTCCTGCGCCAGGGCCAGTTGCTGGCTGGAAGACAGCAGCTGATCGCCCAGGCCGCGCATCTGGCGCTCCAGCTCGTTCACGATGCGGTTGGTGGCCTCGCGCTGCCGCTCGATATTGCGCAGCTCGGCTCCCGCATCGCGCACCTGGCCCTCGAGGCGGTCCTGCTCGCGCCGCAGCCGGTCGCGCTCGGAGCGGATTTCTTCGAGCCGGCGGCGGCTGGCCTCGGGATCGGTTTGCGGATTCTGCGCGGCAACGACGGTTGGGACGCTGAGGGCAGTGAGGACGGTAAGGACGGCGAGGGCCGTGAAGCCGGTAAACCTGCGGAGCCGCACCCACGCCACCGTCCCTCCGTCAAACATTTCTGAGGTGCCTTCCCACGCTCAGCAGGCTGCCCAGCAACCCGATTGCCGTGCCGAACAGCAGTCCGATCATGATCGCGGTGCCGCCGAAGAACACCAGCCCGCCGGCCACCTCGGAGGCGCTGCGCCGGAAGATGCTGTACATGACCCAGCACATCAGTACGGCCAGGATGCCGCCCAGAACGCCCTTGAGCGCCCCTTCCAGCAGGAACGGCCCGCGGATGTAACGGTTGGTAGCGCCGACCAGGCGCATGATCGAAATCTCGGTGGCCCGCTGCAGGACCGTAATGCGAATCGTCACTCCGATGATGACCACCGCCACGACCGCGAACGCGAGGCCGATGATCAGTCCGACCAGGGCGGCCAGGTTGCGCAAGCGATCCAGCCGCTGCACCCAGTCCCGGCCATAGCGCACGTCATCCACGAACGGGAACGCCCGCAAGCGCTCGGCGACCGCTTGCGCATTCTTGGCGTCGCGGAACTCCGGCTTCAGGCGCACCTCGAGCGAAGCCGGCAGCGGATTGGCTTCGAGATCCCGGTAGGCCTCCTTGAATTCGACCAGCTCCTGCCGGGCCCGGGCCAGCGCCAGCTCTTCGCTCACGTAGCGTACCTCGAGCACTTCGGGGAACGCCTGCACATCCCCGCTGGCCGCCGTGATGGTCTCGGTCGGGGTGCCGCGCAGCACGAAGGCGACGACTTCGACGCGCTCGGCCAGGGTTTGCAGGCTCTGCCGGAAGTTGAGGGCCACCAGCGCGAAGAGCCCGATGGTAAAGAGCGAGAAGCCGATCGAGGCGACCGAGAGGACCGAGAGCAGCGGGGTGCGCCGGAAGGTCCGCAGCGCCTCGCGGAACGGAGCGGGCAGCCTCACCCCGCCCCGGCCTGTTCTTGGGCGGAGTCGTAGACGATCTGGCCGCCCTTGAGCTCCAGCACCCGGTAGGAGGTATCCCGCACCAGGGCCAGATTGTGGGTCGCCATCACCACGACCGTGCCTCCGCCGTTGATCTGCTGCAGCAATTGAAAGATGCCCCGGGTGGCTCGCTCGTCGAGGTTGCCGGTCGGCTCATCGGCGATGAAGATGGGTGGGTCGTTCACCAGGGCGCGGGCGATCGCCACGCGCTGCTGCTCCCCGCCGGAGAGCTCCTTGGGGTACACGTGGGCCTTGGAGGCGAGTCCGACGCGGGTCAGCACCCGCATGACCCGGCTCGCCATCCCCTCGCGCCGGGCGCCGGTCACCTCCAGCGCAAACGCGACGTTCTCCTCGACGGTGCGGTACTCGAGCAGCCGGAAATCCTGGAACACCACACCGAGCTTCCGCCGCAGCCTGGGGATCTGGCTGGCGGTCAGCTTGCCCACCGGGAAGCCGGATACGCGAACGTCGCCCGCGTTGGGCTTGTGCTCGGCGAGGATCAGCGAAAGGATGGACGACTTTCCCGCCCCGGAATGCCCGGTCAGGAAGACAAATTGGCCTTTGGCGATGTGAAACGAGATGTCGCGCAGCGCCTCGACGCCGTTGGGATAGACCTTAGAAACGTGGCTGAAGCGGATCACGGAAGAATTGGTAGCTACTTCGCGAGCGCCTGTTCGAGATCCGCCAGCAAATCCTCCGGGTCCTCGATCCCGCAGGACAGCCGCACAAACCCGGGCAGAATTCCCGCAGCGGTGAGGTGCTCCGCGCTCTGCCCCTTGTGCGAGGTCAGCCGGGGCTCGGAGACCAGGCTCTCCACCCCTGCGAGACTGGGAGCATGAATGAAGAGGCGGAGGCGCTTGAGAAAGCGCTCCACCGCGGTCTGTCCGCCCTTCACGGTCAGCCCCACCATGCCGCCGAACCCGTCCAGCAGTCGCGTCGCGAGAGCGTGATCGGGGTGCGAAGTCAGGCCGGGATAGCAGACCGACGTGACGCCCGGGTGCTGTTCCAGAAAGCTCGCGACGGCCAGCCCGTTCGAATTGTGCCGCGCCATCCGGATGGCCAGGGTCGTCATCCCCCGCTCGATCAGCCACGCCGCATGGGGATCGAGGGCCTGCCCCCAGCTGCGCATCAGCCGCACCACTTCTTCGATCACCGGCCGGGAGCCCGCGACGGCGCCGGCGATCACGTCGCTGTGCCCATTCAGATACTTGGTGGCGCTCGTGATGACCAGGTCGGCGCCGTGCTCGAGCGGCCGGAGGTTGATGGGGCTGGCGAAGGTCGCATCGACCAGCAGCGCCAGTCCGAACTCCTTGGCCAGGCTCGCGATCGGAGCCAGGTCGAGCACCCGGACCGTGGGATTGACCGGGGTCTCGACGAAGATGGCGCGCGTGGTCTTGCGAATCGACTTGCGCCAGATCCGCGGGGTGGTCGGATCGACGTAGGTGACGCTGATCCCGAAGCGGCCGAACTCCTCGTCAAAGAGCTTCAGCGTGCCGCCGTAGATCCAGCGGCTCGCGATCAGGTGATCGCCCGGCCGGAGCACCGCCATGTGGGCCAGCGCCGTCGCCCCCATGCCGCTGGCGACGAAGACCGCCTCCTCCGCACCCTCGAGCAGGGCGTACTTGCGCGCCAGACTCACCTGGTTGGGATTGTTGCCGTAGCGGGTGTACAGCACTTCCCGCTCGGATCCCACCGCGTTGACGAACGTCGCCGTCTGCATGATCGGCGCGACCACCGGATCGTGTTCGTGCCGTGGCTCCGGGACGCCGTGGACGGCCAGCGTCGAGCGGCCGAGGCGGGGGGCCCTCATGTCGGCAGGGGCAGCGGCCGGTAGGTCCCGCCCGCCGCCTGAATCAGGCGGCGGAGGGCGAGTGACTGCAGCGCGTCGGCCGCGCGCTCGATGGTCCAGCTCAAGGCGTCGGCCAGCCGCGAAGCGTCGCCGGCCCCCAGCCGCTGCACGATCTCGAACGCGGCGTCGACGTCGGGAGTGGTGACGCCGAGCACGCGCGGAGCGCCGTCGCCCTCGGCCAGGGCGGCGACCGAGAGGCCGTGGCGCTCCAGCACGTGGTCGATCGCATCGAGATGGCGGTCGGTGATGCCCGAGAGCAGCACGTAGTGCTCCTCCTCGCCGGCCACCCGCAGCAGCAGCTTGGCCACCACCTCGTCGGCACAGCTGAAATCCAGCAGCCCGACCGCGGTGAAGTCCAGCTGGGTCGTCCGGTGACTGGCGCCGCTGATGGTTTGCTCGATTCGGTCGCGCAGCGCGGCGCCGGTCGAGCGGGTAACCATGTCCGAGTAGGGCGTTGCGACGGTCTCGCGCAACAGGGGCGCCAGGTCGATTCGCTGCATCATCGCGCGTCGGCCTCCTGGGCGGGAATGGTGATCTGCACCTGAGAGCCGGGAAAGTAGGGGAGATGCTCCGCGAGCGGGACGTCGTCATCCCAGGCCGGCACCACACCCAGTCGCGCGGTGCCGCTCCGTACCGAAAGCTTCCCCTGCCAACGTCCAAGGTAACGACGAATGCCCGCCAAGCCTTGCCCCCGTCCCGGATCGCGGAAACGGCTCACGTTATGCAGGATGGCCAGCTCCAGGGCGGCGCCATCGCCCCAGCGGTCGCCGACCTTCTTGGCTTCGGTCGGCTCCAGTGAGCGGCGAAAGCCGATCCCGGCATCGCTGACCGCGATGACCACCACCTTGCGGCCCAGTCGCTTGCGCCAATTGTAGGTCTGCACCGCCACCCAGCCGCCGGTTCCGGCATGCTCCACGATGTTCTGGCACGCTTCCGAGAGCGCCATGGCGAATCCCATCGTGGCCTTCGGCTCCAGATTGAGCTCGGCGGCCAGGATCCGCTGGGCCCGCTCCTGGATGCGCCCCACCACATGGTGCACATCCTCCGCGGCCCGCACCGGGGTGACGGGCAGCAGGACATCCGAGGGAGCATCCGAGGGTTTCTTGGCCACCCGGCCGACCAGCTCGAAGCATTCGGCGGCGGCATGGAAGAATCCGCAGCGGGCCCAATAGCTCTTCACCTCGTCGTTGTCCGGGACGGCCAGACGGGCGGGCGGCAGCTTCACTTCGGTGATGGCCTGTCCCAGCGTGAGCAGCGCCGTGAGGCCGTAGGGCGAGGCCCAGTTGGTCGCCCGCGCATCCAGCAGCAATCCCTCGCTGGGCGGCCAGTCGCCCAGGCTCCCGGCCAGGGTGTCCAGGGTTCGATCGTCGAGCGAGGCGGGGACCGGAACGACTCGCATCAGGGCGCCACCAGCTGGCCGCGAAGGTGCCGCGCCAGCCCCGACGCGCCGCGGAAGCCGACGTTGCGCGCGGCAGCCCGGTTGCCGGCCGCGACCGCCGTTTCCAGCGGCTC
>DATCWE010000046.1:0-2554 GCA_036566495.1 Gemmatimonadales bacterium | reverse complement strand
GACGAGAATCTCGGCGCCGCCCACCGACCAGCCGCCCGGCAGCCGAACCACCGTCGGCTCCGGGCGCCATTCCCGCGCCACCATCCGGTAAGGGCGGGAGATGTGGATGACTTCTTCCACCCCGGGCAGCGCGCTGAACCGCGCGCCGTCGATGCGGCCGTCATTGCCGACCACCGCGATGGCGTTGCGCTGCACCCCGGCGATGGGCTGGGCCCGAAACCCCAGCGATTCAATCAGGGAAGTGACCCGTGCCGCGTCGCCGGGCGACGCGTCGGAACGGAGGACGATCAGCAAGGGGAGCCGGGGAGTTGAGGACTCAGGGCGCCACCGGCTCGGCGAGACCTTGTGGCTCCCTGACTCCCTGGCTCCCCGGCTCCTGCTCTCCCAGCCTCACGCCGACGATGGTGGAGACGCCCGGCTCCTGCATGGTCACGCCATAGACCGCATCCGCGGCGTGCATCGTTCGCGGGTTGTGGGTGATGACGACGAACTGGGTGCTCCCCTTGAACTCCTCCAGCAGGGTGGTGAAGCGCCCGACGTTGGAGTCGTCGAGGGGAGCGTCTACTTCGTCGAGCAGGCAGAACGGGCTCGGCTTGCTCAGGTAGATGCTGAAGAGCAGCGAGACGGCGACCAGCGTGCGCTCGCCGGAGGAGAGCAGATGGATCCGCTGGGTCCGTTTGCCGCGCGGCGCCGCGTGGATGTCGATCTCGCTCTCGAGCGGGTCGTCGGGGTTGGCCAGCTTGAGCTGGCATTCCCCGCCGCCAAACAGGGTCTGGAACACGTGCTGGAAGCTGCTCTGCACGGCGGTGAAGGTGTCCAGGAACATCGCCCGGGCGGTGCCGTCGATTTCCTTGATGGCCTGCAGCAGCGACTGGCGCGCGGCCACCAGGTCGTCGCGCTGCGCGGTGAGGAAGCTCAGCCGCTTGGTCTCTTCGGCGTGCTCCTCGACCGCCAGGGGATTGACCGGGCCCAGGCTGTCCAGCGACTCCGCGATGCGGATCGCTTCGCCCTCCAGTGTGGCGAGGTCCAGGTCGAGCAGCTGCGCGCCTTGCAGCAGCTGCTCGAAGGGCTGCCGCCATTCGGTTTCGACCCGCTCCACGATGCTGCGCCGCAGCCCCGAACTCTCGGTCAGCTCCACTTGCAGGCGGTGCGCCTCCTCGCTGGTCCCGTCCACCTCGGCGCGCAGGGCCAGCACTACCCCCTCGGCGTCGGCCAGGGCGGCCTGCGAGCCGGCCAGGGCCGCCTCGGCCTCGGCGGTGGCTCGCTCCAGGCCCTCCAGCAGGCGGGTTCGCTCGTCTCGCAGCGTCTTCCACTGGGCCTGCTGCGCTTGCAGCGCGGAGCCTTCCTCGTCGAGCCGGGCGATCTCGCTTTGCAGGGAGTGTGCGGCTTCGTCGGCGGTGCTGATGGTCTGCGCCGCGCGGGCTAGCCGCTCCTCGGTCGCGCGCAGCCGGGCCCCTACGTGCGCGTCCTGCACCTGCCATTGGACCCGGCTCTCCCGCGCCGCTTCCTGCTCGGTCTCGAGGGCCACCAGCCGGGCCCGCTCCTCCTCCAACCCCTGTTCCTCCGCCGCTCTGGTCTGCTGGCCCTCGGCGAGTGCGCTCTCGATTTCTCCCCGTCGGCTCTCGGCCCGGTTCAGTCTCTCACCCAGACGTGCCAGGTTGGTCTGCTGGTCGGCGAGCTCGCGGGTGAGGTTTTCCACCACCCGTGCTGCATCCTCCCGTTGAGCTGCCGCCGTCCGCTGCGCTTCCCGGGCCTGTTCCGTCGCGGCGACGGCCGCGGCCGCTTCACGCTCCTGCTCCGTCAGCCTGGTCTCCGTTGCCGCGAGGGCGGCCGTCACTGAATTCCGGTTCGACTCCTGCTGGCCGATCTCGGTTTCCAGCCCCCCGATCTCGGCGCGGCGCCGGAGCGGCCCGCCCGAGCCTACGGCTCCAGCCAGCAGGATAGCCCCGCTGGCTCTGCGCAACGCATGTCCCCGCCGGTCCAGCACCTCGGACCCGCTCAGCAGGGCTTCGACCCAGCGCGCCGCCGGGCCTTCCGCCCGCAGGCGGGATTCCAGCGGGCTGGGGCCGTTCGAGTGCGTGCGCGGCCCGCTATCCACCGGCAACAGCACTACCGCGCCCGGCTGTGCATCGGCGTGCCACTGCCGAATCGCTTCGACCGACGTGTTGTCGCGCACCAGCACGGCGTGCATCCACTCGCCCAGCAGCCGCTCGGCCAGCTCGGCGGCATCCTGGTCGGCACTGACGAAGTCGCTCAAGGGACCCAGCACCGCTCCGTTGAAGCGCTGCCGCTCCGAGAGCAGGGCGGCCGCTCCGGGCGCCAGGCCTACGCGGTCGCGCTCCAGCTCTTCGAGCGCCGCCCGCCGGGTGGTCAGCTGCGCCAGCGATTCCTCGACCAGCCGCTTCCGGTTCCGCTCGCTGGCCTCCTGCTCGCGGGTGGCCGCCAATTCGTGCCGGCTGCGTTCGCCCCGTTCCGCGGCGGCCAGCGCCGCCGTGGTGGCTTGATCGGCAACCTCGGCCAGCGTCCGCGCGCGCGTCTCCGCCCGCACCAGCTC
>DATCWE010000039.1:0-12165 GCA_036566495.1 Gemmatimonadales bacterium | reverse complement strand
CATGCGCGGAGTGCTCGAGCTGGTCGCCTGGAAGGACCACTTCGTCTCCTTCGGCGAGGGCGAGCGGTTCGCGCCCAGCGCCGGCATCAGCGGGACCGAGTTTCCCCAGCGCTTCGTCCCCAACTTCGCCCTCGATGCCTCGGTCATGCCGCTCGGCGTGCCCACCGGGGCGCTGCGGGCCCCCGGCAGCAACGGGATCGCCTACGCGATGCAGTCGTTCCTGGATGAGCTGGCGCTCGCGGCGGGCAAGGACCCGCTGCAGTTCCGGCTCGACCTGCTGGCCGGCGCGCCGGAGGGCGAAGGGATCAACGCGGCCCGCATGCGCGGAGTGCTCGAGCTGGTCGCCGAGCAGTCGGGCTGGGCCAAGCGACCCCGCGCCAAGGGCACCGGCATGGGGATCGCGTTCCACTACAGCCACCGGGGCCATTTCGCCGAGGTGGTGCAGGTGACGGTGACCCGCGACGGCGCTCTCGCGATCAATAAGGTGTGGGTGGCGGGCGACATCGGGAGCGAGGTGATCAACGCCAGCAATGCGGAGAATCAGGTGCAGGGCGCGGTGCTCGACGGCCTGGCCGAGGCGCTGGGACAGGAGATCACCATCGAGCGCGGACGCACGGTGCAGAGCAATTTCGACAATTACGAGCTGCTGCGGCTGACCAAGGCGCCGCCGGTGGAGGTCCATTTCCGCAAGACGGACTTTCCGCCCACCGGGTTAGGCGAGCCAGCCCTGCCGCCGGTGGTCCCGGCGCTCTGCAACGCGATCTTCGCGGCCACCGGCAAGCGGATCCGATCCCTGCCGATCGGGAAGCAGGACCTCTCGTGGACCTGAGCCCGCGCCGGCTCGGCGCGCTGGCCGCCGCGCTGCTGCTCGCCGCCCCGCTGGGCGCGCAGTCGGTGGGTCCTCCCAAGGGCACCGTCATGGTGGTGGGAGGCGGCGCGCTGGGGCCCGAGCTCTACGCGCGCTTCATCGCGGCCGCGGGCGGGCCCGACGCGCTGATCATCGACGTCCCCACCGCGGGCGGCGACTCGGTCTACCCCCCCGACTGGCGGGGCACCGCGGGCCTCAAGCGCGCCGGCGCGCGCAACGTGGTGGTGCTGCACACCATCGACCGCAAATTGGCCGACTCGGACAGCTTCGTGGCGCCGCTCCGCCGCGCCGGCGGGGTATGGTTCGAGGGCGGGCGGCAGTGGCACCTGGTGGACTCTTATGCCGGGACCAAGACCGAGCGTGGCTTCCACGAGGTGCTGGCCCGCGGCGGCGTGGTGGGCGGCTCCTCCGCGGGCGCATCGATCCTGGCCAGCTACCTGCTGCGCGGCGCGCGCTCGGGCAACACCATCATCATGGCGCCCGGCTACGAGGTCGGATTCGGCTTCCTGCGCGGCGTCGCCATCGACCAGCACGTCGTCGCGCGCGAGCGGCTGCGCGACCTGGCCGATTCGCTGCTGCCCAAGCACCCGGAGCTGCTGGGTATCTCCGAGGACGAGGGCACCGCCTGGGTGGTTCAGCAGGACGTCGCCGAGATCCTGGGGCGCAACAAGGCGTTCGTGTACGGCGGCCGGGAAACCGATCCGGGCAAGCCCTTCCTGACCCTGCGCCCCGGCGACCGCTACCACCTGGGCGAGCGACGCGTGCTGCACCGCGCGATCGAAGCCACCCCGCTCCGCGAGCGGTATGTCGACTCCCTGATCGCCGCGCCGGGCTCGGCCCGCCAGACCACGGTGCTGGTCGCGCAGGACGGCAAGGTGCTGCTGACCAAGGCGTACGGGGTGCCCGAACGGCCCAACTATACTCCCACCACCACGGTCCCCAACTTCCCGCTGGGCGACATGTCGGACGTCTTTCACGCGCTCACGGCACAGCTGGCGGCCCGCGGCGGCAAGCTCTCGCTGGACGAGCCGCTGGGCGAGACGGTCACCCTGCGGCAATACTTGACCCGCGAGGCGCCCTTGCCCGACGGCAGCCGGCGGCTGGTTCAGCTGCTGGGCGCCAAGGCAGGCGTGCCTTACGCGCAGCTGCTCAGCCGGCTGATCTACGCACCGATCGGCGCGCACAAGACCGTGGTGGACACCAGCGGCAGCGCGGCGGGGCAGGTGCGCTCCAACGTGGACGAGTTGTACCGGCTGGAGCTGGGACTGGAAAGCGAGCGCAGTTGGCTCCGCGACACCGCGAGTGCGGGCGCGGAGCCGAGGCAGCTCCCGCCGATCGACCCCGCGCTGGGCTGGCGCGCCGATCGCTACCGCGGCCTGACCCGGCTTTCCGCCTTCGGTTCCGACGATGGCAGGCGCAATGCCTTCGTGCGGATCCCCGAGCGCCGGATCGCGGTGATCATCCTGAGCGATGGAGACTCGACCGACGTGAAGGGGATCGCGGAGCGGATCGTGGATCGCCTGCTGGCAAAGGATTGAGGCTGGCCAACGCTTTGAGGAGGGCATCATGGACGTGATACAGCCGGTGTCGCGGCGGCGTTTCGTCGGAGGGGTGACCTCCGCGCTGGGGCTGCTCACCTTCAAGCCGGGCCAGCTGTGGCCGCAGCAGGGCCAGAACCCCGCGGGCCCACGGCGGCAGACCACGCCGGACGAATACGACGCGCTGGCCAAGCTGGCCAACAACGAGAATCCCTACGGCCCGCCGGAATCGGTGCTCCAGGCCATGACCAAGGCGTTCAAGTACGCCAACCGCTACGGCTACCCCGACGGAGGCATCGTCGACGAGATCGCGAAGCACCACGGCGTCAAGAACGAGAACGTGATGCTCGGCTCGGGCTCGGGCGAAATCCTGGACATGGCGGGCACCGCGCTGCTGCTCAACGACAAGAAGATCGTGGGCGCCGATCCGTCCTACGACGTGCTCTACCAGCACGTCACGGCCCTCAAGGCCGATCAGATCAGGGTGCCGCTGCTGCCGGACTTCCGGCAGGACATTCCGGCCACCATCGCGGCGGTCAAATCGAATTATCGCGACGTGGGCTTCGTCTATCTGTGCAGCCCGAACAACCCCACCGGCCGCGTGGTGACCAAGCAGGAAGTGGCGCAGCTGCTCGACGGGATTCCGCCCGACGTGATCGTGCTGATCGACGAGGCGTACCACCATTTCGTGGAAGACCCCAACTACGCGACTTCGGTGCCCTACGTGCTGCAGGGACGCCAGGTGATCGTGTGCCGCACCTTCTCGAAGATCGCGGCGCTGGCCGGGATGCGGCTGGGCTACGCGATCGCGCCGCGGAACATCCTGGCGCGGATGCGCCCCTACGGCACCGGGACCATCAATGCGATCGTGAAGTGGGGCGGGGTGGCGGCGCTCAAGGACACCGCCTCGCAGGCCTGGGTCAAGAAGGTGACGCTGGAGCAGCGCGGCAAGACGATGGCGGAGCTCTCCGGCTACGGCTACACGGTGGTGCCGTCGGACGCCAACTTCTTCCTGGTCCACGTGCGCCGCCCGGTGGGCCCCGTGGTGGAGGAATTCCGCAAGAAGGGCGTGCTGGTGGGGCGGCCCTTCACGGCGGTGCCCGAGCACATGCGCATTTCGGTGGGGACGCCGGACGAGATGAATCGGTTCGTGCTGGCGTTCAAGGAGATCTTCCCTGCGGGCCGGGCGGCGAGCCAGGGCTAGCGCGCCAGCCCCAGCACGATCTCGAGCGCGATCAGGACGATGACCACCCACTCCAGCAGCTCCATGCGCCGCGTGGAGGCACGGCTGGACATCGTCTCGTAGATGTTCTCGACGGTCTGCAGCTTGCGCGTAATCGCCGCGGCCCAGTCCCCCAGGTGCAGCCGGGTCGCGGTGAGGCGGTAGAGCCGCGCGAGGTACTCTTCCCCCAGAAACTTGAGCGCGTTGGTGACCCGCTCCAGCAGCACCGCGCTCTCCAGCTGCAGCGTCGAGACCAGGCGCGCCCCCTCCGAGAACGAAGCGGGTGACAGCGAGCGCCACCCGGTCCGCCGCGCCAGCAGCTGATAGGACCGCTCCAGCGTGCGGTCGAGGTCCCCGTCGAGATAGCGCAGCTCGAGCAGCTGCACGTTCGCGAATTCCAGCACCGCGCGGAGCTCCTCCGGCTCGGGGCCGATCAGCAGCGCGGAGTCCCAGTCCACCAGCGCGACCTCGTGCCGGCCGAAGGAGATGCGCGCTTCGATGGCGTCCGCGATCTCCTCCCCGGAGATCTCGCTGCTCTCCGCCCGGAGCACCCGCGCCAGCAGCTCGGCGTGGTCGGCACAGAGCGACGCGGCGTCCGGCGCGCCCTCGAGCCGGGTAAGCTGGAAGATGAAATAGTCCTCGACCGCTTCGGCGATCTTCGGCCGCTCGACCGCGCTGCCCAGCGACTCGACCAGCCGGGTGATGCGCTGGCGGGCGTCGGCCAGCAGCCCCGCGTGGCCCCGCACGGCCCGGCTGAGCTCGAGCAGCTCGGCGGCCGACTCGGTCAGGGGGATGCTGTAGCTCACCGACGCGGCGCCGAAATCGTAGAGCACCAGCTCGACCACGGGGCCCAGCGGGAAGGGGGCCACGGCGGAGGCCGCGCGCTCGGAAATGCAGAGCGGCGGGGGCCGCAGCTCGAAGAGGCCGGCATGCTCGCGATGCTGCAGCGTCAGCCGCTCGGCGCCGGTGGTCATCCGCTTTGCCGCCTCGAGGTCGATGGAGAAGCCGACCTCGAAGCAGAAGAGCGGGCGACAGGCGCCCTCGCGGATCCGGAGCTCCACCGGCTAGGGCAGCCGCAGCGCCACCAGCGAGGTGTTTTCGCCGGCGCCGGTGGCAAACACGATGTACTGCTTGCCCTGGTGCAGGAAGGTCATCGGCACCGCCGTGGTCCGGGAGGGAATCTCCACCGCCCCAACCTGTTTTCCCGTCGCCTTGTCCACCGCATAAATCATCGGCGTGGCATCGGGCACCCCGCCGCTCCGGCCGGTGCCGTAGATCACCAGGGTCTTGGTGGTGATGAGCTGCGCCTGTCCGCCGGGGCTGGTTGGCGGCAGGGTGACGCCGGCAAAGAGGGGGTCCTTGCTGGTGACCTGCATGAACCCTCCGTTGGGGATCCACCACTTCTTGTCGCCGCTGTTCAGGTTGTAGGCCGTGATCCCGCCGAGCGGCTTCGGCTTGAGAATGGAGACGCCCCCGATGCGTGAGCCGGCGCCGCGGCCCTCGAAGCCGCCGGGGCGGGTCCCGGGCGGGGTGTAACCCGCCGGGGGCGGCAGCGCGCCGAGTAACCCGCAGTTGTCGTGCACCGAGCTGTAGCGGAACTCGGAGCAGGGATCCTTCTGCACCTGGATGGTGCTGAGTCCGCTCTGCGCGCCGACGTAGAGCATCCCGGTCTCCGGATCCACCGCGCCGCCGCCGTCGATGTTGACGCCGCCGCTCGCGCCGGGAGCGTACCACGAGCACTTGAGCCCGCTCTTACCGGTGCCGTCGGCCAGCGAGGCGGGAATGAACCAGGGGCCCATCCGGCAGCGCTGGGCGAGCTTGAGCGCCGAGTCCTTGATCGCAGGCGTGTAGTCGATCAGATCCGCTTCGACCAGCCCCAGCTGCGAATACGGCGCGGGCTTGCTGGGAATCGGCTGGGTGGGCCAGGTCTGCTCGCCGGGGACCTCGCTCTGCAGCACCGGGGTCTCGACGATGGGCCAGATCGGCTCGCCGGTCGCGCGGTCCAGTACGTAGGCCCACCCCTGCTTGGTGGTGACGGCGATGAGCTTGCGCGGCCGCCCGTTGACCCGGACGTCGAGCAGGTTGGGCGCCATCGGGGTGTCGTAGTCCCAGATGTCGTGATGCACCATCTGGTAATGCCACTTGCGCTGCCCGGTTTTCACGTCGATCGCGACGATGCTGTTGCCGAACAAGTTGGCCCCCGGCCGGTGGCCGCCGTATTCGTCGAGCAGCGGCATCCCCACGGGGATGTAGACCAGCCCCAGCTCGGGGTCGGCCGAGTAGGGAGCCCAGGCGTCGTTCTTGCCGACGCCCTCGGTGCCGAGCTTGGAGCCATTGGTCCAGGTGTCGGCCCCGAACTCGCCGGGCTGCGGCACCAGGTTGAAGGTCCAGAGCTGCTTGCCGGTGTGGACGTCGAAGCCGCGGATGTAACCCGGCAGGTTGCGGAAGCGGATCGGGTAGTAGCCGTGGATCGAGGAATTCCCCACCACGATCACGTCGCCCACCACGATGGCGGGCGAGCTGTTGGCGATCTGGCCCAGCGCCGGGTCGATGCCGATGGTGCCGTCGGCCCCGATCTTCCGGACCGAATCCCAGGTTTCTCCCGCGCGCGCGCGCCGCGCCGGCGCCGCGTCGCTGATGATGAGCGAGCCGGAATCGTCCACCGCGAGCGGCACCAGGGGCAGCCCCAGCCCTTCCATCAGGTCCACCACGCCCTGCTTGCCGAACTTGGGGTCGCCGGCGCCGGTTTTCGCGTCGAGCGACGCCAGGTGATACCCCGGCGTGATCACGATCACGCGCTCCTGGCTGCCGTCGGTCCAGTAGGCTAACCCGCGTCCGGCAAACTGCCGCGGCGCCTTCTGCCAGCGGATGCCCTCGTCCAGGCCCCATTTCCAGAGGGTCTCCCCGCTGGCGGGGTCGATCGCCATGGCCATCCGGCGCGTGGTGGCCACGGTGAAGAGCCGGCCGTTGGCATACAGGGGCGTGGTGCGGTAGTACTCGTCGCTGCCGAAGGTCCCGCCCTTCCAGGTCCAGGCGATCTGCAGCGCGTTGAAGTTCTGGGCGTTGATCTGGTCGAGCGGGGAATAGCGCGTGCTCCAGAGATCGGCGCCCCAGGCGCGCCACTCACCGGGGACGTTGCCGCGGGCCCCGGGCTTGGCCTGGGCGCGGAGGTCCGCCACTGCAGGCCCGCAGATTCCCCAGATCACCCAGATGAACAAAGCCAGGAATTCGCGGCGGTGAAATCGGTGCAGTCTGTGGGCGGCTTCTTGCTCACGCATGGGACGGGTCACCTCTGATGGGCGGTATCGGCCTTCAGCTCGATGCGAATTCGCTTGAGTGCCAGGGAGTCGGCGGTCAGCTCCGCGGACCCGGCCGGCATCCCGTTCATCTTGAGCAGGTATGCCACTACCCGCACGTACTGCCGCTCGGTCAGGCTGCCCGGTTCGCTCTTGGGCATGGCGTCGCTGACGTAGCGAAACAGCTCCCAGAGCGGCCGCCCTTCCCATTTGGCGGCGAACACCGGCCCCGCGTGGGACGCGGGCGTGTGGCAGCTCATGCAGGACAGCTCGTAGATCTCCCGCCCCACCTGCGCCTGGCTCGCCGTGTAGACGCCGACGCGTGTCGAGCGGCCGTCTTCTGCCTGGGCCATCGCAGTGGCCGGGAACCAGTGGCCGGTGACCAGTAGGGCAGTCAACAGGCCCGCTGTTCTGTGCAATCCGCTCATGGAGGCCCGGCTTCCACGGCGGCAGCGCCGGTCGCCGCCGTTCCCCGCAGCCGCCGGACCAGTCCCAGCATCACCCAGCCCGCTCCGCCCACGATGGCCAGCAGCGTCACGGCGCGCAGCACACCGGCGAGCAAGGCGAGATCGAGTGCGGGCCACTCAAAATGGTACTGCCGCAGCGTGCCGGCGCGGTCGGCCATCCAGTGCCAGGCCGAGTGGGCCACCAGCGCCGACAACAGGATGGTTCCCATCCGCTCGGCGACCACCCGCCGGAACAGCCAGCTCAGGACCGGAATGGCGAGCGCGAGCACGCAGAGCTGGCCCAGCTCGACCCCCAGGTTGAAGGATAGCAGGGAAGTAGCCAGGTGGGCGCCGGCGAACTGGAGCGAATCGCGCAGAAAGAACGAGAAGCCGAAGCCGTGCACCAGCCCGAAACCGAAGGCGAGCAGCCAGCGCCGCTCCAGCTTCGCGCCCACGATATTCTCGAACGCCATATACACGATCGAGAGCGCGATCAGCAGCTCGATCAGGGGCGGGAACCAGAGCGCCTGGGGCGCCAGCCCCAGCGTCGAAGCGATGAGGGTGACCGAGTGGGCCAGGGTGAACGCAGTGATCACCGCCAGCAGGGGCCGCCACTTGCGCAGCGGGATCACCAGGCAGAGCACGAAGAGCAGGTGATCCATGCCGTCGAGTATGTGCCGGAAGCCCAGCGCTATGAAGCGAAACGCGGCCTGGTGCCAGCGCGGATCCAGCCGCACCAGCCCGGGATCGCCCACGAACTGATAGGCCCGCTCGGAGCGCCCCGGCGGCAGGAAGCGCAGCACCGTGGTGGTGCGGAGACCCAGGCGGCCCAGGGCGGGGCGCAGCGAGAAGCTGGAGCGATCCGACCCGATGGAATACTCCAGTACGACGTCGAGCAGCGCCTGGCGCCAGATCAGCCTGGTTTCGACCGGCAACCCCGCGCCGCTGACGTGGTCCAGCGCAGCCGCGTAGCTCTCGAAGGAGCGGTCGGAGGGCAGGGAGATCCGCGCCGCCGCGACGCGCGGCTGGTCGAGCCGGCGCCCGTTCTCCTCGGGGTCGAGCGAGCCCGCGATCCACAGCCGGGCCGCATCGGGGAGCAGCGGCCCCACGCGCGCGAAGTCCAGGTACCCTGGGCCGAGCAGCGGAAACTCCACGTCCCGCATCGCTTCGAGCGGCACCCGCACGATCACCCGCAGGGTATGGCCCTCGGGCTTCAGAAAGGCGAGCACCGTCACCCGGGCGGGAATGTCGTGCGCCGAGAGCCGTGCCGCGCCGCCCAGCGGCAGCACGGCGGTCAGGGCCGCGAGCAGTCCGCGGGATATCCGAGGGTGCATGGGCAGAGTATACTCTTTCGCGCCCTGTGAGGCACGGGGCTCGACTTCGCGACCAAGGAGGCTCCGATGAAGCAACGCCTGATGATCGCTGGCGCGCTGCTGGCATTGTTGGCGGCGCTCGGCGCCGGACAGGCTGCCCTCGAGGCGTACCAGGGCAAGGAAATAACGGCGCCCGCTTTCACCGTCGACCCGTTCTGGCCCAAACCGCTCCCCAACCACTGGATCCTCGGCTCGACCATCGGGGTCGGGGTCGATTCCCGGGACCACGTGTTCATCATCCACCGGGGCCTCCCGACGCTCACCGCGCGCACCGAGGCTGGCCTGGACACCAAGCCGCCCACGGGCGAATGCTGCGCCGCGGCCCCACCGATCCTGGAGTTCGACTCGGAAGGCAATCTGGTCAAGGCCTGGGGCGGCCCGCACGAGGGCTACGACTGGCCGATCTCCAACCATGGCATCGCCATCGACGACAAGGACAATGTCTGGATCGGCGGCAACGGCTCGGACTCCACCGGGCGCGACTCGCACATCCTCAAGTTCACCCACGACGGAACCTTCCTGCTGCAGCTGGGCAAGGCCAACCAGCCGATCAACAGCAACGACGTCACCCACTTCGGGCAGGTGGCCAAGATCTCCTTCGATGCGGCCGCCAACGAGGCCTATGTCGCCGACGGCTATGGCAACAAGCGCGTGGCCGTAGTCGATATGGACAACGGCAAGATCAAGCGCTACTGGGGCGCCTACGGCCATCCGCCCTCCGACTCCACCCTTCCTCGCTACAACCCCGACGCGCCGCTGGCCCAGCAGTTCCGCAACCCGGTGCACTGCGCCGAGCCGAGCCACGATGGGCTGGTCTACGTGTGCGACCGGCCCAACGACCGGATCCAGGTCTTCAAGAAGGACGGCAGCTTCGTGAAGGAAGTGCGGATCGCGCCCCGCACGCTGGGCGACGGCTCGGTCTGGGACATCGCGTTCTCGCGGGATCCGCAGCAGAAGTACCTCTATCTGGCCGACGGCAAGAACGAGCACATCTACGTGATAGACCGGCAGAGCCTCGAGATCCTGACCATGTTCGGTGACGGCGGGCGGCAGCCGGGGCAGTGGTTCGCGGTGCACAGCATCGCGACGGATTCGAAGGGGAACATCTACACCACCGAGACCTACGAGGGCAAGCGGGTGCAGAAGTTCGTCTATCGCGGGCTCAAGCGGGTTAGTAAGCGGGACCAGGGCGTGCCCTGGCCGGTGCGCTGAGCTCGCTGTGAAATGTGTGGGCAACGTGGGAGGGACTGAGATATGAGGCTGCCCATCGGGTCGGTGCTACTGTCGCTGCTAGTTTTTCAAGTCTCCCCCGCCCACGCCCAGGTCACCAGGTACGTGCGTTATGCCGCAGCGGGGAAAGTATCGTACGGGATCCTGGAGGGGGAGACCATCCGGGAGCTCTCCGGCGATCTGTTCCAGTCGCCCCGGCGCACCGGCCGCAGCGTCGCGCTGTCAGCGGTGAAGCTGCTCGCTCCCTGCGTGCCGGGGAAAGTGATCGCCGTCGGGCTCAATTATCAGAGCCACCTGGGCGAGCGGCCCGCCGCGGCCTATCCCGGCCTCTTCGCCAAGCTGCCCAGCTCGATCATTGCCAGCGGCGAGGCCATCATCTATCCGGCCGACGCCGAGAACCTGCATTACGAGGGAGAAATGGTGGTCGTGATCGGCCGGCGCGCGAAGAACGTCGCGGCGGCGGAGGCGGCACAATACGTGTTCGGTGTCACGGCCGGCAACGACGTGAGCGAGCGCAACTGGCAGCGGAACGACCTGCAGTGGTTCCGGGCCAAGGCCTCGGACACGTTCGGGCCGCTGGGGCCCGTCATCGCGCGCGGCCTCGACTACGACGACCTGCTGCTGCAGACGCGCCTGAACGGCGAGGTGGTCCAGTCCCAGCGGACCAGGGACCTGGTGTTCAACGTCGCTGCCATCGTGAGCTATGTGAGCCGCTACGTCACGCTCGAGCCGGGCGACGTGATCTACACCGGTACGCCGGGAACCACCCGTCCCATGAAGCCGGGCGACGTCGTGGAGGTCGAGCTGGAAGGGGTGGGGGTGCTCAAGAACACGGTGACCAGTAAACAGTGACCGGTAACCAGTACCGGTCACCGGTCACTGGTTACTATAGATACCGCGCTACCGCCATCGCAATCGTCGTCACCCCCAGCAGCGCGGCAACCACCCGCCCGCCGCGACGCAGGCGGGTGCGCAGGCCCTGCGCCTCGGCCATGAGCACCTCGCGGGCCTGACCCTCGGGGCTCTGCATCATCTGGGGCATCAGCACGGCCAGCCGCATGGCGGCCGGCCGCACGAAGAAGATCCCGATCAGGAACGCCAGGATCGCTATCGCCGCCCCCAGGCTCAGCGTGATGCCCGTGGGTGAGCTCATCCAGTCGGGGTGAAAGCCGCCGGAGACCTGTTCCAGCAGTCCGACGCCGGCCAGAATCGTCAGCGCCGCGACGATCGGCATGACGACCATGTATTTGCGGCGCATCAGCCCCAGCATCACCTTGGCGCCGTCGGGCCCCGCCTCACGCACGCTGGGCTCGAGAAACACCGCGGCGAACAGCATGGTGCCGGCCCAGAAGACGCCGCCGGCGATATGGATGAGCCTGAGGAGGATGAGCATGACGCGCTTACATCCCCGGTCCCTGGCTCGACGGCGGCGTCAGGCCTTTCATCCGCAGATAGGTGACCAGGTTGCCGTAGTGCTCGTTGTCGTGGGTCACGTTCAGGAAGGCCCATCCCAGCCGCGTCATTTTCATGCCGAACATTTCCGCCGTCGCGGTGAGATCGGCGTCGGCCATCTTGTAGACGGGGTCGCAGTAGGCCAGCGCGTCCTTGAGCGCCTTGACCAGCGCGGCCTTTTCCGTGGTCTTCTCGAAATCCTGCGCGGCCGGGTTCTTCTCGCCCTTTGCCGTGGCGCAGATCATGTAGTTCGCGTTGGCCACATGGCCGATCAGCTGGCCGAAGCTGCGTACGGCCGGGGTCGGCTTGAAGCCGTAATCGGCCTCGGGCAGCATTTCGGCGGACTTGACGAGCCAGCCCTTGGCCATCTCGTAGAGGGGCTGGATGGTAGCGGTGCCCTGCGCCTGCGCGGCGGCGGGAGCCAGGGTCAGGGCAAGGAGAGCAGCAAGGCGACGGTGCATAAGAAGTGCTCCTGGTGACTAGTGACCCGCGATCGTGCGGGTAAGATCGCACTCGAAAAAGACGGTGTCCACCGGCTCGTCGGCCCGGTATCCGGGGATCTCCCGGAAGCCCAGCGACCGGTAAAGCTGCTGCGCCGCGGTCATTTCGTCCAGCGTCCCGAGCCTCAGGCGAAGGTAACCCAGGGCGCGGGCATCGTCGAGCAGCCGGACCATCAGGGCGCGCGCGACCCCGCGCCGCCGCGCGGCATCGTGCACGAACATCCGCTTCACCTCGCCGGT
>DATCWE010000201.1:0-6498 GCA_036566495.1 Gemmatimonadales bacterium | reverse complement strand
CCGCCCACGGCCCCGGCGGCCCTTGCCGTTCTCGCGCTCCGGCTCCGCCGCGGCGGCGGCGCGCTTCGGCGGGTGGGCCTGGTCGAGCGGCGCCACCTCGAATTGTCCGTTGTCCAGCTTTGCCACCCGCAGCAGTCCCTTGCTGCCCGCCTCGGTGACGAATTTGCTGAAGCGATTGAAGCCGGCGTTGCGCTCGTCGAAATTGGGATCGATCTGCTGCATTACCTGCTTGAGCCGGTCCGAGCGCATGACGTCGCCGTTGCGGCTCATCAGCGAGACGGCCTCGCCGACCAGCTCCCACGGATCGCGCTGCGCCGAGGGCGTATCGGGTTCTTTGGTGAGACCGGCGAGGTCGGAGTAGGAGTAGTACTCGTCGCAGTTCTGGATCAGCAGGTCGCTGGCCGACTCCCGGATCCCGACGCCGATCACGTACTTGCCGTACTCCTTGAGCTTGATGACCAGCGAGGAGAAGTCGCTGTCGCCCGAGAGCAGGATGAAGGTGCCGATCTCCGGGCGGGTGAAGACCAGCTCCGTCGCATCCACCGCCAGGCGGATGTCGGTCGCGTTCTTCTTGTTGGTGCCGAACGCGGGCGCGAAGATGAGATCGATGGAGGATTCCGACAGCGGGACGATGTACTGCGGATAGCGGCGCCAGTCGGCGTAGGCGCGCTGGACCGCGACCTTGCCCTTGATGATGTCGCTATTGAGCAGGGTGCGGAGCTCCTTGGTCAGGTCGCTCCGAATGCCCAGCGTCACGTTGTCGAAATCGATCAGGAGTGCGGCGTGCGGGGCGTGATGGACGTGCACCGGCGCTGGGGCGGGCGGGCTGGACGTCTGATGACTCGACGGCCGGCTGACCCGATGGGTCGGGTGACTCACGTAGGCTTTCTCTTCTCCGCGGCCCGCCTGCTCGAGTTCCCCCCGCTTCCCGGGCCCCGTCCGGGACGGCTGCCCCAGGGGTCAAGGAATTCGGTGCAGGAACGTGAGCGGCGGCACCGCTCTGGGTCCGGACTCGTCCGAAAGCCCCATTGGCCCTCGGCTGTCCAGAGAGGCAAGCTAGCTAAGTCGTTGCCAGGACGGTAGGCTAGCCGGCCACCGCCCGGGCGGCGCTCAGCGCCGCGATGATGCGTTCACTGGCTTTTCCGTCCCAGCCTTCGGGCCGCGCCGGCTGAAAAGCTCCCCGGGCCTTGGCCTCCAGCACCGCCGCGACGCTGCTGCCGATCGCCTCCCGGGTGCTCGCCACCAGGCGATTGGTGCCCTCGGTGACCGTCACCGGGCGCTCGGTGCTGGTGCGGACCGTCAAGCAGGGCACGCCCAGCACGGTGGTCTCCTCCTGCAGCCCACCGGAGTCGGTCAGCACGACGGAGGCTGCTTCTACCAGGCTCACCGTCTCGAGATAGCCCAGGGGGTCGAGCAGTCTTACGTGACCGTTGGGAGCACGCAGGCCGAACTCGCCGATGCGCTGGCGGGTCCGCGGATGGACGGCGAAGAGGACCGGCATGCGCGTCCCGAGGTCCTCCAACGCGCGGAGCAGCTCGTTGAGGACGGCGGGGTCGTCGACGTTGGAGGGCCGGTGCAGCGTGACGAAGGCGAACTCCCTTCCGGCGACGCCATGCTGCTGGGGCAGAGAGCGCGCGCGGGCCGCGTCGCGGAGGCGCAGCAAGGTATCCACCATCACATTGCCGACCAGCAGGATGCGGCTCGCGGGGATTCCTTCCGCGAGCAGGTTGGCGTCGCCGTCCCGGCTGGGCGTCAGGCAGAGATCGGCGAGCTGATCGGTCAGGATCCGGTTGATCTCCTCCGGCATGCTGCGGTCTCTACTCCGCAACCCGGCCTCCACGTGGGCAATCAGGGTGGCCTTCTTGGCGGCGACCAGCGCACAGGCGACCGTGGAGTTGACGTCGCCATAGACCACGACCCAGTCCGGACGGTGCCAGTCCAGCACCGGCTCGAAAGCCACCATGATGCGAGCCGTTTGCTCGGCGTGGGAACCGGAGCCCACTCCGAGGTTTTCGTCCGGAGCGGGCAGCTCCAGGTCGCGAAAAAAGGTCTCGCTCATCGCGGCGTCGTAGTGCTGGCCGGTGTGAACCAGTACCTGCTCGATGCCCGGCACCGCCGCGCCGGCGCGGAGGACTGGGGCCACCTTCATGAAGTTCGGACGAGCGCCCACCACGTGCAGGAGCTTCACGGCAGCTCGGGCGCCCCGGCGAGCGGGAGGTTGAGCGTAAAATAGAAGCGGGTCCCGACCCCGGCCGTCGTTTCGACATTGAGGTCGCCCTGCATGGCCTCCACCAGCTTGCGGCAGATGGAGAGGCCCAGCCCCGAGCCCGAAAAGGCGTAGTCGCGGTCCTTTTGGCGGCGGCGGAACGGCTCGAAGAGGAGGGCCATGGCCTGCGAGGGGATTCCCCTCCCCGTGTCACGGACCGAGAATTCCACGCCGGTCTCCCCGATTTCGCTGGCCGACACCTCCACGCTGCCTTCGTCGGTGAACTTGAGCGCGTTGGTCGTCAGGTTGAGCAGAATCCGGCTCAGGGCCACGGGATGACCGACCCGCGCACCGCGCTGACAGGGCGACAGGCGCACCTCGAGCCCCTTCTCTTCGGCGATCGGCTGCACGATGTCGCGCACCGATTCCATGATATCCTGGATGGAAAACGGCAGCGGCTCGAGATCCACCAGGCGGTCGCCGCCGCGGGCCAGCTCGATGACATCGCTGGCCACCGAGCTCAGCCCGAAGGCCGCGCTGTAGATGAGGCCGAGCTGCCGCTCCTGCAGCGGCGTCACCGGTCCGCTGCGCCCCCGCTTCATGGTCTCGCCGAGGAAGAGAATCGAGGTCAGCGGGGAGCGGAGATCGTGGGCCAGCTCGACCACCAGCTCGAGCCCATCCGGGCCGGTGAGCCGGTCGGCGAAGCGCTGATCCCAGTTGGGCTCCAGCTGCTGGCTTACCAGCTCGAAGGTGAGCAGGGTCTTCAGCAGCTCGCCGCCGTCCGGCGCTGACGGCTCGGCGGCGGCCAGGCGGATGACCCGGCCCCGCAACAACCCGAGCAGTCGGCGGGGCAGCTGCGATTTGGACAGCTCGGTCAGGTCACCGGGCTGCTCGCCGTCGATGCAGGTCTCCAGGGCACTGGTCAGCCTGCCCAGGGCTTGCACGACTTCTTCGCGCGAAGCGGCATCCTGGCGGACGACCTGCCAGTCGTCGATCAGCTGCCGGGCCGCCTCGGTCAGGAGCCGCGATAACACGGGCTCCCCCGTCCTGGACGCCATTACTCAACGTCTCCGGCTCGCTCGTCGCGCGGAAGTTGATGCTTGTCCATGAGCCGGTACAGCGTCGTCCGGTCGACGCCGGCCAGTCGCGCCGCTTTCGACATGTTGCCGCCCGCCCGATTGACCAGCCGCGCGAAGTATTCGCGCTCGAAGTGGGCCACCACCTTTTCCTTGGCGGCATGATACGGCTCATCGTTGGCGGGCAGCCCCGAGGGCCGTTCCTGGCTGGGATCGGTGCCGCCGTCGTCGTACACGGGAATGTCGTTCGGCTGGATTTCCTGGTCGGGATCCACCAGCACGGCGACGTGCTCGATGACGTTCTGCAGCTCGCGCACGTTGCCGCGCCAGGGGCGCGAGCGCAGGAAGTTGATGCTCTCCTCGCTCAAACGCGGCAAGCGGGCCGCCCCGCCGCGATGGCGAACCCAGTAGTGGCTCAGGAAATGGTTGGCGAGCAGGGGGATGTCTTCCTGGCGCTGCCGCAACGGCGGCAGCGCGATCGGCACGACGCGAAGGCGATAGAAGAGGTCGCCCCGCAGAATGCCGCTGTCCACCGCCTGCTGCGGATACCGGTTGGTGGCCGAGATGAAGCGCACGTCGACCTGGGCATCGGTCGTCTCCGAGCCGACCCGTCGAACCACGCCGTCCTGAATCACGCGGAGCAGCTTGGCCTGCAACGCCAGCGGCATCTCGGTGAGCTCGTCCAGGAAGAGGGTCCCGCCGTTCGCAGTCTCGAGCAGTCCCGGCTTGTCGCGGTCCGCCCCGGTAAAGGATCCCTTGCGGTGACCGAACATCTCCGATTCCAGCAGGGGCTCCGGCAGGGCGGCGCAGTTGATCGCCACCAGCGCTTTCCGGGCGCGCCGGCTGTGCTGATGGATGAACTGGGCGATGACTTCCTTGCCGGTGCCGCTCTCGCCGCTGATGAAGACCGAAGCGTCGGTGGGGGCGACCTTGCGGGCGAGCTCCACCGCCTTGCGGAAGAGCGGCGAAATCCCGATCAGGGCGGTCGAATCGCTGTGGCTGTGCTGCTGGAGCACCTGTTGCCGCAGCTCACTGGCCTCGCGGCTCATCATGACGGCGTGCGAAGCCCGTCCGATCAGGACCTGCAGATGGGTGGCGCTGAACGGCTTGGGCAGATAATCCCAGGCGCCCGCACGCAGGGCCTCGATGCTCGAGGTCACGCTCGGGTTGCCGGTCATCACCACCACGATGGTGTCCTTGTGCTCCTCCAGCGCGGCGCGCAGGATCTCGAGTCCGGAAACCTGCGACATATACAGATCGACCAGCACGATGTCGAACTTGCGGCGCTTGAGCAGCTCGCGGGCTTCCTCGCCTCGCCCCGCCAGCGTCACCGAAAAGCCATCCATCTGCAGCACGCTCGCGCAGCTCTCCCGCAGCGTGCGCTCATCGTCGATCAGCAGAATTCGGATGTTTGCCTTCACTTCCGTCGGGATCGAGAGGGGGTCGCGAGTCCCTCCCGAGTCCGGGAAGCCGGGCGCTCCGCCGGTCGCAGCTGTGCTCGTGCTGCTCATGCCTGCTCCTGTCGTGGCTCTGTTGCGATTGTGCCGCCCCTATGCTGCGATTTCCGTGCCTCGCCGTGCGTGCAAGCAACAGATTCGCTGTCGTCTAGTAGCAACTGACGCAAGGATACGTCGACTGATGCATTGCCGCAACAACAGCAAATGGGATCACGACGGTACTTTGCCCCACTTCCCGGCCCAACGCCACAGGTGGTACCGCCCTTGCAACACCCTTAGCTATCCATGATTTTCCCTGCTTGAGTGGAACCCGAAAGAGCTACGAATGCCGATTCCCCAGGGCCCCGATCCAGTGACGCAAGGCGTGCTGACCAGCGCCCCGGCGACCGCTGCGGATTTGACGACCTACACCCAGCCCCCGGGCGGCGCCCCGGATTTCACCCGGGTGATCTCCTCACTCCGCCGCTTTCGCTGGACCATCCTGGGACTCACCCTGCTGGGGCTGGGCGGCGGCATCGCGGGCACCCGGGTCATCAAGCCGAATTACTCGGTCCAGGCCACCATCTGGATCGAAACCCCCAATAAGGGCAAGTCGGGCCCGATTCAGGGCGAGGAGCTGCTGGAGTCCAAGGCGTGGGTCGAGCTGCTCACCACCTTCAAGGTGCTCGACCCGGTCGTGCAGCGACGCAAGCTGTATCTCGACTACGCCGAGAAGTCCGATTCGACGCTGTTCCGTGCGTTCGACCTGACCACCCGATTTCTCCCCGGCCAGTTCGAGCTCTCCATCTCCAAGGACGGGAAGAGCTACCGACTGGTCCAGCGCAATGGCGTCTACACCGAAGCGGGCAGCCTGGCCGATTCCGTCGGGCGGCAAGTCGGCTTCCGCTGGGCCCCTCGTCCGACGCGGGCCCAATGGGGACGCACCGTCAAGTTCGACATCGTCACCCCGCGCGAAGCCTCGGGCCAGCTGATCAAGAGCCTTACCACCAAGCTCAAGGAAGGGAACTTCCTGGTCCTCCAGCTGCAGGACGACAACCCGGAGGCGGCCGCCGCGACCCTCAATACCCTGATCCAGCGCTATGTGGACGAGGCCGCGGATCAGAAACGCCGCAAGCTCACCCTGCTCGCGGCGGTGCTGGATACCCAGGTGATAGACCAGGCCGAACGCCTGAAATCCGCGGAAGAAGCGCTGGAGTCGTTCCGGGTCGGCACGGTTACGCTCCCGCGCGAGGATGCGCCGGTGGCCGCGGGCCTGCAATTCACCCAGCCGACCGTCTACTCGGAGTACTTCAAGCAGCGCACCGTGCTCGACTCGCTGCGGCGGGACCAGCGGGACATCGAGGAGGTGCTCAAGCGCAACCGGGCCGGCGAGATCGCCGTGGATGCCTTCAACACGATCGGGGCCATTCGCCAGGCGCCCGACCTGCAGAAGGTGCTGGGCGAGCTTTCCACCGCCGAAGCCGACTTGCGTACGATGCTGACGAAGTACACCGAGGAGTATGACGGGGTCCGGCGCCTGCGCGACCGGATTCAGCTGCTGCGGACCCAGACGATCCCGCTGTATGCCGAGGCCCTGGTCCGCCAGCTGCAGGATCGGCAGAACGAGCTGAGCAGCCGCGTCAGCCTGTCTTCCCGCGAGCTGCAGTCGATTCCGGTTCGCTCGCAGAACGAGTCCCGGCTCAAGCGGGCCGTCGATCAGGCCGATATCCTGTACCGCTCCCTCGAAGCCAGCCGCCAGCAGGCCCGGCTCGCGGAGGCG
>DATCWE010000023.1:0-2930 GCA_036566495.1 Gemmatimonadales bacterium | reverse complement strand
GAGCTGGTGCTCAAGACCGCGGAGCTGTTTGCCGTTTACCCGGAGATCGCCGCGGAGGTGGCCGCGCGCTGGGACTACCTGCTGGTGGACGAGTTTCAGGATCTGAATCCCAAGCAGTACGCCGTAGTGCGCCGCCTTGCCGCGCAGCACGGCAACGTTTTTGTGGTGGGCGACGACGAACAGTCGGTCTACTCCTGGACCGGCGCCGACCCCAAGGTGTTGCAGCAGTTCGGCACGGACTTCGGGGTGGGCGCGATCCTGCTCGACGAAAACCGGCGGAATGCCAGCCATATTTTTGCGGCTGCTCGCCTGCTCATGCAGCGCAATCCCCAGCTCTTCGACGCCAAAGTTCTCACCGCCAACCACCGGTCCGAGTTCGCGATCGGGGTGCACGGCTTTGCCGACGAGCACGTTGAGGCGCGCTGGCTGCTGGCCGACCTGCTGGAGGACAAGCGGCGCCATGGGCTCGACTGGAGCGACTACGGCGTGCTCTACCGCAAACACGAGATCGGCGAGCGACTCGAGGCCGAGTTGTTGCGCGCGGGGGTTCCCTGCCGGCTGGCCTCCGGCCGGGCGCTGCGGGACAATCCGGTGGTGCGCTACCTGATTGCGGCGCTGCGGGTTATCGCCGACCCCGCCGACGCGCTGCGCCAGGAGGCCTTCATCCGGGTGGTGCTGCCGCCCAACCAGTGGTCCGGTATCGTGTCGGAAGCCGAGCGCCGCAAGCTCGAGCCGCTGGTGTGGATGCGGAGGCTCGCGCGCTCGCGCGACCTCGACGAGGAAGAGCGCAAGAAGCTCCGGCGTGCCGATTCCACCCTGCAGAACCTGCCCGCGCTGGCGGAGCAGCACCCAACCCTGACGGGGCTGGTCGAGGAGCTGCTCTCCCAGCGCGTCGGCACCTACCGCACGGTGCTGGAAGATCTCCACGAGGAGCTGAGCGACCCGGCCGCCGATCCCGCCGTCGTGGCGCTGGCTGAGCACCTGGGCAAAGCACAGCACGGCCGCCGGCGGGTCTGGCTGCCTCGGCTCGGCGGGCTGGAGCTGGCCTTGTCGGGGTTGCTGCTCAAGGGGGGAGTCAGCTCGGTCGCCTATCTCGAGGCCGGCGCGCTGCCTGCGGCCGACGATCTGATCCTGTCACCCAGTGACGGCGGTTCGGCCGGGCTCGCGCTCGGCGTCTTCAAAGCGTTGCAGCTGGTGCGCGCGGGCGCGCTGCCCGACGCGTTCCAGAGCTTTGTCACGGTGGATATCGAAACCACCGATTTCACAACGAGCTGCGAGATCGTCGAGCTGGGGGCGGTGCGGGTTAGCGGCGGCGCCCTCGTCGCGGAGTACGGCCAGCTGGTCAAGCCGCGGGTGCCGATCGCCGAGAGCGCTCGGCGGGTCCATGGCATCACCGATGACGACGTAAGCGAAATGCCCGGGCTCGCCGCGGTCTGGTCCGCTTTCCGGAGCTTCTGCGGTGAAGACATCTGGGTGGCTCACAACGGCAACGGACTGGACTTTCCGGTGTTGCGCCGGCTGGGGGCCGAGCTGCCCGAGGGGGCGGCCTTCGTCAGCTACGATTCGCTGCCGCTGGCGCGCGCGCTGCATTCGGGGAGCTGCAAGCTGGGCGAGCTGGCGCACGCCTTCGGCATCGAGGTGGGCCAGGCGCACCGGGCCCGCGACGATGCGCGCGCGCTGGCGCTGGTGTTCCTGGAGCTCCAGAAGCGCAAGCTCGCGCGGGCCAGGAAGACCGCGCTGGCCCATTTGCTCGACTACCTGGGCGTGGCCCTAGCGCTCACCGATCCGGGCGAGCTGACCGAAGAGGGCAGGCTGCTGTTCAAGGTCAGCCGGGCCTACGCGCTGGGCCGTTACAGCGATTGCCTGGAGCACTATCGGCTGGAGCGCGCCTCGCCGAGGGCGTTCGACGCGCCGTCGCTGGAGGAGGTCATTCAAAAGCTGGGCGGCCGGCGGAAGCTGGAGGAGCTGCGGAGGGAGAAGTCGGCGGCGCAGCGCTACCCCGAAGCGATGACCCGGTTACGGCGGCTGTTGGAGGGATTGCCGGGGGATGCTCTGGCAGATCAGCTGCGCGAGTTCCTGACCCGGGTGGCGCTGTCGCGATCGGACACGGCGGAGCAGGACGCCGAGCTGCCGTTCCGGGTGAACCTGCTGACGCTGCACTCGACCAAAGGGCTGGAGTTTTCCCGGGTCTACATCGTGGGCGCGGAGGATGCGCAGCTTCCCGGCGTGCCGCGCGATGGGCGAGAGCCGCCTGACGATGAGCTCCAGGAGGCGCGGCGGCTGCTCTATGTGGGGATGACCCGCGCGAAGGACCGGCTGGTGCTGACCCGGGCGGAGCGTCGCAAGGACCTGCCGACGGGCGGCTATCGCTTCCTCGAGGAGATGGGCTTCCAGCCCCGCCCACCCGAGTGACGGCGGTTCGCTTGCCCGGGCGGTAACGCGGCGAGGGCCGACCCTCCGGAGGAGGATCGGCCCTCGGCACACCGAAAGAGAGAAGCTCCGACTACGGCGTGGCCTTCTTCGGCGCCGGCTTGCGCTTCCAGTAGCCCGGATCCGCCGTCACCCACTCGGCGGGCGGATAGCTCTGCTGCGGGGCAAAGGAGAAGAGATCGGTCTGGCTGCTGATGACCGCGGCGGAGGTGTTCGCCGACAGCTTGCTCCGCGCCGTCGAGTCACCCAGTGCCGCCACGTAGGCCGGCCCGTGAATCGCCGGGTCCTGATCGAGCTCGGCGAGAGACTTTCGCGCCACGAAGACGAAATAGGTCCCGGCCGGGGCGCCGCTGGCGGCCTGCCAGATGGAGAACTTGTCGCCGGCCTTGACGCTCTCATGCGCCGCCTTGATCACCTTCCGGTTGGCCTCGTATTCCGCGTTGTGCCCCGGGCGCACCGAGACGCGCGTGATCGAGAAATACCGGCTGGCGGGCAGGTCC
>DATCWE010000383.1:0-22765 GCA_036566495.1 Gemmatimonadales bacterium | reverse complement strand
CGGCCATGGCGTTCACGCTGTCCGTCAGGTCCTTCCAGGTCCCCGCCACGCCCGGCACCACCGCCTGCCCGCCCAGCTTCCCTTCGGTGCCGACCTCGCGGGCCACCCGCGTCACTTCCGACGCGAAGGAGCGCAGCTGATCCACCATCGTGTTGATCGCTTCCTTGAGCTGCAGGATTTCGCCGCGGACGTCGACGGTGATCTTGCGGGAGAGGTCCCCGCTTGCCACGGCGATGGTGACTTCGGAGATGTTGCGGACCTGGGCGGTCAGGTTGCTGGCCATCGAATTGACGCTCTCAGTCAGGTCCTTCCAGACCCCGCTCACCCCCGGGACCTGCGCCTGGCCGCCCAGCTTGCCGTCCGAGCCCACTTCCCGGGCTACCCGGGTCACTTCGGAGGTGAAGATTCCCAGCTGCTGGATCATGGTGTTGACGATGGTCGCGGAGCGCAGGAACTCGCCCTCCAGGGGCCTCCCGTCCACGTCGAGCCGCATGGTCTGCGTCAGGTGGCCCCGGGCCACGGCCGCGATGGCCTCGGTGACCTCGGTGGTCGGCCGGAGCAGATCGTCGATCAGGGTGTTGACCGAGGTTTCCATCTCTCCCCAGGCTCCCCTCGGCTGATCGAACCTCGCGCGCTCGCGGGTTTTCCCCTCTTTGCCCACCACCTGGCCCACCCGCTTGAGCTCTGCGGCGATCTTCTCGTTGGCGGCGACGATCTCGTTGAAGGTGTCGGCGATCTTGCCGTCGATGCGGGTCAACGAGCCGGGAAGCCGAACGCTGAAGTCCCCGCGCCGCACCCGTTGGAGGGCATCGAGGAGCTGGCGGCGATCGAGGGCGCCCTCGGCAAAATCGTCTCCCACCTCGAGCTCGGTGTCGCCGGATGTGCTGCGTCTCATGGTGTTGCTCCCGCGGGTCGAGTGCTTGTCGCGTGCCGGTGCCGGTTGGAGCCGGGGCCAAACAAGAAAAAGGGCGCCGCCCCGCGTGACTCACGCAGGTGGCGCCTTCGACCGAATGGAGCCCTTGCTCCATCCGCCAAGGCCGGTCCCTTAACCTCGGGCCCCGATTACGGATACGGTATCGAAATCCGGGCAGTCTGGCAAGTGCAGGGGGGAAACACGGGGACGGGAGGTGGCCCCCGACCCCTGGCTCCTGAATCCCGATTCCGAGCTTTGACAAACCCTCCCGGGGGAGCCAGAATCGGGAATCCCAAAAGTCCGAAGGAGGCGCCGTGAAGATCTACGGCCCTGACGCTATCAGAAACGTCGCTTTCGTAGGCCACGGGGCCAGCGGAAAGACGACGCTGGTCGATGCCCTCGCCTTCGTCTCCGGCTCCAGCCGGCGGCACGGTACGATCAAGGACGGCAGCACTCTCACCGACACCTCCCCCGACGAAATCGAGCGCAAGCACTCCATCTCCCTTGGCGTCGCCATCGCCGAGTGGATGAACGTGAAGCTCAACCTGATCGATGCCCCCGGCTATCTCGATTTCTTCGGCGAGGTCATCTGCGGGCTGTCGGTGGCGGACGCCGCCGTCGTGGTGGTGTCCGGGGTCAGCGGCGTGGAGGTCGGCACCGAGAAGTGCTGGCAGGCGTGTGATGAGCTCCACTTGCCGCGCCTGATCTTCGTCTCGGGGATGGATAAGGAGCACGCCAACTTCGAGCGGGTCTTCGAAGATGTGAAGGAGCGCCTCACGCCCAAGGTCTTGCCGGTGGAGATCCCGGTGGGTGACGGCGCGCAGTTCCGCGGCATTATCAACCTGTTCACCCAGACCTGTCAGCTCTTCAAGCCCGGCTCCAAGGCGGGGGAATACGAGGAAGTGCCGGTGCCGGCCGAATACCAGGACGCCTTCGCGCGGTACGCCGAGCAGATGACCGAGGCGGTGGCCGCCACCGACGATGCCCTGCTCGAGAAATACCTCGCCGGCGAGAGCATTCCCCGCGAGGAAGTGGTACCCGCCATGAAAAAGGCCATGCTGGCCGGCGAGATCGTCCCGCTCTTCTGCGGGAGCGGTGAGCTGCAGCACGGTGTGCGCCCCCTGCTCACGGAGCTGGTCGAGCTGCTGCCCTCTCCCGCCGAGCTCAAGCCCCCCGTCGACGCTCCCCTGGTGGGACGGGTCTTCAAGACCGTGTCCGAGCCCCACGTGGGGGACGTGTCGCTCTTCCGGCTCTACAGCGGAAAGCTCAAGAACGGGGACGAGGTCTGGAACGCGGAGCACAATGTCATCGAGAAGCTCAACCATCTCTCGGTGCAGCAGGGCAAGGAGCGCCACGAGGTCAGCGAGCTGTACGCGGGAGACATCGGCTCGGTCGCCAAGCTCAAGGACACCCATACCAACGACACCTTCTGCAGCAAGAGTCACCCGATCCGGCTGCCCCCGATGGAGTTTCCCGAGCCGGAAGCGACGTCGGCGGTTGTGGTCAAGCAGCGCGGCGAGGAGGACAAGCTGGCGGCCGGACTGCACAAGCTCCACGAGGAGGATCCGACCTTCCATTTCGAGTACAACTCCGAGCTGGGCCAGACCCTGATCCGCGGCATGGGCGAACGTCACTTCGAGATCCTGCTCGGGCGCCTGGTGCGGAAGTACGGGGTCCATGCCGAACTCGCCCGCCCGCGGGTGGCGTATCGCGAGACCTTCAAGGGGATCGCCGAGGGCCAGGGCAAGCACAAGAAGCAGAGCGGCGGCCGGGGGCAGTACGGCGATTGCTGGATCCGGATCTCACCCCTCGCGCGCGGCTCGGGCTACGAATTCGTGGACAGCATCGTGGGCGGAGTGATCCCCAACAAGTTCATTCCCGCCGTGGACAAGGGCGTCCAGGAAGCCGCCCAGCGCGGCCCCATCGCCGGGTATCCCTGCGTCGATTTCCGCTGCGAATGCTATTTCGGTTCCTACCACGACGTGGATTCGAGCGAGCAGGCCTTCAAGATGGCCGGCATCCTGGGCTTCCGAAATGTGACTCCGAAGGCACGCCCGGTGCTGCTCGAACCGATCACCTCGATCCGGGTGCGGGTTCCGTCGGACCGGCTCGGCGATGTCCTGGCCGATCTCTCGCCTCGACGCGCCCAGATCCTCGCCACCGAGTCCGACGGTCGCAACACGCTGGTCAATGCCCTGGTGCCCCAGGCTGAGTTGTATCGCTACTCCGCCGCGCTGCACTCGATCACCCACGGCAGGGGCACGCACCGCGAGCATTTTCACGGTTATGCCGAGGTGCCGGGTGACGTCGCCGCCAAGGTGGCCGCCGAGCACAAGAAGGACACTACGGGCGAAGAACACTAAAGGAGGGGCGCGATGAAGCTCCGCTACCTGGTCTCGGCTGCGTTGCTGGGCGGCCTGGTTTCCTTTGCCTGGGGTGCCGCTTCGCACGTATCCATGCTGCTGCCCAGCCTCGAACCCAAGGCGTTTGCCGACTCCACCGCGGTACTGCAGACGATCCACGCCAACGCGCCGGAGAACGGCATCTACTTCGACGGCCGCGGTCTCTTCGCGGCGGTCTCCTTCCGGCCCGACCTGAGCCAGAGGTTCGCCTCGTTGGTCGGTCCGATGCTGTGCCAGCTCGCGGTCGAGATCGCCGTGGCCTTCCTGCTCGCCTGGGTGCTGCTGCGCCTGCCGGTGTGGCCGGCCATGGGGACCGGAAGTCTCTTCGCCGCGGTGGGGGCAGCGGCCGGCATCGAGGTTCTGCTTCCCGAAGCCAACTGGTACGGGTTCCCGATCGCGACCCAGCTCGCCGAGCTGGCGGTTCTCGTGGTCGGCTGGTTTCTGATGGGCCTGGTGATCGGCTGGCTGCGCAACCGGATGCTGAGAGCCGGTGAACCGTGAACGCCGATCAGTGAAGAGCAAAAAGTGAAAACCAACGCCGGATTGAAATGAGGCTCTCGATGAAGCATTCATGCGCTGGGTTCGTTCTCCTGGCCGTCGTTTCCAGCTCGGCCGCCGCGCAGGAGAAACCGTCCGATACGCTGCTCACCGTGGGCCGCTACCTCGATTTCGAGACGGTCAGCGATCCGCGGCCTTCTCCCGACGGGTCGCAGGTGATTTTCACCCGCCGCTTCGTCGACAAGATGAAGGACCAGTTCGAGACCGCGCTCTGGATCATGAGCTCCGACGGCGGCAAGCTGCGCTTCCTGGCCAAGGGGTCGAACCCGGTGTGGTCCCCCGACGGGACCCGAATCGCCTTTCTCGCCGACGGGGAGCCGTCCGGGTCGCAGATCTTCGTGAAATACATGGACGCCGAGGGTGCGGTGAGCCAGGTGACCCGCGTGCTGAAAACACCGGGCGGGCCGCGCTGGTCGCCCGATGGCAAGTGGATCGGCTTCACCATGCTGGTGCCCAAAGAAACCAGCTGGAAAATCGATCTGCCCGCGGCCCCGACCGGCGCCACCTGGACCAAAGCCCCCCGCATCGTGGACAACCTGCTCTATCGCTCCGACCGCACCGGGTATCTCGACCTGGGATACTCCCACCTGTTCCTGGTCCCGGCCACCGGTGGCACGCCGCGCCAGATCACCAGGGGAGACTGGAACGCCGGGCCGCGGGGCATCACGGGCGGAGTCGGCTGGGACTGGATGCCCGACGGCAAGACCATCGTGATCGCCGGCAATGATTCTTCCGACGCGGAACGGATGTATCAGCGCTCCGCCATCTATGCGGTCGACGTGGCGAGCGGTGCCAAGCGAAAGCTCACCTCGCCGGACGGGTCCTGGAGCCAGCCGCACGTCTCGCCCGACGGCAAGACCATCGCGTTTCTGGGGTATCCGGCCAGCGGGCCGGTGAGCTATCACGTCGACGACATCTACACGATGGCAAGCGACGGGAGCGGCATGACGCTGCGGAGCAGCGGACTCGACCGCGACCCGAGCGGGCTCGACTGGACGGCCGACTCCAAGGGCCTCTACTTCACCGCTGCGGACCGCGGCACCAGCAACCTCTGGTCCCTGCCCATCGGGTCGGCCGCCAGGCAGGTTACCACCGGAACCCATCTCATCAGCAACGCGGCCGTGACCAGGAGCGGCATCGTGTTCGCGGTGCGCAGCAACGCATCCCGCCCGACCGATATCGTCCGCTTCGAGCTCAAGCGGCCGGCCCAGCTGGAGCAACTGACCGATGTCAACGCGGACTTGTTGAGCGGAACCCGGCTAGCTGAGGTCGAAGAGCTCTGGTACACCTCGAGCGGCGGGGCCAAGGTACAGGGCTGGGTCGTCAAGCCGCCTTCCTTCGACCCTTCCCGGAAATACCCGCTGATTCTGGAGATCCATGGGGGGCCCCACGGCACCTATACCTCGGGGTTCAATTACTCCTTCCAGAATTTCGCCGCGAACGGCTTCGTGGTGCTCTATACCAACCCGCGCGGCAGCACGGGCTATGGGAGCGCCTTCGGCAATGCCATCATGCACGCGTATCCCAGTGTGGACTACGACGACTTGATGGCCGGGGTCGATAGCGTGATCGGCCGGGGTTACGTCGATACCAGGCGGATGTACGTCGGCGGGTGCTCGGGCGGCGGGGTGCTGTCGAGCTGGGTAATCGGTCACACCGATCGCTTTGCGGCCGCCGCGGTCCGTTGCCCCGTCATCGACTGGCTCAGCTTTGCGGGCCAGACCGACATTCCGCTGTTTACCTACAATTTCTTCGAGAAGCCTTTCTGGGAAGATCCGAAGCCCTGGCTGGAGCATTCGAGCCTCATGTACGTCGGGAAGGTGAAGACGCCCACGATGGTGATGACCGGCGTGCTCGACATGCGGACCCCGATGCCCCAGTCCGAGGAGTTCTACTCGGCGCTCAAGATGCGCGGCATCCCCGCGGTGCTTTTGCGGTTCGAGAACGAATGGCACGGCACCAGCTCCCGGCCCTCGAACTGGATGCGCACGCAGCTGTACATGATGAGCTGGTACAACAAGTGGGGCGGGACGCCGACGCCGGTGGTGGGGGGAGAGCCGTAGAACGGTGACCAGTGACCGGTGACCAGTAACCGATGCAGCCAGGAAGCCCTGGTCACCGGTTACCGGTTACTGGTCACTGCATTTAGGGCCGCGCGTACCGCTGCAAGTACTGCAGATCATCCTCGTCGGTTCGTACCACGTAGACCGTCCCCTTGCCAAATCCCGCGACCCGGCTGCTCGGATTGAGGCTCACTTTCTTGACCAGTGTCCCGGTGCGGTCGAAGACATCGTAGCTTGGAGTCTTGTCGCCGGCGGGCCGGGTTCGCAGCACCCAGACCTCGCCTTCGGGGGTCGCCAGCACCGATCCCTGGATGCCGATGCCCGACTCGAAGGGTGGCTTGGTGTCGGCAAATTCAGGAGCTGGGGGCTGAAAATTGGGAGGGGGCCCGCCGCCACCGCCGCCTCCCGGGGGGCCTCCGATCATGATCCGCGTCCCGGGATTCCTGCGCTGGGCATCCAGTATCTCCTTCTTGTCCGCCTCGGTCACTTTGATCGGCGTGTAGGGTACGACGGGCCCCGTCACGGGAGCGCTCTTTCCGTTCAGCCACGCGACGCGATAGGGATCCGGGAAAACTCGTGCGATGCTGCCGTCGCCGGCCACCGCCCAAGCCTCCGCCGGGGTGAAGCGAATGTTGCTCCCCATGCGAATGGTGACGTTGTTCGCGTTACCGCTGCGCTGTGCCGATCCCGCCGGCAGCTTGAGGTATCCGACGGTGTCGAATGCCGGCCTCACCCGGTCCCAGCGCTGCAGTGCCACGGAGTCCGCCGTGCCTCCCGTCGGGGAGAAGGGCGAGCCGGTGAAATAGAGCCGGCCCTGGTTGTCATAGCCGCGCAGTTGCTGGATCCCACCGAGGATCACGGGTCCCCCGCCACCGCCCCCTGAGGCGGGCGGCCGGGGCATTTCAAGGAAACCGCCGGGTTTCCCGTCCGCACCGATAATCAGGAACCTGCGATTGAGCATGTCATGGACCAGCGTGCTGCCGTCCGGCAGGCCGGCCAGCGCAAACGGAAGCGCGTACTCCCCGGGACCGTTGCCCTCCCGTCCGACCTTGGTGACGGATCCGCTGGCGAAATCGACCAGCTGAACGACTTTGTCCTGTGCGTCCGCCACCAGCACCTTGCCGGAAGGCAGCTCGCGAATGGCGGTAATGCGCGTGAACGACTCCGTCGTTTCCGCGGTCGGCTTGGCGAGGGCCACCTTCTGCTGGCCACCCGCGACACCCGGGACGATGACGAGGACGGCGAGGATAGCGAGCCTGCTGGTCTGGCGCACGACCAACTCCTTGGTTCGAGTGCTCGAGGTGATGGAATGCGGAGAGAATGATGCCCGGAGCCGGCCCACCGTTGCACCCTTTGCGGGGTCTGAGCCAACGGGGTAGTCTTCCCCGCCGTATCGTTGCTGATCAGCCGACACTCCCTTCCACCGAATCTGGAGTTTGTGCCATGGCCCGGCAGCTGCTGCGCACCCTGGTGCTTGCCCCCCTCGCGGCCGCGTTTCCCGTCCTGCTGGCCGCTCAGTTTCAGGGGCCGCCGCCCAAGAACCTGCAGGTCCTGCCCAAAGACCTGTCCAGGGCCGAGGTGGTCTCCCGCATGCGGCTGATCGCTTCCGGACTGGGAGTACGCTGCGAGTACTGTCATGTGAGCACCACCGGTCCCGACGGCCGGGAGCAGAACGACTTTGCCGCCGACGACAAGGACACCAAGAAGACCGCGCGCGCCATGATGAAGATGGTCAACGACATCAACGACCAGTATCTGATCGCCGGAATGGGCAAGACCCTCACGGACCGGCACCGCGTCAGCTGCGTCACCTGCCACCATGGGCTCGCCAAGCCGCGGAGCATTCAGGCGGAGCTGGCCGACGCGATCGAAGCCAAGGACGCCGATTCGGCCATCACGCTCTACCGAAGCCTGCGTGCCAAGTACTACGGCAGCGGCGCCTACGATTTTAGCGAGGTCGGGATTCTTCTCCTGGTCCCCCAGGGGCAGCTGCCGATCCCGCGGCCCGCGGCGATCGCCCTGCTCAAGCTGAATCTCGAATTCTATCCCCAGTCCGTTCCCACTTGGCTCGGGCTCGCTCAACAGTCTGCCCAGGCCGGTGATACCGCCGCGGCGATCGACGCCGTGTCCAAGGCCATCGCGATTGCCCCCGACAACCAGCAGCTGAAGAATCTGCTCAACCGGCTCAAGGGGACCCGCCCGAATCCGCAATGAGCGGAAGGGGCGTCAGGGCCCCTTCCAGTCGGCCCAGCCGTCGCACCTCGGGCCACTTGGCCGCGACTACCGCGACCGTGATCAGCGTGCCGAGGCCGCCCGCCACCACCGAGGCCACCGGCCCGATGAGGGCGGCCAGAGTCCCCGATTCGAAGTTGCCCAGCTCGTTCGACGTCCCGATGAAGAGACTGTGGATCGCGGAGACCCTCCCGCGCAGGGCATCCGGCGTGCCGAGCTGCGAGAGCGTCATGCGGATGACCACACTCACACTGTCCGCCGCGCCGGCAACCGCCAGGGCCAGAAAGGACAGCAGGAAGGATCGCGAGATACCGAACACGATGATCGCGGCACCGTAGGTCGCCACCGCGCGCAGCAGGGCCGGCCCCGCCCGGCGCAGCGGGGGCAAATGGGCCAGCGTCAGCGTCGTTGCCACCGCGCCAAGCGACTCCGCGGCCAGCAGCCATCCCAGCCCGGCCGGTCCGACGTGCAGGATGTCCTTCGCATATACCGGTAGCAGCGCGACCGCCCCTCCGAACAGGACTGCGAAGAGGTCCAGCGTGATCGCGGCGAACAGGATGCGCGAGCGTCGCACGTAGCGCGCCCCTTCCAGCAGAGAATCCAGCGAAACGATTGGTGGCGGACGCGGAGCGGCTCGCGGCTTCACACCCGCCAGCAGGAACAGGAATCCCAGGGCGAGCACGGCGTGACCGAGATACACGATCGCGGGACTTCGGCTCAGGGCCAGCAGGGCGCCACCCGCGGCGGGTCCGACGACCGCCGCCAGCTGCCAGGTCCCGCTGTTCCAGGCCACCGCCCCCTCGAAGGCGCCCGCGGGGACGATCTCCGGCAACAAGGCGCCCTTCGACGGCCCGAGGAATGCGCGCGCGGTTCCGCTCAGGAAAAGCAATCCGTACATCAGGGGGATCGGACCCTGTGCCAGCGAAAGCCCCGCCAGCCCAAGCGCGGCCAGCACCAGTCCCGACTGCGCAGCCATCACCACTTTGCGCCGGTCAAAGCGATCCACCACATGACCGACCGGAAGGAAGAACAGCATCATGGGGAGGAACGACACCAACCCGACCAGCCCGAGCGCGAAGGAGGAATGGGTCCGCTCGTACAGCTCCCATCCCACCGCGACCGACTGCATCTGAATGCCGAAGGTTCCGATCAGGTTGCCAAGGAGGTAGCGCCGGTATGCGGGTTGTCGCAGTGCTCGATAGGGGTCATGCTGTGCGGGATCGCTCACGGCAGGGGGACGGGGTAAAACGCGCGGTAGACCGCGAGGTTCCGTACGATACGACGGACGTAGTCGCGGGTCTCGACGAACTGGATGCGTTCGATGAATACCTCAGGATCATCCGCGGCGCCGGGCAGCGCAAGCCAGCGGGTGGTTGGTCGTTCCCCGGCGTTGTAGGTCGCCAGGGCGACCGGCAACACCGGATAGCGTCGCAGGGTCTGCGCCAGGTGCGCCACCCCGAAATGGACGTTGACTTCGGGCTGATACAGCAGCGCCGGATCCCAGTCACTGATACCGGCCGAGGGGGCCATGCCTGCCCCGACGCTCGGCAGCACCTGCATCAGCCCGCGCGCGTCCGCCCGGGAGCGGGCGGAGGGGTCGAACGCCGATTCCTGGCGGATCAACGCCGCGGTCAGCAGCGGGTCGACGCCGGCCCTGCGCGCCTCCTCCAGGGTCTGGGCGTCGGGAAGGGGGAACGCGAGCTGTTGGGGGACGAGTTCGGCTCCGCGCAACGCGAGCCGAAAGGATCTCCCCAGGAGCCCGCGCTCGGAGAAAGCGCGCGCCGTGGGCAGCTGCAGGGCGGGGGAGCTCTCCGCCTGCCGGGACAGCCGGTCGTACTCGAAGCGCGCCTCCACCCGCAGCCCCAGCCGCTCGAGCAATGCGGCTCGCTCGAGCGCCGCGGTTACCGCGTTATCAGGCGAAGCGATGATGGCCGGAGGGGGCTCCCGGACCGCCGCGGCTCCCAGTCGCTCCGCTGCCGGCACGGTGTAGTACGAGGACGGGAAGCGCTCGAGCAGGGAACGCCAGCGGGCCGCGGCGGCCGCGCTGTCGCCCGCCGCGAACAAGGCCCGCCCGCTCCAGTACAGGGCCGCGATCCCTTCGGTGGTTTCTCCGGCGCGCTCGGCCAGCGCGGCGAATTCCTGGGCCGCCTGGGACCGCTGCCCATGAACCCACGCGAGCAGCGCGGCCTGGAAGGCCGCCCGCGCTCCGTGGCTGGTGCGAGGGAAGCGTCGCGCGACATCCAGATAGGCTTGCCGGGCTCCGCTCTCCTCGCCGTCGTCGACCAGCAGGTCCCCCAGCAGAAAGCCGGCAGTCGCGGCGGTTGCGCTGTCTTGCGGGAGGAAAAGGAACACCTGGCGCAACGCGGCGATGGCGTCGTTCCGGGCGCCCGACGCGAGCAAGCTGCGCGCGCGCAAATACTGCGCTTGCGGCTTGAGCTCCGGACTCCTGACCGCATCGAGCTGGACCATCGCGTCGTGGTGCCGCCCCACGCGGGCCAACACGCTTCCATAGCTGAGCCGGTCGGCCTCGGAGAGCAGCTTGGCGGGAGCCGCCGCCGCCCGGCCGAATCCCTTGACCGCGCGCGCGGGGTCCGCCGTCGCGCTGCGCCGCGCAATCAGCAGTTCCTCGGTTGGGGTAAGCCGGGGGAATGCCTGCTCCAGCAGGTCGATCGCGTCGCGAGCGTCGGTCGCAGAGGGGCGGGCCGCGAGGAGGGTTACCAGCTCTCTGCGCACCGTGGCGAGCTCGGCCGGATTGCGGGCGGCCCGCAGGTGGAGCCGCGCCGCCGCGACGCTGGCACCCAGCGCCTCGTACTGGCGTGCCGCCGCGCTCCATTCCCCGTTGCGATCGAGCGCCAGCGCCTCGGTCCAGCGCACCCGGTTCACGGCAGCCGGCAGCGTGAGCAGGCGATACAACTTCGACCGGACGGTGGAATCGGCCAGAACACCGGCGGCCCGAAGCCGCAGCCAGTCGCCCACGGAGGGGAGCAGCGCTTCGGCTCGCAGGTAGGTCGCCGCGGCGCTGTCGCGGAGATCGGCCCGGTCGAAAGCGCGGGCCAGCGTGACGAGCCTCGGGCCCAGGGCATCGCCGTGCGCGGTCGCGAGCGCCCGCCGCGCGTCATCGAGGGGGGCCTGCCCCCGCTCCACCCGTGCCCGGGCGAGCAGAGCCCTGCCTTCTCCGCCGTCAAGCTCATCCAGCCAGCTCTGCTGAGCCAGCAGACGAACCACGCTCCCCCAGCCTTCCCAGCCGGCAGCCGCACGCGCCGCCAACAGGATGACCGCCGGCTCCCGGCCGGTCGGTGTGGTGAGCAGCGGTGCCAGGAGCCTGGTCGCGGCAAAGGAGCGTCCTTCGGCGATGGCCTGCTCGGCCTCGCCGAGCAGGCCCGCACGATTCGTCGCGGGGGCCGCCTGTGTCAGGGCGACGGACGGGAATGCGGCTGCGGCCGCCGCGAGAAGAGCGGTGCCGCGACGCCGCAGCTGGCAGGAGCGAAAATGTCGGAGGAGATCGGCGCGCACGCTAGCAATTTAGATGCGTGCGCGCCCGGGCAGGACGGGTTACCTGCTCAAGCGGCCTGGGCGGGCCCCTGCAAGAGCGCTGGCACCGGAGCGGAACGATTCAGGAACACGGTTCCCTTGTCCAGGCCGAACAGCCGCGGGTCGGTGGGCAGCGTCACGCTCCCGAGCGGGGTTCCCCGCTCGTCGAAGATCTCCAGCGCTTCGGTGGTCTCATGTCTGGCGAGCAGCATTGCGTCCTCACGTGTTCGGTAGCTCACTTCACAACTTGAGATGCCTTCGGACGGAAAAGCGTTGCACGGGGGGAGGGAGCAGGGAGCAGGCACCCGGGAGCAGGGGCGCCCTGATCGAAACCCGGACCGCTGATCTCCCGTACCGATCTCCAGTGCAGGCCCGCTTCCCGCTGCCTGCTCCCGCTCCCTGCCCCCTGGCCTATGGACACCCTGCTTCAGGACATCAAGTACGCCTTCCGGTCTCTGCGCCAGGCGCCGGGGCTCTTTGCCGTCGCGGCCCTGTCATTGGCGCTCGGCGTCGCGGTCAACGTGACGATCTTCGCGGGTGTGGATCTTATTCTGATCCGGCCGGTGGATTATCCCAACGTGGATCGGATGGTTCAGATCTGGTCCGACAACAAGGAGCGCGGCTGGGAACAGAGCAGCGTCTCAGTGCCCGATTTCGTCGACTGGCGGCGTCAGAGCAAGACGGTGTCGATGGCGGCGTACACCGGTGGGGATTACAACCTGGCCGACGGCGGTCGGCCGGAACGGGTCAGCGGGGCGCGGGTCAGCCCCAATTTTTTTGCCCTCTTCGGCATCACGCCCGCCAAGGGGCGCTTCTTCCAGGCCGACGAAGAAGAGCCCGGACGGGGCAAAGTGGTGGTGCTCGCGGACAAGTTCTGGCGCAATCATTTCGGTGCCGATTCCCAGGCCGTCGGCCGCTCCGTGCGGCTCGACGGCGAGCCCTACACGATCATTGGCGTCCTTCCCGCCGGTTTCCGCTTCGAAGACGGGAGCGATCTCTATGCTCCGCTGGAAATCCCCTCCGATGCTCCTCGCGCCAACCGCTACTTGCGGGTCATGGGGGTCTTGCGGCCCGGCGCGACGCTCGACCAGCTCAACAGTGAGATCGGCGGAATCGCCAGGCAGATCGGGCAGCTCTATGCCGCCAGCAACCTCGGCATGGGCGCGCACGCTGTTACCCTGCTCGACGAGATCGTAGACAGCACCTCGCGACAAGCGGGCACCATCTGCCTGGTTGCGGTGTTCTTCGTGCTGCTGATCGCCTGCTCCAATGTCGCCAACCTGCTGCTGTCGCGAGCGGCGGCGCGGAACCGGGAGATCGCGGTGCGCTCCGCGCTCGGTGCTGCCCGGCTGCGGCTGGTGCGCCAGATGCTCACCGAGTCGCTGCTGCTCGCGGTGGCCGGCGGGGCGCTCGGCCTGGGGCTTTCGGTGTTCGGGATCCGCTGGCTGGCCAGCATCATCCCGGCCGACGCGGCGGGCGTGGAGCGGCTGGGCCTCGATCCCCGGATTCTCGCCTACGGCTTCATCGTCATCCTTGCCGCGGGCATCATCGCCGGGGTTGCCCCAGCACTTCAGGTCACTCGCGGCAGCCTGACCGAGCCGCTCAAGGACGGCGGCCGGGGCGGCTCGATGGGCTTGAAGCACGGCAGGTTGCGCGCCTCGCTGGTCGTGGCGGAGATGTCACTGGCGTTGGTGCTGCTCATCTCCGCGGGGCTCCTGATCAAGGCGTCGCTGCGGATGCAGGCGGTGGACCTGGGCTTCGAGCCGCACAACGCCCTGACCTTCGCGGTCTCGCTCGATCAGAAGGAGTACCCCGACACCACACAGGCGCTCGCGCTGCAGGACGAGCTGGCCCACCGCCTGGCGGCCCTGCCCGGCGTGACCGGGGCCGCCGCGGTCACCCAGCTGCCCATGGCCGGCGGGAACGGCACCTACTACTACGTCGAGGGCGAAACGATTCCCGATGATGCCCACCGGCCGATCCTGCAATACCGCAATGCGACCGCCAACTATCTCGAGGTGATGAAGATCGGATTGGTGAAGGGCAGGACTTTCAGCCCGGAAGATCGCTTCGGGACGGCGCGGCGCGTTTTGATCAACGAGACCCTGGCGAAGCGGCACTGGGCCAGCGCCGATCCCCTGGGGCACCGCCTGGTATTGTCTTCAGGCACTTACGAAATCATCGGCGTGGTCAAAGATGTCCGGGAGTTCGGTCCCGATGATCCGGCCCCTGCACTGGCCTACTTCTCCGCCGCTCAGGTCTATTCCCGCACCCTGCGCTACGTCCTGCGTACCTCCGGCGATCCCGGTGGTCTCGGTCCCCGGGTGCGCGAGGAAGTCGCCGCAGTAGCGCGGGACCTTCCGCCGTATGCCGTGCGCACGCTCCAGAGCGTGGTGGAGGACAACACCCAGGGCGATCGGATCATGCCCAGGCTGCTGGGGGTGTTCGGCGCCGTCGCGCTGCTGCTCTCGCTGATCGGTGTGTACGGGGTGATGGCCTATTCGGTCTCGCAGCGCACCCAGGAGCTGGGCATCCGCCGCGCCCTGGGAGCGGGTGGCGGTGCTATCATCGGACTGGTGGTCCGCCAGGCCGCGCTGCTCGCCGGGATCGGCGCCGGGATCGGACTCGCCCTGTCGTTCGGGGCAACCTCGGCCCTTTCGGCTTTCCTCTTCGGCGTGAGCGCGTTCGACCCCATCGTGTTCAGCGGGGTGACGTTCTCCCTGGTAGGGGTGGTGGTGCTCGCGAGCCTCATTCCTGCCCGTCGGGCGACCCGGGTGGATCCGCTGGTGGCATTGCGGAACGATTGAGGCCTCCTAGTTTCCCAACATGCAGGTCTCCCGCCGCGACTTCGTTGCCGCCGCGCTTGCCGCGCCCGCGTTTCGGCTCCCTTCGCGCAGAGCTTATGACCTGATTCTCCGCGGCGGACTCGTCTTCGACGGCAGCGGTGCGGCCGGCAGGGTGGCAGACGTCGCGGTTCAGGACGGCCGCATCGCCGCGATTGCGGGCCGAATCGGGGAAGCGGCCCGCGAGGAGATCGCGGCGCACGGCCTGGCGGTCGCCCCCGGCTTCATTGATATCCATTCGCACGGCGACGGCAGCCTGTTCGAGGATCCCCGCGTCGAGTCGGTGATCCGCCAGGGTGTAACCACCATGGTGGTCGGGCAGGACGGCTCCTCCCGAGTGCCGGCGCGCACTGGCGAGACGTCCTTCCTCCCGTTCTTCCAGCGGGTTGAGGCATTGCCCAGCGCCGTCAATCTGGCCACCATGGTCGGCCTCGGCACGGTCAGGCGCGTGGTGGTGGGACTGGACAACCGTCCGGCCACCGCCGCCGAGCTGGCTCGCATGACCGAGCTGGTGGAGGCCGCCCTCGCCAGCGGCGCGTGCGGCGCGTCCACCGGTCTCGAATACACGCCGGGCGCTTTCGCCTCACTGGATGAGCTGGTGGCGCTGTGCCGTCCGCTCGCCGCGCGGCGACTGCCGTACGCGACCCACATGCGCAACGAGGACGACCAGCTACTGGAGGCCATCGAGGAATCCATCGCGATCGCCAGAGGGGCGGGATGCCCGCTTCAGCTCTCGCATCTCAAGACCGGCGGTCCGCGCAACTGGCACAAGATCGACGCCGTTTTCGAGCGCATCGCCGCCGCGCGACAGACGGGACTGGATCTCACCTTCGATCGCTACCCGTATATCGCCTGGGCCACCGGGCTCACGACGCGGTTCCCGGTCTGGGCCCGGGACGGAGGCACCGAAGCGTTTCTGCGTCGCATCGACGACGGCGCGACGGGTGGGCGGGTGCGCGCCGAGACGCTCGCCGACGTCGAGCAGGTCGGTGGCTGGGACAAGATTCTCATTACCGATGTCACGGCGGCGGGTGACCGCGACGCGGTGGGCAAGCGGCTCGACGCTTGGGCCAGGGACAGGAACCTGGAGCCGTACGCCGCGGCGGTGGCGTTGTTGCGGAGCAACCAGGGCAGCGTCGGCACGGTGGTGTTCGCGATGAACGAGAGCAATTGCGAGCGCTTCCTGGCGCATCCCCAGGCGATGGTGTGCAGCGATGGCGGCGCTTACGCCGTCGCAGGACCCGCCCGGACTGGCCATCCGCACCCGAGGGGCCTGGGCACCTTTCCTCGCGTACTGGGACACTATGCGCGGGAGCGGAAAGTGCTCACCCTGGCGCATGCGGTGCACAAGATGACCGGGATGCCGGCTGCGCGGCTGCGCCTGGCAGATCGCGGCAAGGTGGCCGTCGGGGCCGCGGCGGACCTCGTCATGTTCGATCCGGCCACCGTCAGTGACCAGGCGACCTTCGAGCAGCCGTTCCAGTATCCCCGCGGGATTCCGACTGTGCTGGTGAACGGCGTCGTGGCGCTGCGCGACGGCGAGCGGGTGGGGAAAGCGGCGGGGAGAGGACTCAAGCCCGCGATCAGGTCTTGAGGCGACGCGGCCGTCGCGGTGGTCAGCTCGACCGCATGGTGATCGCCGGGTCCACCCGTGCGGCGCGCAGCGCCGGAATCCAGCACGCCCCGATTCCGATCGCCGCCATCAGGACCGCCACCTCGATGAGCGTGGCCGGGTCGTGCGGCTCGACCCCGAAAAGCAGTCCCCGCATGACGCCGCCGGCCAGGAAGGCGCCCGCCAGTCCCAGCACGAGCCCGACGCTTAGTAACACGCCGCCCTCCTTGAGGATCATCCGCTCGACCCGCCCGCGATCGGCTCCCAGGCTCATGCGGATGCCGATCTCGTTGGTGCGCGCGCTCACCGAGAAGGCCAGCACCCCCGCAATCCCCACCGCCGCGATGAGCAAGGCCAGAATGCCGAACGCCGAGACCAGCGCGGCGTTGAGCCGCCGGGGCGAGACGCTCTCGTCCTTGATCTGCTTCACCGTGAGCACGTTCTCGATGGGCGCCGCCGGGGCGATGGCGCGCACGATGCGCGTCGCCGCGGTCGCCAGGGCCTGGGCGTTGCTCTCGGTGCGGATCACCAGTCCGCCGAACATGAGGAACTCCTGCTCGAACGGCTGGTACACCGCGAGCCGCGGCGCGGCATCCAGCCCGCCGTCCTGAGTGTTGCCCACCACCCCGACGATGGTGCGCCAGTCGCCGCTCACCGGGGTGAACTTGAGCACTTCGCCGGTCCAGGCGATCCGCTTGCCGAGTGGATCCTCCTCCGGGAAGAACTTGTCGGCCAGCAGCTGGTTCACGATCACGACCCGCTCGGTGCCCGGCCGGTCGGTGCTGGTGAACTCACGTCCCTTGAGCAGCGGAATCCCCGCGGCGCGGAAGTAGTCCGGGTTCGCCGTGCGGAAGTCGCCGTGGGGGATCGCCTCGCCCACCGCGATCGTCTTGCCCTCCGCCTTGAGGTCGAAGGAGATATCCGAGCCGCGCAGCGGGATATGGGAGCCGAGTCCCACGCCGGTGACCCCGGGCAGCGCGGCGATCTCCTCGCCCATGCGCTTGAGCAGCAGCTTCGACTCGGCGTTGGCTGCGGGGGTCAGCCGCCCCGGATTCAGCAGCGCGACCTGCATGGTGAGCACTTCCTCGGTCTTGAGCCCGGTGTCTACCTCCGAGAGCCGGATCATGGTGCGGGTCAGCAACCCGGCGCCTGCGAGCAGCACCACGGACACTGCGACCTGGGCGACCACCAACGCGCGCTGCAGGCGGTGCTTCCGCACGCCCCCGGTCATCCGCCGCGCGCCCGCCGCAATCCATGCGGCAAAGCTGCCTTCCTTGGGCAGCGACGCGACGAAGGCGAGCAACAGCGCGATTCCCACGGAGAGCGCGAAGGCGAAGCCGAACACCACGCCGTCGAGCCGAATCTCGCCGGCGCGGGGCGAGTACCGCTCGGCCAGGGAGGTAAGCAGCCCCACGCCGCCCAGCGCGATGAGCACGCCGAGACCGGCCGCCAGCACCGTCAGCAGGAGGTTCTCCACCAGCAGCAATCGCCGCAGCCGCGCCACTCCGGCGCCGAGCGCCGCGCGCACCACCAGCTCGTGGGTGCGGCGCACCCCGCGCATGAGCGTCAGGTTGACCACGTTGGCCGCGGAGATGATCAGCACGAAGGCGGCCGCGCCCATCAGCAGCCAGAGCGTCAGCCGGGCGCGCTCGCCCAGGACTTCCTTGAAGGGGATGACTGCCACACGGTAGTGGGAGCCGGGATCGTAGGCCTCCTTGTATTGGCCCAGCATGCGGGCGTAAACCGCCGCGACCTCGGCCCGCGCCTGCTGGACGCTGGCCCCCGGGACGAGCCGCGCCACCACCTCGGTCATGCGATGGGTGCGGCCCTGGATCATCAGGGCGCTCAGGTGGTGCGGACTCACCACCATGTTGGTGAAGGCATCCACCCGGTTGGGGAAGGACGGTGCCTGCTGCAGCACCCCGATCACCGTGACCGAGCCGCCGTTCATCCTGACCTGTTTGCCGACGATAGCGGAATCTCCGCCGAAGCGGCGCACCCAGAACTCGTGGCTGAGCACCATCACCGGCGGGACCCCGGTCCCGTCGTCGCTCGACTGGGTAAGCCGGCCCAGGATGGGGGAGAGGCCCATGACCTCGAAGAAATTCCCCGTGACCAGGCCGATGTCGATGCGGATGGCGCCGTCATTGCCCTCGAGGGTGGCGAAGAAGGGCGAGTATTCGGCGATCCCGCCCAGCGACTTGGCGCCGCCCCGGAAATCCGTCACTTCCGGCACCGAGAACGCGACGTTGGCGCCGCCCGGCCCGTCGTGCGATTGCCGCAGGTAGACCAGCCGGTTGCCCTCCTTGTGGGGCAGCGGCTTGAGCAGTACGCCGCGCACCACGCTGAAGATCGCGGTGTTCGCTCCGATACCGAGCGCCAGCGTCAGTACGACCACCGTGCTGAACGCCGGACTGTGCCGCAGCGCGCGCAGGGCGTACCGGAGGTCGGCGGCAATGCTCTCGAGCCACGGCAGTCCGCGCTGATCGCGGACCGCCTCGGCGGCCTGGGTGAGACCTCCGGAAGTGAGCAGGGCCTGGCGTCGCGCGGCCCCGGGATCCATGCCCCGCCGGATGTACTCGGCGGTCTCCATGTCGAGATGAGCCTGCAACTCTTCCCGGAGATCGGCGTCCTGACGGTGTCCGGTAAAGAAGCCCGCCAGGCGCTGTAGCGCGGCGCGAAGGTATCTCATGGAGTCTCCCGGCGGGCGCCCAGAAAGGCGGCGATCAGATCGGCGGTTTGATGCCATTCGCGGGCTTCGCGCGCCAGTTGCCTGCGCCCCGCGGCGGTCAGGCCGTAGTACTTGGCGCGGCGATTGTTCTCCGACAGGCGCCACTCCGCCGTGATGAAGCCTTCCTGCTCGAGCTTCAGGAGGGCGGGGTAGAGGGTGCCGTAATTGAGGGTCAGGCGGTTCTTGCTGGTCTCCTCGATGCGGCGATTGATGCCGTAGCCGTGGAGGGGCCCGAGGACCTCGAGGGTTTTGAGGATCATCAGGGCCAGAGTGCCCTGTTTGACGTCCAGCTTCTCTGCCATACGCCCGTCCTATGGGATACCCATAGTACGGTAACGCCTCAGTCTGGTTTCAGGCAAGCGCCGGGGCGAGCAGATGGGTGTTGCAGTGCTGCAACGTCCTCCAGGGAGCCCGGGTTAGTGCCTTCAACTCGTGCTCCTGGAGCGCTCGATCTACGTCTGGCTGCTCGTCCGGCTTCCAACCGACCCGCGAAAGGGCGGGAAGCCGTGAAGCCTCCCGCCCCGTTCCCCGGTCCGCCGCCTACTTCCTGGTGTAGCTGGTGGCGTTCACCAGGTTGCTCGAGACCACCACCCGCAGCTTGGCACGCGCGTCGTTCGCGGCGGTCCGGGCCGCCGCGCTGCCATAATGCTTGAGAGTTATCGCGGCCTGCCTTGCGCCAAGGCTGTCGAGGGCCGCGTAGTTCTTGTAAGTAAACACGATGCCGAATTGCCAGTCGTCCTTCGAGCTCGCCGTCGCGTTGGTCATGGTCGAGTAATTCAGGATGATCCCCGCCGCCTTGTAGGCTTCCCAGATCGGAATCAGGTGGGTTCGCATGTCGGCCACCGCGGCCTGTTGCATCCCATCGGCGTAGCGGTACAGGGTGACGCGGAGCAGGGCAGGCGTCGCGGTGAATCCTGAATCCGAGACCGTCGAGGGGGCCTGTGCGGAAGCGACGGGAACGGCAACGACACTCGCGAGCAGCGCGAGCCGGACGAGCGTACGGCGGACCATGGCGGAATCCTTTGGATTGGGTTGGCACGGTGAGGCCCGTGCTGGCGGGGTAGAACATACTGTTAACCCGCTGAACCGCCAGTCTGCGTTGGCCGCCCGGCTCTCCGACCGTGCCATGAGGATTTGCTTACCATGCCGGGATGGCTTCCGGCCCGCCTGCTCGATCCTTAGCGGCCCCCGGTCGCGACCTCGTGGCTCCAGACGAACCGCTTGAGGAAATCGCCCATCCGATTCCAGGTATCGAGCCAGCGGCTATGCAGCATCGACTCGTGCAGGTCGTCCGGAATGACGATCAGCTCGTGGTAGATGTTGCGGGCGCGCAGCAGCTGCACCAGGCCCACCGTTTGGGAGAAGGCGACGTTGCGATCGTCGTCGCCGTGCACCAGGAAGACGGGCGATTTCCAGCCGTCGATCGCCGAGATGGCCGAGGACTGGTAACTGAGGTTGGTCGAATCGAGCGAACTGCCGTAGAGGTGCACGCCCGCCAGGTCCGCGCCGGCGATGAAGATGTCCGAGTTGCGCGCCAGCGCCTGCGAGGTGAGCAAGCCGCCGTACGAGAGCCCCCAGATCCCGACCCGGGCCGGATCGACGTCGGGGCGGCTCTGCAGGTACTTCCCTCCGGCGACCACGTCCTGATACTCGGCGTTGCCGCGCGCGTTGGTGTTCTGCGCGTTGCGGAAGGAGCGGCCATACCCGATGCCGAGCCGATAGTTGATCGACAACACCACGTAGCCCTGGTCGGCCAGCCACTGGTTGATCGCATACGCCCAGTGATAGAACTGCATGTAGTGATAGCCTGGCATCATCTGCCGCGGCGGGCCGCCGTGCACGAAGACCATGGCCGGCCGCCGCTCACCCGGCTTCAGATCCTTGGGAAGGAAGAGCTGGTTGTGGATTTCCAGCCCGTCGGCGGCTTTGGTCAGCACGATCTCGGGCTTGACGTGGGCGGCGACCGGAAAGTCCTTGGGAAGGGCAGGGAAGATCACTCGGGTGTTTCCCGCGCTCGCGGGCACCAGCCCTACCGAGGCCGGCTGGGCCGCGTTGAAGTAGAGCACGGCCACCTGTTTGCCCGACGCCAGCGGCTGCGGTGAGGTCTCGATGCCGTCGTCGGTGGAGATCTGCTTCGGCTCCGCGCCCCCCGCCACGGGGACCGCCCAGATGTGCCGTTTCTCGATGTCGTTGGCGTTGGTGCAGTAGTAGAGCGTCTTGCCGTCGGCGGAGAGCTTGGCGGAGGTCGCGTCCTCGATCAGCCCGTTGGTGGTCGTCAGCATCACCGGGGTGGGTGACGGCTGGGTCAGACTGATCGAGTAGTAGCGGTCGTACTCATCGTTGGCGGGGGAAAGCGGGAAGACGATGTGGTCGTTGCCCCACAGCATCCGGCTGATGGCGGTGAACACCCGGTCGTTCGGCTGGTTATGCCAGACCTCGCGGGCTTCTCCGCACCCCCCGTTGGCGTGCTCCAGCCGCGCCTGTGTGGAGGTGCAGTGAGACACATCGGCCACCATCAGGGAGAGCGTGTAGCCCCCCTGGAAAGTGGCGCGATAGAGTCCCGGTGACTGGCGTCCGCGCTGCTGGGCGGTATCCGGCTGCGCTCCCCGGCCTCCCCCGCCGCCGAACCGGCCGACGCAGCCGCCCCCGAACCCGCCGAACGCCTGTGCCGCGGCCGGACCGGGAGGAGTGCCGATGCCGCCGCTTCCGGGCTGGGACTGCAGCCCGAACGGCGTTCCCGGACAGCGGATGAACGCGATGCGGTTGCCGTCGGGCGACCAAGTCGGATTGACGTCGAAGTCCACGCCGGGCGAAACGAAGTCCACCCGCCGGGTGCGCGTGTCGTAGATCCTGATGCAACGGTGGTCGTTGCGGTTGCTGGTGAAGGCAATCCGTGATCCGTCGGGGGACCATGCCGGACTGCTCTGGGAGCCCCAGGCTTTGATGAAGGGCTTGAGGCCGCGATCCACCGAGTCGGCCCCCGCGGGCTGAATGACCCGGGCGCGATAGATCTGCCCGTCCCGGACGAACAGCACGAAACGGCCGTCGGGAGAGAGCTCCGGTCCTGCGCCTTGCGCGATGCGCCAGGCCCCGCTGCCGTCGGTGCGTGCCGCCCAGATCGCCCGCTCGGCGCCGTTGGGGTCATGCGAGGGGTTCGCGATCCAGCCTACCCGGTTGGGCGCCGAGCCGCGCACGAACACGGCGAGGGTGCCGTCATCGGAAAGGCTCACGTCGGTGACGTCGGTCCCGTCATCGGCGAGGAAGCGGGTCAGCCGCACCGGAGCGAACGCGGGGGCTCCGGCCGCGTAGACGTTGCGCATGCCCCGCTCGTAGGAAACCCAGGCGATGCGGTCGGCCTGCTTTGCGCTATTGAGCTCGAGCGGTGAGGCCGGGCTCAGGAACTGTGCGATGGTCGGCTTGGACTGGGCAGAGAGCGACAGCGCGGAAAACGTGAGGGCCGCGATGGCCGGCGCCAGGCGCAGGGTAACCGTGGACATGGAGTGGCCTCGGAATAGGACGGACGCTGTCAAGATACGCTCTTTTCAGGGATTCGGTTGACAGGATGCGCTTCGGACACGATCCTCCCCGCGTGACTCCGCCCACTGACGCGACGTTCCGCCTGCTTGCGAGCCGCCAGCGCCGCTTTGCCCTGCTGCTGACCCTTGCGATGATCGTGATCTACTTCGGCTTCATTCTGCTCATCGCCTTCGACAAGCCGCTGCTCGCCCGCCGGCTGGCCCCGGGTCTCTCGCTCGGGATCGTGCTGGGCGCGGCCGTCATCGTCAGTTCCTGGCTGCTGACCTGGCTGTATGTCCGCTGGGCCAACACGCACTACGACGCCCAGCTCGATCGCCACCGTGCTTAGCCTGCAAGCCGCGGC
>DATCWE010000264.1:0-2571 GCA_036566495.1 Gemmatimonadales bacterium | reverse complement strand
GGGGTCGGCCGCGATCCCGAGCGCAGCGAGCTACGCGATGGACTCCGTAATGAGCGGCTGGCCACGCGCACCATCGTCACCGGCGATCTCGATATTGCGCTGGAAGCGGCCTTCGGGAGCGGTCCCGGCATCGTCCTGGTGTCGGGGACCGGGAGCGTGGCCCTGGCCAGAACGCCCGCCGGTGCGCTGCACCGGCAGGGCGGCTACGGCTGGCAGATGGGAGACGAAGGGAGCGGCTACGCGCTGGGTCGCGCCGCGTTGCTGGCGGTCGGGCAAGCCCGGGATGGGCGCGGCGAGCCGACGACGCTGTCTCAGGCCCTGCTGGCCCACGCGCCGGTCAAGGAGTTCGACGAGCTGGTGCGCTGGAGTGGAAGCGCGGAACCGGGAGAAATCGCCACCCTGGCTCCGCTGGTCTTCGGCTGCGCCACGGCCGGCGATGCCGTGGCCCGCAAGCTGGTCGAGCAAGCCGCGGAAGACCTTGCCGGATTAGTCATCCCCCTGGTCGAGCAGTTCGGCAACCGAGGCTCCATTCAGGTGGCGCTCGCGGGGGGGAACCTGGCGCCCGATCGCGGCCTGCGCGAGCCCGTGCTGACACGGCTCAAGCGCGCGCACCGGCTGGCCGTGCTGGACGGTCCCCTCGATCCCGCGCAAGGGGCGCTCGCCCTGGCCCGGCGTGCGGGTTAGGGCGCGCGCTGCCTTCCCGCCAGCCGGCTGTGCCACATCCCGTACAGGAAGTAGATCACCAGTCCCGCCAGCAACCAGATCCCGAAGCGCATCCAGGTGATCCGCGGCAGCTGCAGCATCAGGTAGAGACAGGCCGCCACCGAGATCAGCGGAGTGAACGGCACCCCGGGCACCCGGAAGGGCCGCTTTCGCTCGGGCTCCTGTCTGCGGAGCACGACCACGCCCAGCGACACCAGCACGAACGCGAACAGCGTCCCGATGTTGGTCAGGTCGACCACCTCGGCAATGTTGGCGAACGCGGCAAAGACCGCCACGAAGAGACCGGTGAGGATGGTTCCGACGTAGGGTGTCTTGTACTTCGGATGCAGCTTGGCAAAGACCCGTGGCAACAAGCCGTCACGCGACATGGAAAAGAAGATGCGCGGCTGGCCCAGCTGGAACACCAGCAGCACGCTGCCCATGGCGACCACGGCCCCCAGGGCCACGATGAAGCGCGAGGCGTTGATGAGCGCCGGCGGACCGTTGGCCTGGGCGAGCGCGGTGATCATCGGCTCCGGTGTGCCCAGGGTCTTCCAGGGCGCGATCCCGGTCATCACCAGCGACAGCGCGATGTAGAGCACGGTGCAGATGACCAGACTCATGATGATGCCGAAGGGCATGTCCTTTCCGGGATCCTTGGCTTCCTCCGAAGCGGTAGAGACCGCATCGAAACCGATATAGCTGAAGAAGATGATGGCGGCTCCGGCGCTGATTCCCGCGAAGCCATTGGGCGCGAAGCCGCCCTGGGCGGGGTCGCTCCAGTTGGCGGGCCGGATCAGGAAAGCCCCCACGGCGATGAAGAACAGGATGATGCCGATTTTGAGCAGCACCATCGCGTTGTTGGTGTTGGCCGATTCGCGGATGCCGATGACCAGGACCACGGTGATCACCGCCACCGAGAGAAACGCCGGCAGGTTGGCGATGATGGGAAGTCCGAAGAGGTGGGGCGCCGTGGTGAGCGCCGAGGCGAGATACTGGCTGCTCGCGTCGCTGGCCCCCCCGGCAATGGCGGTCGCGGCCAGATGCGCCGAGCGCGGATCGGTGGCGAGCCAAGCGGGCAAGTCGAGTCCGAAATGGCTGATCAGCTCCCGGAAGTAACCCGACCACCCGATGGCGACTCCGATGTTGCCCACCGCGTACTCGACGATCAGGTCCCAGCCGATGATCCAGGCGACGAACTCGCCCAGTGAGGCATAGGCGTAGGTATACGCCGAACCGGAAATCGGGACCATCGCGGCAAATTCAGCGTAGCAGAGCGCCGCGAAGCCGCAGGCAATCGCCGTGAGCAGGAACGAAAGCACGATGGCCGGGCCGGCACCGGGCCGGGCGGGATCACCCACGATCGCGGTGCCCGTCGTCGCGAAGATGCCGGCCCCGATCGTCGCACCGACGCCGAGGGCGGTGAGATGCCACTTGTTGAGGGTGCGCTTGAGCCCTCCCCGTTCCGCGATGTCGGCTTCGCAGTCGGCGACGGACTTGCGGCGGAGCAGCTGGCTCATCGGGGCCTCAGAAGGAGACTTTGACGATGGCAACGCCAGGGACCGCCTGGCCATCGGCCGAGCGGGCGGGGCGGAAGCGGTAGGAGCGCATCGCGTCCTCCATCTTCTTGGCGTAGGCCCGGTCGGGGATTTCGGGGACGAAGACGACGTGATCGACTCGCCCATCGGCAAGCACGAAAAAGTTAACGTCGATGCTCACCCCCCGCAGGCTCCTGGGGTAGTCGAACGGGGGCAGAATCAGCTGACGCGGCTCCGGCGGCCTGGCCCCGCCACGACCTGAATCCGCCGCGGTTCCTCCCGTGGTCGAGGTGCCGGGGCCGCTCCCCGGGCCGGTGCCGGGACCCGCGCC
>DATCWE010000204.1:0-18204 GCA_036566495.1 Gemmatimonadales bacterium | reverse complement strand
GGTCGCGGCCATGAACATCAGGTACCCGGGACTCCAGGTATCGAAGTTCCCGAACGCGAACACGCCCGGCATCCCCATCCGGGTCATCTCCTGCACGTTGTTCCAGCCGATCATCTGCCATTCGTTGGTCACCAGCGGGTCGAGCCAGGCGTTGTAGGGACCGTCGCCGATGGTGTTGTCGTACAGGTAGGGCACCGATTCGTGCAGGTCGTGGATCAGCTGCGCCTTCCAGTCCACGTAGGTATTCAGCACGTTCTGCGAGAGCTTGAGGGTGAGCCCCATCGCGTCGCGGTTGTTGTCGTGCGCGACGTAATGGCCCCAGTAGATCAGGCTGGGCCAGGTGTCGTTGGGATGGGCCAGGTGCCACTTGAAGAGGTCCACCACCCGGTCGCGCCCGTCCACCTCGACGATCGGCGTGATCAGCGTGATGAGATGATCCCGGATGTTCTTGATGTAGGGGCTTTCATCCACGGCCAGGCGGTAGGCCAGCTCCATCAGCGCGGTGGGCGCGCCGGCCTCGGGCGAATGAATCGTGCCGGTGATGTAGTAGATCGGGGCCGCGTCGGCGGCCAGCTGCGCGGCGACCGCGTCGTTCATGCCGATGCTGCGCGGGTCGGCCAGCTTTGCCAGCTTGGCCCGATTGGCCTCCAGCCTCCCCATGAGCGCCTCCGAGGCCACCGCCACCGCGATCATCTCGCGGCCTTCCTCGGTGGTGCCGATGCTAAATACCTTGACCCGCGGCGTCGCCTTGGCCAGCAGCCGCATGTACTCGTAGACCTCCTTGGAGTAGGGCAGCTTGTTGGGGGCCCCCGCGATGTCTCCCAGCACGACGCTCGGCGTCGGCACCGTCCTGGACGCTGGCAGATAATCCACCAGCGGAGACAGGAAGAACGGCTCGGTGGTGTACTCGCGGATCTTCCTGGTATAGGCCTCGTCGATCGGCTGGCTCGGGCTGCGGCCCGGGCGGAACGCAGCGGGCGATTGGGCTCCGGCGACGGTGGCGGAAGCGCCGAGCAGGGCGAACAGCAGGGCTGCGGTGGCGGCGAGCCGACGATTCATGACTGAGCCTCGACAGGGTGGTCCTGCGATCCTGAAACGTATCGCCCCGGCGCGCTTCCCCCAAACGGGGCGGGGCCATAGTTTCTTGCCATGCACGCGGTGTACACCCGCCGGATCTTCGTCGGGCGGCTCAGCGGGGTGCTGGCAGCCCTGATTCCGGTGGTGCGCTCCCGCCCTCGCCATGTTTGTCGTGTCCGAGTCACCGGACCGCACCCCGTGCCCCGGCCGGGCATCACCGCCGCCAAGGTGCTCACCCGCGAACAACTGGCCGAAACTCCTGCCGTGGTCCCGGTCTTCGACCAGGTGCGCGAGATCCCGGAAATCATCGACGGGATCCGCTGCCAATGCGGTTGCGCCGAGCTGGAAGGCTACTACTCGCTCCTGTCCTGCTACGAGAGTGACGCGATGGCGCGCAGCTGTCCGATCTGTCAGGGCCAGGGTCGCTTGGCGTCCCGGCTCCACCGGGATGGCAAGACGCTCGACGAGATCCGGGCCGCCATCGATGCGAGGTACGGGGGATGATACCTCCGCACCTCTGGTACCGGCTCGGCCTTATCCTGCTGCTCCCCGCGCCGGTGGCGGCCCAGGTGCGTGCCAGTGAGCCGGCTTCGATTTCGCAGACGGTGGATGGCACCAAGCTCACCGTGACCTACTCGCGCCCGCGCGCGCGCGCCCGCGATTCGCTGTTCGGGAAGGTGGTCACCTGGGGGGAAGTGTGGACCCCGGGCGCCAACCTGGCCACCACGCTCGAGCTCAGCAAAAGCGCCAAGCTCGAAGGCCACCCGATCCCCAAGGGCAAGTATTCCCTCTGGATGGTCGTACGGCCCGCGGCGGATTGGACCCTCGTCCTCGACCCCCGCGCCGACCTGTTTCACATGGCGCACCCCGATTCCACCGCCCAGCAGATCCGCTTTGCCGTCAAGCGAGCCGAACGCCCCTTCGCCGAAGTGCTCACCTGGTCCTTTCCGGACCTCCGCCGCACCGGCGCGACCCTGGCCTTCCAGTGGGGCACGGTCTACGTCCCGCTGGAAATCGAGGTCGAGCCCACCTATCAGATCACCTTCCCGGTGGGAGAATCGGCGCCCTACCTGGGCAGCTACGCCTACAAGTGGAGCATGCCGGGCGACTCGAGTGCCAAACCGGTTACGTTCATCGTGAGCTACGAGAACGGCGCCCTGATGGGGCGCTGGGATCCCGTCCCCTATCCGGAATGGGCCCGGTTCGCCCTGATCCGGATCGCCCCCCACTGGTTCGTCCCCGGGTTCCTCGATGAGAAGGGGGCGCTCTGGGAGGTGGAGAAGGGCATGGTGTTCGAGTTCAAGCTGACCGCAGGCCGCGCCGACGGGGTGGACGTGCGGGGTGAGGACGACAAGATCATGGCCTCGGCCAAGCGGAAGGGCTGATTCGCTGACACATTCTCACGCGGCCGACGTATTCTTCCGGGTTGAAGCATTCCGACCGCCGGAGCCGTCTTGACCACCCTTGAACGCCTGCAGAGCCGGTTAGCCGATCGCTACGCCGTCGAGCGCGAGCTCGGCAAGGGCGGCATGGCCACGGTTTTCCTGGCCAAGGACATCCGGCACGACCGCGATGTGGCCATCAAGGTGCTCCATCCCGAGCTTTCGGCTTCCATCGGCGCCGACCGCTTCGAGCGGGAGATCAAGCTCTCGGCCAAGCTCCAGCACCCGCACATCCTCGGCCTGATCGACTCCGGGGAGGCGGACGGCCTCCTGTACTACGTCATGCCGTTTGTGAAGGGCGAAGCGCTCCGTGACCGGCTGGACCGGGAGGGGCAGCTTCCGATCGAAGACGCCATCCAGATCGCCCTGGAAACCGCCGACGCCCTGGGCTATGCCCACGCCCAGGGCATCATCCACCGGGATATCAAGCCAGAGAACATCCTCCTTTCCGGCGGACACGCCCTGGTGGCCGACTTCGGGATCGCGCGGGCGGCCACCGAGGCCGGCGGGCAGAAGCTCACCCAGACCGGGATGGCCGTCGGGACCCCGGTCTACATGGCCCCGGAGCAGTCGGTTGGTGATGCGGTCGGGCCGACCAGCGATCTCTACAGTCTGGGCTGCGTGCTGTACGAGATGCTGGCCGGGGAGCCTCCCTTCACCGCCAAGAACGCCCAGGCCCTGATGGCCCGCCATGCCATGGAGGCGGTGCCCAGCATCCGGATCGTGCGGAACACGGTTCCCGAGGAAGTGGAGGACACCATCTTCGCCGCGATGGCGAAGGTGCCCGCCGACCGCCCCCAGAACGCCGCTCAGTTCGCGGAGCTGCTCGGGATGCCCCTGGGCGCTACCGCCTCCCGGCGCGCCAGTATCCGCACCACGGCATCGCGCCGCGTGCCGACCGGCGCGGTCCGCACCTTCCAGGCCGAGCAACCTCTGTGGCGGCGGCCCTGGGTCATGGCCTTGGGAGGTGTCATCGTCCTCGCCGCGGCGGCCACGGGATATCTGCTCCTCAAGGGCCCCTCCGCTGCGGCGGTGAGCGACGTGAACGTTCGCCGGATCGCGGTCCTGGCGTTCGAGGACCAGAGCAAGGACAAACAGCTCGCCTACCTGGCCGACGGGCTCACCGACGCGCTCATCGCCACCCTCTCTTCGGTGCCGGAGCTCACCGTCCGCTCCAAGGACGCGATCGCACCCTATCGGGGCAGCACCGTCGCGGTCGACAGCATCGGCCGGGCCCTCGATGTGGGCACGATCGTTCGGGGAAGCGTCGAGCCCGAGGGCGACAAGATCAAGGTGAATTTCCACGTGGTCGACGCGGCGAGCGCCTCCGACATGAGCAGTGGCGGCTTGAGCCTCCCGGCCGTCAACCAGCTCGCCATCCGCGACTCGGTCGCCGGGGTCGTGGGCCAGAAGATCTCCGATCGGATCCGCGAGCTGCTCCACCAGCAGGTCACCATCCGGCAGCTGCGCGCCGGGATCAGTAACGATCTGGCCTGGAGGCTGGTCCAGCGGGCCGAGCGGGCGCGGCTGGCGGGAGAAGCGGCGCGGGGGGACAGCGCCGCGCTGAGCCGCGAGTTCCGCAGCGCCGACTCGCTGCTCGCGCTGGCCGAGCAGCAGGACGCCAAGTGGATCCAGCCGGTGGTGCTGCGGGCGGTGGCCGCGCACCGCCACGCCTATCTCCTCCCCCGCGACCCGGGTCTGCTCCGCCCCTGGATCACCGAGGGCCTCGGCCATGCCGAACGGGCCCTCGCGATGGATCCCCGCAACCCGGATGCGCTCGAAGCCCGCGGCGAGCTGCACTATCTGAGCTGGGTGGTCAATTCTGAGACCGATCCCACCAAGGCCAAAGCCCTGCTCTTGTCGGCCGAGGCCGATCTGGAAAAGGCGACCGAGATCAATCCCCGGCAGGCAGGGGCGTTCGCGACGCTCTCCCACCTGTACAACCAGCTCCCGGAAAAGAGCGGCGTCGACGTCAACCTGGCGGCGAGCAAGGCCCTCGAGGCAGACGCCTACCTGAGTAACGCCGACGTCATCATGTATCGCGTCTTCATCTCGTCGTATGACCTGGGCCAGTTCGATAAGGCGAAGCAGACCTGCACCAACGCCCGTGAGCGCTTTCCCACCAATCAGGTGTCCGCCCGCTGTCAGCTGCTCATGATGACCACGCGGGTGGACCCTCCCGACGTGGCCAGGGCCTGGGTCTTGGCCGACTCGGTGGTGAGCCTGGGTCCGGAGCGCCGGCGACCCTACCTCAAGCTGGAAGCGGACCTCTACGTTGCCGCCGTCATCGCGCGAGCCAGCCAGACCCAGCCCAGCCTGGCCGACAGCGCCAGGCACGTGGCCCAGCGCTCGGAGGGGAGCGCCGAGATCGACGCGACCCGGGACCTGGCCCTGCGGGGAGCGTTTGTCTACAACCAGTTAGGAGATCGCAGCGAAGCGATCCGCCTGCTCAAACTCTACCTGGCGGTAAACCCCCAGCGCCGTCAGGCCTTCGCCCAGGATCCCGGGTGGTGGTTCAGGAACATCGGAAACGACCCCGAATTCCGGCGTCTGGTCGGGTCCAGCGGACCCTGAGCCTTCCCGGACCCTCTTTTTTGGACATTAAGGGATCTTGCGGAATGCACCCCTAGCAACGACATTCTCGGGTTAGGGGAGACCAGGGAGCATTCCGGTCTGCCGCGCTGTCGGTTTCCGTCAGAATCTCGAACCAGGTGCTCGAAATATGCGTCGCTTTGTCTCCGCCGCCGCCCTGTTGGCTCTCGGCATTGTCTCCGCGTCCTGCACGAGTGACGAGCAGGTTACCGGCCCTCCCAATGCTCCGCAGGCACAGGTTCCCCAAGTCGCTCCGACGCCGGGCACCTGCATCGATTACGCGACCCTCTACAACCAGGTCGCGGCGCTCTTCCTGAACGGCTCGCCCGATCAGAACTCGGCGCTGGGCAAGCTCAACAACCTGAAGCACCAGGTCGATATCGGGGACTTCGCGAAGGCCAAGACCCAGGCATTCAACCTGGTCGAGTTCATTATCAAGAAGTACAAGCAGGGGGCGCTGGTAGCGTCGATCGCCGATATCGTCACCGCCGTCAACAACATCTTCTGCTTTTCGGGGCTGAGCATCACCATCTCGGATCCGGGCGATACCTGGATCGTGTATCCGACCGACCTCGACCAGACCCTGATCACCCATGACGGATGGGCGGGCACCTCGCTCCCCGGCGGCGTCGTCGATGAGCCTACGGCCATCGCTATCAGCCGACTTCCCGATGGCTTCCTCCTGCCGACGGTGCTGGACCAGTATCCGCTCTTCTACAAGTTCGAGAAGGAGTCCGAGAACAACCATCCCTTCCTCGCGAGTGTGATCGTCGGGGTCTGTCCCGCGAGCGGAATTCCCTCAGCGGTGCTGGGGCGGCTTCGTCTGGGCCACGGCATCGACGCGACGACCGCGGAGATTACCGAGCCGGCAGATGCCAGCTTCCTGAATTGCACCGGCGTGCCGTCGCTCTCGGCCATGGGGCCCAATGCCTTGCCCGGCTGGCTCCGGGGCATTGGCGAGTTGTTCCTGCCCAAGCCGGTGTACGCCTTCAGGGCCGAAGGCGGCATCGGCGGCTCGGCTGCCGACTACAGCCCGTTCGCACCGCTCGATCCGGAGCTCTCTACCGCCGCCGGTGTGGGTGGATCGGCCGGTGACTACCTCCGATTCCCCGCGGCGAGAATCCTCACGCCCACGAGTTGTCCGCCGGTGCAGGCTCCCGAGGGTGGCGAGGTGGGTTCCACCTGCCGGCCCGAGGTGACTCTGACCACCAATCTCGGCACCGAGCTCACCGGCGTCCCGGTCGACTTTACCGTGGAAACGGGCGGTGGACTGGTCGCACCGGAAACCGTAACCGGTTGCGGTACCTACGCCAGCACCGTGACCGTGAATACCGATGCCAACGGGAAGGCGCGGGTTTGCTGGACCCTGGGCACGGGTGACAATTCTGTCCGGGGCCGCCCGCGGACCGGCGGCGACGCGCTGGATGAGACCTACTTCGTCCCGCCGTCGGTCGTCTTCAATGCCACGGCCAATCCGCCGGTCGGGCTCGCCTTCTCCCAGCAGCCGGCCGCGGCAAGCAACGTGACGGCGCACGACAATATCCCGGTCACGGTGAACATCGTTGATCTCAACGGCGCCGTAGTGCCGGCAGCGACCGGGCAGGTCACCTTGACGCTGAACCAGAACACCTTCTCTTCCGGTCTGAACACGGCCGCGCTGAACGCCGTCCAGGGCGTGGCGACCTTTACGAGTCTCGCGATTGACAAGGCCGCTGCGGGCTACCAGATGACCGCCGCGTATACCGGATTGCCGAATCTGGGCTCCAACACCTTCAACGTGGTGGCCGCCCCGGCCTACTCCATCCTGACCAACCTGCCGGCCATCACCGGCTACGTGCCCCCGGCGGCCCAGTACACCTATCCCGGGATTCTCACCGCTGGCCAGTCACCGTCGCCTGCTCCCAAGGTTCTGGTCCGCGATGCCTACAGCAACCCGGTACCCAACGAGCTGGTCAGCTTCGACGCGACCAACTCCACGGTGACTCCGCTCTCCGGCAGCACCGATTCGAACGGCCTGCTCCAGCTGGGGGCCACGTCGTGGACCATTGGTATCGGCCAATCCACGCTGCTCGCAACGATTGCGGATCACTTCCCGCTCGACGGCATCACCCCGGATCCCGCCGGTTTCATTGCCAACACGGCGCTCGGTGCCTCCACGTTCACGTGCGAGTTGGGGACCAAGGACGGGAACTTCCTCACCTTCGACAACAACCGGAACAAGGTGGACCTGGGACCGATCCGCGTAAAGGAGCCGACCAACAAGAACACGATAGATCTCTTCTTCTATATGTCGGTCACCGGTCAAGCCGCCTCATTGGCGACCTACCAGACCCAGCTGCAGGTCTTCCGAACTGCCACCACCAGCCCTCCTGCGGCGGGCGCAGCGACGGTGGGATCCTCCTCGGGAAGCAGTTCCGAGATCATCCTGCGGGGTGACAACGGCACGCCCGCGCTGCAGCACATCCGGCTGACGTCCCCGGTGTTGGGGACCGGTGGGAATAACTACCTGTGGTTCTATCTCAGCATTCTCAACCCGCCCGCGCAGCGGACTTTCCAGCTCTGGTACACGCCGAAGCTGGATCGGACCACTTCAGCGGACTGCACTAGCGCCAACGTGTTCAATGCGGCGCTCAGCAGCTCCAAGGTTGGGCCGGCGATCTTGCTCAAGAACTAGGCGGTTCGCTCAGGGCACAATCAGAAGGGGCCAGGCATCGCCTGGCCCCTTCTGATTTTCCCGACCGGTCACCGGTCACCGGTCACCGCAGCTCAGCCCACCGTCGCCGGCCGCACCAGCACCTCGCGTCCCAACACACTGGCCAGCACGTTGGCCTTGCGCGTCGCGCCCCAGCACTCCAGCTCCAAATCGGCCCCCCGGTGCTTGGGAACCGCGCGGATGGTCAGCTTATCCTCAGTGAGCCGCGTCGTCACCCGCTCGACCGCCGAGGTATGCCCGCGGTCCAGTCCGTCCGCGATGCGGAGGATGCCGGCCAGCCGGCGGACGATCGCCCGCTCGTCGGATGCCAGCCTGGCGAACTCGTCGTGCTTGCGGCTGGGCCCTTTGCGCCGGTGATAGCGGCTGATCAGGGCGACCAGGTAGCGGTCGCGCGAGGTAAAGTTGAGCCGTTCGGCGTTGAGGATGAGCTGGAAGCTGTGCAGGTGATGCTTGCGGTAGCTCACCACCTGCCCCACGTCGTGCAGCAGCGCCGCCGCCTCGAGCAGCGGCCGCTCCTCGGGGTCGGCACCGAGGCTTTCGGCGAGCCGGTCGAACAGCGTCAGGGCCAGCACCCGGACCTGCTCCACATGGCGGCGATCGACCTGGCAGCGGTCGACGAATTCGCGCATGGCCCGCAGTGGATCGGCGGTGCTCGGCGCGCTCTCGCCGATCATGTCCAGCAGCAGGCCCTCGCGCAGGCCGAAGGCGCTCACCGTGAGGTTGCGCGCTTCCACCAGCTTGAGCAGCTCTGCGGTGACCGCGAGCCCGGCCAGGATGATGTCGGCCCGCTGCGGGTTGAGCCCCTCCACGCTGCGGCGCCGCTCCACGCTCAGTGAGCAGAGCCATTCCAGCAGCTGCTCCACCTCGGCGGTCTTGATGATCTCGCCGTGCGCGGCCTCGGTGCCGTGGCCGCGCCGCGCCAGCACCATCCGCGCCAGGTTGGTGAAGGTGCCGCCCGAGCCGACCACCATCGCGTTGCTCCACTCGCGCCAGCGCCCCACCTTCTTGAGCTGCTTGTGCACCTTGGCGCGCAGCCGCTCCACCTCGCGGGTCCGCGACCTGCCCTCGAAGAGGTACTTCTCGGTCAGCCGCACCGCGCCCAGCGGCAGCGAGCGATTGAGCTCGATCAGGCCGTTGATGGCTCCGATCAGCTCCAGGCTGCCGCCCCCGATGTCGGCGACCAGCGCGCGCCCGGTGGCCAGCGGGAAGTGATGGGCGACCGAGCGCCATGACAGGGCGGCCTCGGTCTCGGTGTCGATGATCTTGAGGGGGATGCCGACCTCGCGGCGCACCCGGTCCACGAAGGCTTTGCCGTTCTCCGCTTCGCGCACCGCGGAGGTGGCCACCGCGACCAGCCGGCGCACCCCGCGCCGCTCCGCCACTTCCCGCATGCGGGCCAGCGCCTGGATGGCCCGAGCCATCGCGAACTCGTCGAGCCGCTTCGATTCAGCCATCCCGGACGCCAGGCGCGGCTGATCCTTGACCTCGTCCACCACCCTGATCCCGCTCTGGGGATCGAACTCCGCCACCAGCAGCCGGATCGAATTGGACCCGACGTCGATGGCGCCGAGCCGTTCCCCCGGCTGGGGCGCCTTCGCCGCGAGGGAAGTCAGATAGGAGCGTCGCATCAGGAGTGACCGATCATGTCCTCGGCGTGGTGTTTGATCGATTTGCCCTCGACCAGGAAGACTACGTCCTCTCCTATGTTGGTGGCCAGGTCGGCCACCCGTTCGAGGTTCCGGCTGACCAGGAACAGCTCGAGCCCGGCGCCGATGCTGTGGGGATCCTCCATCATGTGGGTCAGCAGGATCCGGAACACCGAGCGGTTGAGCGCGTCGACCTTGTCGTCCCGCAGGCACACCTCCCGGCCACCCGCCGAGTCTTCCCGCACGAAGGCTTCCAGCGCGTCCGCCAGCATATCGCGCGCCAGCCGGGCCATCTCCACGATTTCTGGCTCCGGCGCGATCGGCCGGCTGCGGATCAGCCGCTCGGCCGACTGCGCCAGGTTGACGGCGTGGTCGCCCACCCGCTCCAGGTCGTTCGCGATCTTGATCGCCGCCACCAGCATCCGGAGGTCGCGCGCCAGCGGCTGCTGCAGCGCGAGGAGATCGATGCAGACCTCCTCGATCTCCACCTCCATCCCGTCGATCACCTTGTCGCCGGCGATCACCTGCTGGGCCTTCTCCGCGTTGCGCTCCAGCAGCGCCTCGACCGAAAGCCGCAGCGCCGTCTCGGCCTCGCCGCTCATGGTCAGCAGCCGGACCTTGACCTGGCTCAGCTCGTCGTGGAAATGCCGGTGCGTTTGCGGGCTCATCCGAACCTCCCCGTAATATAGGCCTCGGTCCGCTCCTTGGACGGCGCCGTGAAGAGGCGCTCGGTGGGGCCGAATTCTATCAGTTCGCCCCGGTCGAAGAATCCCGTCACGTCCGAGACCCGCGCGGCCTGTTGCATGTTGTGCGTCACGATCACGATGGTGTATTTCGCCGACAGCTCCACGATCAGCTCCTCCACCCGCTGCGTCGCGATGGGGTCCAGCGCCGAACAAGGCTCGTCCATCAGCAGCACCTCGGGATCGTTGCCGAGCGCCCGGGCGATGCAGAGCCGCTGCTGCTGCCCGCCCGAGAGCCCCGTGGCCGGGGCCGCCAGCCGGTCCTTCACCTCGTCCCACAGCGCCGCCTGGCGCAGGCAACGCTCCACCAGTCCGGGCAGATCGCGAGAGGACGTCAGCCCGTTGAGCCGGGGCCCGTAGACGACATTATCGTAGATGGATTTCGGGAACGGGTTAGGCCGTTGGAACACCATTCCCACCCTCTGGCGCAACGCCACCAGGTCGGTACCGGGCGCGAAGACCGAGCGGTCCTTGACCTTGATGTCCCCCTGGTGGCGCGATTCGGGGATCAGGTCGTTGAGCCGGTTGATCGAGCGCAGGAAGGTGGACTTGCCGCAGCCGGACGGGCCGATGATGGCCGTGACCCCGCGCGCCGGGATCGTGAACGTGATGTTCTTGAGCACGTCCCGCTTTCCGTAGCTGAAGGAGAAGCCCTCGACCTGGATGGCCTCTATGCCCCACTCCCTGGTCTCCGGTCCCGCGCTCATCCAAACCGCCCCGTGATATACGCCTCGGTCCGCGCCTCCTTCGGCGCGGTGAAGACCTGCCGGGTGGGACCCGTCTCGACCAGCTCGCCGAGGTAGAAAAAGGAAGCAGTATCCGACACCCGGCCCGCCTGCTGCATGTTATGGGTCACGATGACGATGGTGAACTTCTCCTTGAGGTGGAACAACAGCTCCTCGATCCGCTGGGTGCCCTGGGGGTCGAGCGAAGCGGTGGGCTCGTCCAGCAGCACCACCTCCGGCGCCGGCGCCACCGTCCGCGCGATGCAGAGCCGCTGCTGCTGGCCCCCCGACAGCGCGATCGCGCTGGTGTGCAGCCGGTCCTTCACTTCCTCCCACAGCCCCGCCACCGTCAGCGCGTTCTCCACCTTCTCGTTCAGCCTGGTCCGCGCGATGCGGCCGTCCAGCCGCAACCCGGCGGCCACGTTGTCGTAGATGGACATGGTCGGAAAGACGGTGGGCCGCTGGAATACCATCCCGACCTGCCGCCGCAGCTTCTTCAGGTCCACCTTCGACGAGTACACGTCGTGGCCGTCCAGGAGCACCTGTCCCTCGGCGTGCGCGCCGGGGGTTTCTTCGTGCATCCGGTTGAGCGAGCGCAGAAACGTCGACTTGCCGCACCCCGACGGCCCGATCAGCGCGTGAACCTGGTTGGGCGCGAAGCCCACCGACACGTTGCGGAGCGCCGGGGTCGCGCCGTAGTAAGCCGTCAGGCCGCTGGTCTCGAGCCGGGGCTGCACCGCGCTAGCGGGGAGCATTGAAGCGGCCTCGGGTGGCGAACCGGGATGCAAGACTGAGAACCAGGACGACCAGGATGAGGACGAGGGCTGTCGCCCAGGCGAGGCGGTGCCAGTCGTCGTAGGGGCCTGTGGCATACTTGTACACCACCAGTGGAAGGGCGGCGAGCGGTTGGCGGATGTTGGTCTTGAGGTAGTCGTTGCCCAGCGCGGTAAACAGCAGCGGCGCGGTCTCGCCGGCGACCCGCGCCACCGCCAGCAGCACGCCGGTCACGATCCCCGGCATGCAGGTCCGCACCACGATCTTGAGGCTGGTGCGCCAGCGCGGGAAGCCCAGCGCGAGCGCGGCCTCGCGCAGCGAGTTGGGCACCAGCTTGATCATCTCCTCCGTGGTGCGCATCACCATCGGGATCATCAGCACCGCCAGCGCCACGCTTCCCGCGAAGCCCGAAAAGTGCTTCTGCTTGGCCACGATGAAGGTCCAGGCGAACACGCCGACCACGATCGAAGGGGTCCCGTTCAGCACGTCCGCGATGAAGCGGGTGCTCCGGGCCAGCCGGCTGGCCGGCCACTCTGACGCGAAGATGCCGGCTCCGATGCCGACCGGCAGGCCCATCAGGCAGGCCACCCCGACGATCATCAGCGTGCCGACGATGGCGTGGACCACGCCGCCGCCGCTTTCCCCCGCCGGCACCGGCGTCTGGGTGAAGAACGCCAGGTTGATGCTGCTCGCGCCCTTGGCGATCAGGGTCCCCAGGATGAGCAGCAGCGGCAACACGGCCAGGACGGCGCAGAGCACCAGCACGCCCACCATCACCCGGCTCTTCCAGCGCCTCACCCGCCGCCTCATAACCCGGCTCCGCCGCTCGTCTGGCCACGGGACACCCGCCAGATGAGGATCCGCGCCAGCGCATTCACCACCACCGTCACCCCGAAGAGCGACAGCGCGACGTAGGCCAGCGCCGACAGGTGAATCGCGGTCGAAGCCTCGGCGAACTCGTTCGCGATCGCCGCGGCCATGGTGTAGCCCGGCTTGAACAGCGACGCCGAGATCTCGTGGTTGTTGCCGATCAGCATGGTGACGGCCATCGTTTCGCCCAGCGCGCGACCCAGACCCAGGATCACGGCTCCCACGATGCCGGAGCGTGCGTAGGGAACCACCGCGGTCCACGCCGCCTCCCAGCGCGTGGCGCCCAGCGCCAGGGCGGCCTCCCGCTGGCTCCCCGGCACCGCCACCAGCACTTCGCGGGTGACCGACATGATGTAAGGCATCACCATGATGGCCAGGATGATCCCGGCCGCGAGCACCGAAGGGCCCACGATGGTGCCCTGGAAGAACGGCAGGAAACCCAGCACGCCGCGCAGGGCGGGGAAGATGGTTTGCCGCAGGAAGGGGATCAGGACGAAGATGCCCCACAGCCCGTAGACTACGCTGGGGATCGCCGCCAGCAGCTCCACCAGGTAGCCGATGGGCTTCCGAATGATCGGCGGCGCGAACTCGACCAGGAAGATCGCGACGCCGACCGACAGCGGCACGGCGATGAGCAGCGCGATCAGTGAGGTGACCAGCGTGCCGAAGATCAGCGGCAGCGCTCCAAACTGCTCTGCCACCGGATCCCACACCGAGGTGGTCAGGAAGCTGAGCCCGTAGCGCCCGATCGCCAGCTGCGACCCCTGCACCAGCTCCCAGACCAGAAAGCCCAGCAGGACGGGAACCGCCAGGGCCGCCAGCGACAGTACCAGCCGGAACACACGGTCGCCCGCCGCGAAGCCATGCAGCCGCGCGGCGGGCGAAGACTGCTCAGATTGCTCAGCCGCGGCCGGAACAGTGGTCATTGCCGCAGGAGCTTAGGGGCGGGCACCTTCGTTCCCGTCACGGCCGTGTAACGGAACGGTAACGGCCCCTAGGGAACCGGCTTGCCGGCTCCCTTCAGTGTCTTGACGCGCTCCTGCACCAGCGCCGCGACCGGCTTGGGCAGCGGCGCGTACTGCAGGCCCGCCGCCATCTGCTGGGCCTCGTCGGTGGTCATCCAGTCGAGGAACGTCTTGAGCGCCTTGGCCTTTCCCGCATCCTTCATGTCCGGCTGGACCAGCAGCCAGGTAAACGAGGAGATCGGATAAGAGTCCGCCCCCGGCGCGTTGGTGATCGACACCCGGAAATCGGTGTTCTTCTCGAACTTGGCGCTCGCCGCCGCCGCGGTCACCGAGGCCAGCGAAGGCTGCACGAAGGTCCCCGTCCCATTCTTGATGTGAGCGTAGGGGAGCTTGTTGGAGATGGCGTAGATCAGCTCGACGTACCCGAGCGCCCCTTCCGACTGCTTGACCTGTCCCGTCACCCCCTCGTTGCCGCGCCCACCCAGCCCGGTGGGCCAATTGACCGATTGTGCGTTCCCGACCTTTTCCTTCCACTCCGCCGACACCTTGCTCAGGTAGTCGGTGAAGATGAAGCTGGTGCCCGAGCCGTCGGAGCGGTGCACCACGATGATGTCCTCCCCGGGCAGCTTGACCCCCGGATTCATCGCCGCGATCCGCCGGTCGTTCCACTTGGTGATCTTGCCGAGGAAGATGTCGGCTACGCTGGGACCGTCCAGCTTGAGCGGAGCGCCGCCCAGCCCGGGCAGGTTGTAGGTCAGCACCACCGCGCCCATCACCGTCGGGAGGTGCAGCACCTTCCCCTGCACCGCGTTCATCTGCTCCGCCGTCATCGGCCCGTCGGTGGCGCCGAAGTCCACTGTGCCCTCGGTGAACTGGCGGATCCCGCCGCCCGACCCGATGGACTGGTAATTGATCTGCACGCCGGTCTTCTTGGCGTAGGCGTCGAACCACTTCGAGTAGATCGGGTTCGGGAAAGTGGCGCCCGCCCCGGTCAGCGCCTGGGCCGGTGCGTCGGCGGCCTTGGGCCCGCAGCCCAGCGCCGCGAAGGCCAGTCCGGAAATCCACATCCTGCGTGACATACGAGCTCCTTAGAAAGTGAACTGCACCTGTAGCAGCGCCTGCGAGCGGAGCGCTTCGAGCGCCGGGGTCGTGCGGTCCACGTGGTCGATGTCAGCCAGCACCCGGAGGTTGCCGGAGAGCTGATACGCCACGCCCGCGATGAACCGGTTGGTCCGGTCGTTGTCGGCATCCGTAGCGGGATCGAAGGAATCGAGCCGCGCGATCATCTGGAGCTTGGTTTGCGGCACCCGTAACACGCCGAAGAAGCTGACCAGCCGGCCGTCCTTCCTGGGAGTCACCGGCGCGCTCAAGACGCTGTCCTTGGTCGCGGCGAACTCCCCGGCAAGCGTCAACACCTTGGAGCGGTACGACAGCATGCCGATGAAGCGCTGCCGGGTGCCGCCCCCCGTGGGCTTGCCCAGCTGCGCGTAGCCCGACACCCGGAGCCCGCCGTCCCGTCCGCCCTCATCGCTGGCGAGAATCCGGAACGACGCCCGGCCCATCAGGTCCTTCCGCTGGTCGCCCGGCGCCTTGTTGTAGTTCTCGCCGTTGTACACGCCGACCTGGAAGTTGAAGCGGTCATAGCCCCACATGCCGTCAATGCCCGCCCCGAAGTCCGAGGAGGACATGAATCCGGCGCGCTCCAGCGCCATCTGGCCCTGCATCCGGTAATCCCACAGATGCTCTTCCCAGTCGATCCAGGGGGTATGGATCTGTCCGAACTTGAAGGTCAGCGGGCTCTTGCCGTCCTTCGGCGTCCAGGTCACGTAGGCGTACTTCAGGCGGTAGGCCAGCGAGCCGTCGGTGTTGCGGTAGATGTCTGGCGTCACCCGGGTCCCGACCCCGTACGCAAACTTGCCGATGACGTTCAGGTAGGCCCGCGTCACGTCGAAATTGTTCACGTGGTTTGCGGTGTCCTTGAGCTGGTAGGCGAACTGGGCATACGCCACCCCGCCCACCGTCACCGTGGGGGCCTGGGCCCGCAGCGAGGCCGCCCCCGCCAGGGTCGCGAGTCCCACAACCGCCAACCGAAGTTCCCAGCGCGTCATTCGCACAGCCGCTCCTGGTTGAAGAGAAGTCCCTGCCGGAGAGCAAAGAGCGACGATGCGGTCACACACCCGTCAGTATCCAGTAACGATTCCGTAACGGAGCCCTTCCTGGCTTCCAGCTCGAGAATCTCAGCGCTACTGTTGCGCTCCAGGTTCTCGGCATCGGACAGACACTCTCCGCGATCTCAACGCTCTTTCTGTTGGTCGCCAGAGGCCTGGACCGGCTCACGATTGGGGCTGCGGCGCTGACCGTTCTCTTGACAGCGGTGAGTACTATCTTCTTTGGGGGGCGGCCGTCTCGCCGGAGGATGTGACAGGCATGACCCGCGTTTCCGGCAAACTGGCATTTCTCGACCGCTATCTGACCCTGTGGATCTTCCTCGCGATGGCGCTGGGCGTCGGGCTCGGCTACGTCCTGCCGGGAACAGCGGCCCTGCTCGAGCGCTTTCAGCTGGGGACCACGAGCATCCCGATCGCGGTGGGCCTGATTCTGATGATGTACCCGCCGCTCGCCAAGGTCCGCTACGAGGCCATCGGAACGGTCTTCCGCCACGGTCGGGTGCTGGCGCTCTCCCTGCTGCAGAACTGGGTCGTCGGTCCGCTGGTGATGTTCGCCCTGGCGCTGCTGTTCCTCCCCGATTTGCCGGGGTACGCCGTCGGCCTGATTCTGGTGGGTCTGGCCCGCTGCATCGCGATGGTGCTGGTCTGGAATGACCTGGCCCGCGGGGACCGCGACCTCGCGGCGGGACTGGTGGCATTCAACGCGGTGTTCCAGGTGCTTTGCTATGGGCTGTATGCTTGGATTTTCCTCACGGTGCTGCCGCCGCTGTTCGGGATGGCGAGCGTTGCGGTGGACGTCAGTGTGGGTCAGATCGCGCTCACCGTCCTGATCTACCTGGGGATTCCGCTGGTCGCGGGACTGCTGAGCCGGCTGGTGCTGGTGCGGCGGCGCGGGGAAGCGTGGTATGCCAGCCAATTCATACCGCGGATCAGTCCCATAACGCTGGTGGCCCTGCTCTTCACCATCGTGGTGATGTTCTCCCTCAAGGGCGAGCTGATCGTCCGGCTGCCGCTCGACGTGCTGCGCATCGCGCTGCCCCTCACCGTCTACTTCGTGGTGATGTTCTTTCTCACCTTCTTTCTTGCCAAGGGCCGTCGGGTTCGCGCTGCCTATGCCCAGAACACGACGGTCTCCCTGACGGCGGCCAGCAACGACTTCGAGCTGGCGATCGCGGTCGCGGTGGCCGTGTTCGGGATCGGCTCCGACGCCGCGTTCGCTACCGTCGTCGGCCCCCTGGTGGAAGTGCCGGTCTTGATCGGACTGGTCAACGTCGCCCTGTACTTCGAACGACGGTATTACGCGCCTCTCGCGCCGACGTCACGAGCCCCCTGACGGCCCGATCACCTTGTCACCCTTCATCGCGCAGCGTCCCCGGGTCCCGGGTGTCCCCTGAACCAGCAGTGGATCGTCGTCCCCTCGCCCAGCGTGCTCTCCGCCCAGACCCGGCCGCCGTGCGCCTCGACCAGGTGCTTTACGATGGCCAGGCCCAGCCCGGTGCCGCCTTCCGCCCGGGAGCGCGAAGGGTCGGCGCGGTAGAACCGCTCGAAGATCCGCGGCAGGTGCTCGCTGCCGATCCCACTGCCGTGATCCCTGACGCTGACGCGAATTCCGGAACCGTCCGGGGCCGCCGTCGCGGTGATCCTGCCGCCCGCCGGGGTATAGCGCCGCGCATTGTCATAAAGGTTGGCCAGCACCTGACGCAGCGCGTCGGGATCCACGTGCAGGGCCTCCGCCCCGTGCGCCACCGATACTGAAAAGGCGTGCTGGACGCGGGAGGCCTGCGCGCCCGCGGCCCAGGCATCCCGCAGTGCCGCCTCGGTCTGGATTTCTCGCGGAGCCGGGCGCCAATGACCCGCCTCGATGCGCGAAAGGTCGAGCTGATCGTCCACCAGGCTCTGCATCCTGCGGGCGTTCTGCAGGATGGTTTCGAGGAAGCGCCGACTGGTGGCCTCGTCGGGATGGTCGCCCAGCAGCGTCTCCGCATAGCCCGAAATCGAGGTGAGCGGCGTCTTCAGCTCATGGGAGACGTTGGCCACGAAATCCCGCCGGATCGTCTCCAGCCGGCGGAGGTCGGTCAGGTCGTGGAGCACCACCACCGCGCCGCCGCCCGGCAGCGGGCGCGCGCTGAAGAGACAGGTGCGCCCATCCAGCTCCACCTCCCGGTCCGGAATGGTTTCCGCCCGCAGCGTGGCGGCTACCGCCTCCCGCGCCACCTTCTGGTGAAACAGCACCTGCAGCTCCGGCAGCGGGCGGTCGGGCGCGTAGCCCAGCAGCCGTCGCGCGGCGGGGTTCGCCGTGATCACCCGGCCGCTCGGGTCGGAGGCCAGCACGCCCTCCACCATCGCGTTGACCAGGGCCTCGCTCTCCGCCTGGCGCCGCCGGAGCGCCTCGAAGCGCGCGTCGAGCTCCTCGTGCATCCCGCGCAGCGCGGCGACCATGGCGTCCACGTCCGCGATCCCCGAGTGGGGGAAGCGGGGCTCCCTGCCCG
>DATCWE010000162.1:0-6569 GCA_036566495.1 Gemmatimonadales bacterium | reverse complement strand
GGGGGACTCCATGCATGGACTGGTCGGCGAGCGCGTGTTGATGCGAATTCACATCGGGGAGCGCGACAAGTTCCACGGCAAGCCGCTCTACGAAGCGATCGTGACGCTGCTGCGCGAGCGGCATTATGCCGGGGCCACCGTGTTCCGGGCCATCATGGGCTTCGGGGCCACGGCCCGGCTGCACACCGACAAAGTACTGCGCCTCTCGGTGGATCTCCCGCTGGTGGTGGAGTGCGTCGACACCGAAGAGAAGATCAACGCGATCCTGCCCGAGCTGGACACCATGATCGGCGGCGGGCTGATCACGCTCGAGAAGGCGCGGGTGATCATCTACCGAGGAGTGAAAGGTGAAGGGTGAAGCGCCTATCACTCTTCAGGGTTTTGCCGCCTGGTGGATGGTATTGACGATCGCACCGTCGTTCGCGCCGATGAGCACCAGCTCGGTTCCCTCCACGCCCTTCTGCTGAATCTCGAAGGTGTAGACCAGGCGCCCGCTCCGGCGCTCGATCGTCCCGCTCTTGACTGTACCCTCGGGGTACTTGCCCTGCGCCAGGTGCTGCGCGTCGATCGGCAGCAGCTTGGCCTGGCTCAGCAATCCGGGCACCTGCTCCGTGACCTTGACCAGGACTTCGACACGGGGCCCGGTCGGGGCCGGGGCCGTCCTCCGGGTCGCCGCGCTCGCCGCCGAGTCATTGGCCAAGGCGAGGCGGACCGAATCGACAATCCGCATCGAGTCCGCGATCCGGGTGGAATCCGCCGCCGCGCTCGCGGCACGATCCTTTGCGCAAGCTGCCACCACACCCGCCAGGCCAAACGCCAGCACCACTCGAATCCTTCGCATGGAGCACCTCCGGCTGGTTGGGTCAGGCTGCTACCGTGTTATGACGCCTGAGGGGCGGTGACCAGTGACCAGCGACCGGTCACCGGTGACCGGTTACCAGTCTCCGCCGCTTCACCCCGTCACCTTTCACCCGTCACCCCGCACCGATTACTGTGCTCGCATGGCGCACCTCTGGCACGACCTCTCGCCCGGCGAGCAACAACCTCGCGTGGTGCGCGCCGTGATCGAGATCCCCGGCGGCAGCAAGAACAAGTACGAGCTCGACAAGCCGTCGGGCCTGCTCAAGCTGGACCGCGTGCTGTTCTCCGCGGTGCACTACCCGGCGGACTACGGTTTCATCCCGGGCACGCTGGCCCCCGACGGCGACCCGCTCGACATCCTGGTGCTGCTCACCGAGCCCACCTTCCCCGGCTGCCAGATGGAGGTGCGCCCGCTCGGCACCCTGCGGCTCCACGACAAGGGGGAGCGGGACGAGAAGATCCTGGCGGTGCTGCTGGAGGATCCGCTGGAAGAGGAGTACCGCAAGCTCTCGGACGTGCCCGGCTACCTGCGCCGGGAGATCGAGCAGTTCTTCCGTACCTACAAGGATCTCGAGGGAAAGCAGGTGAGGGTGCTCGGCTGGAAGGGGCGCCCGGAGGCCCACAGCGCCATCACGCAATGCATCAAACGCTACAAGAAGGAGTACCCCGCCCGCTGACGCTTGCCGCCGCACAGCTTTATCCCTTATAAATCAACAACTTATCCCTCGGGTACCCGAGGCCCCCTATTTGCAGCCCGGAGTCCCATGTCCCCTGAAGCCCGCCGGCATCGCGTGGCCGTTGTGCTGGGCACCCGTCCCGAAGCCATCAAATTGGCGCCGGTGATCCAGCAGCTGCGGGCCCGCGCGGATCGCTTCGAGCCGATCGTGATCACCACCTCGCAGCAGCGGGAGATGCTGGCGCAGGCGATGCACGCGTTCGAGCTGAGCTCGGACATCGACCTCGGGCTTTCCCACCACAACCAGACCCTGGCGAACTTCACCGCCAACGCGCTGCTGGCGCTGACGGAGGCGCTGCGCGACCTCCAGCCCGACCTGCTGCTGATCCAGGGCGACACCTCCACGGTGATCGCCGCGGCGCTCGCCGCGTTCTACTGCGGAGTCCCCATCGGCCACGTCGAAGCGGGGCTGCGCTCGGGCGACACCCGGCGGCCTTTCCCCGAAGAAGTGAACCGCCGGATGACCAGCTGTGTGACCGACCTGCACTTCGCGCCGACGGCGCTGGCCCGGGAGAACCTGCTCTGCGAGCGGATCGCCGCCGAGCAGATTTTCGTGACGGGCAACACCATCGTGGATGCGCTGGCGGCGATCCGCCACGACGGCGTCTTCGAGGACGAGTCGCTCAATGCGCTGGCGTGGGACAGCAAGCAGGTGATCCTGGCGACGGTGCACCGGCGCGAGAACCTGGGGCAGAACCTGCGGGACATCTGCGCCGGGTTCCGCCGCATCGTGGCGCAGCACCCCGAGGTCGAGATCCTGATCCCGGTGCACCTCAATCCTTTCGTGCGGGAGATCGTCTTCGCGGAGCTGCGCGAGGTGGCGGGGGTCCGCCTGCTGGAGCCGCTGGCCTACCACGACCTGGTCGAGGTGATGCGGCGCAGCGTGCTGGTGTGCACCGATTCCGGCGGCATCCAGGAAGAGGCGCCCGCGCTGCACAAACCGGTGCTGATCCTGCGCACGGTCACCGAGCGTCCCGAGGTGGTGCAGTCGGGCTTCGGCGAGCTGGTCGGCAGCGACAGCGACCTGATCGTGGACGAAGTGCACCGGCTGCTGACCGATCCGGTGGCCTACCGCGCCATGACGACCGGAGCCAACCCGTTCGGCGACGGCCGCGCCGGCGCACGGATCGTGGATATTATCGAGGAGCGCTGTAATGCCGGCCGGCTCTTCGCCTCCCCCTACGTCGAATCACCCGTGCCCCAGCACTGAGGGAGGAGGCCATGACCCGCACGGGAGTCCTGCTGTCGATGGCCACGCTGGCGGCGCTGCTGGCGCGCCCACCCCGCGCCGCTTCCGCGCAGGGTCTCCCGCCGGGCTCGAGCTGGGTCGAAGCCGGCGGCTTCTACCACCACGTCAGCGACGGGTTCGGCTCCTGGAAGGGCGGCTACGCGCGGGCGGTGCTGGCCGGCGCTCGCAATGCCTGGTACCTCGATGCCAAACTCCAAGAGGCCTTCAAGGACCGCGGCGCCTACGGCTCGCTCTCCAACGTGCACAGCTTCGGGAGCCGCTTTTACACCCAGCTCGGCATCGGCGGCGGCAGCGGAAAATACGTGCTGCCCGAGCTGCGCCTCGACGGCTCGCTCAACTTCAAGCTGGGCCGGGCCAAGGCACTGGTGCTCACCGCCGGAGGGACCTACGCCAAATCCAAGTCGGTCTACGAGGACAAGGTGCTGTTCGGCTCGCTCACCTGGTACGCCAGGCCCACACTGCTGCTCGAGGCCGGGGGCCGCCTCAACTGGAGCGACCCGGGCGCGGTGCGCTCCGAGCGGGTGAGCGCCGCCCTGACGCTGGGGCGGGTCGGGGCCGGGATGGTGACGTTGCGCGGCGGCGCCGGCACCGAAGGGTACCAGCTCATCGCCCCGGCGCTCACGCTGCGCAAGTTCCGCAGCCAGGAGGCGAGCCTGACGCTGCGGCACTGGGTCTCCCGCCACCTGGGGGTCGTGGCCGGCGGCGAGTGGTACCACAACCCGTTCTACACCCGGGCCGGCGGCTCGCTGGGTCTGTTCCATGCCTGGTAGGTCCCCCATCGCGGCGCTGGAGGGCACGCGGCGCCTGGAGGCGCTGCGGTTCCGGGGACACAAGGGCGGGGTCATCGCGCCGCACCGTGCGATGGTGGGGCTGCGCTGGACCACCTGGCGCTTCAGCACCACGCTGGTGCTCGCGCTGGGCGGGTTAGCCGGCTTTCTGGCCCTGCTGCCGCGCCTGGGCCAGGGCTGGCAGCTGCTCTTCCTGCGCGCGCGGGATTTCCTCGGCCTCGGCGTTCCGATCGGCGACCAGACGCTCTCGCTGCCGGGCGGGATCCGCTTTACCCTGCCGGTCGTCGCGACGCATACCCCGCTGCCCGACGCGCGGGTGCTCTGGATCGCGGGCATCGCTGCGGCGGCGCTGTTCCTGCTCAGCTTCCTGCTGCCGGAGCGCTTCACACCGCTGCGCTACTTCCTCCGCCTGCTGGTGCTGCTGCAGGCCAGCGCGATCCTCTTCTTCGTGGTCTCGCGCGACCCCTTCCCCTACCGGCTGGAAGACCACGTCTTCATCCTGCTGACCGCCGGCCTGGTGGTGATGGGCCTGGTGCCGCTGCTCCTGGGCCTGACGCTGCACGTCTTCGACCTGCCGCTGTGGCGCAAGCTGCTGCTTACCGTGCTGCTGCTGCTGCACCTGGCGGTGTTCGTTCCGCTCAACGTGCTGCTGCACGTGTGGCTGGTCATGCGGGGCACCGCGATCGTCATGCCGGTCCTCTTCCTGCTGTTCGGGTTGCTGCTCGACGTCTTCATCTTCGTGGCGTTCTACGGCTGGGCGCTGTCGTGGGGAGGGGCCCCGGGGCGGCGCGACGCGCCGCCACCGGTGCACGTGCGATGATGCTGCTCCTGGTGATTCCACTCTACCTGATCATCGGCGTCATGGTGATCTACACCGTGCGCCACTACTGCTTCACGCTCAACCGTCTCTTCGGGCGGCACCGGCAGCCTTACGTCGACATCGGCAGCGCGGCGTGGCCCCGGATCGCCGTGTTCATCCCCTGTCACAACGAGGAGAAGGTAGTCGGGCACATGCTCGACGCCCTCCTCGCGGGCGACTATCCCGCCGAGCAGCTCGCGATCATCCCGATCGACGACCGCTCGCGCGACGGCACCCGTGGCATCCTCGACGGCTACGCGGCCCGTTTCCCGGGCCGGGTGCGTCCGTTCCACCGCGACGGCGGCAAGCCGGGCAAGGCGGCGGCCCTGCGCGATGCGAGCCTGCACGCCGAGGGGGCCGACGCCGACATTCACCTGGTGTTCGACGCCGATTATCTCCCGGGCCGCGGGCTGCTCAAGCAGCTGGTGGCCCCCTTCTTCGACATCGAAGTCGGCGCGGTCATGGGGCGGGTGGTGCCGATCAACGTCAGCAAGTCGCTGCTGACCCGCTTGCTCGACCTGGAGCGCACCGGCGGGTACCAGGTGGATCAGCAGGCGCGCATGAACCTGGGGCTGATCCCGCAATACGGCGGCACCGTGGGAGGCGTGCGCCGCTCGGCCCTGCTGGCCGTGGGCGGCTGGAGCGACGACACGCTGGCCGAAGACACCGACATGACCTTCCGCCTGGTGCTGGCCGGCTGGGACGTCGCCTATCAGAATCGCAGCGAGTGCTACGAAGAGGTGCCGGAGACCTGGCCGTCGCGCATCGCGCAGATCAAGCGCTGGGCGCGGGGGCACAACCAGTCGCTGGCGCGCCACTGGTGGGCGCTGCTCAAGCGGCCGGCGCACGTCTCGCGGGCCAAAGTGGCCGACGGGCTGCTGCTGCTCTGCGTGTACGTGGTCGGCCCGCTGCTGGTGATCGGGTGGGGGCTGGCGCTGACGCTCTACTACCTCGGCGTACAGCTCGCGCCCGGACTGCTGGTGATCTTCGCCGTGGCCATGTATTCGACGCTGGGAAACTTTGCCGCGTTCTTCGAGGTGGCGGCGGGGGCGCGGCTCGACGGCTCGCGGGGCCGGCTCAGGCTGCTGCCGTTCCTGATCATCGGTTTCCTGGTGAGCCTGGTCTCGGTGTCCTGGGCCACGCTGGTCCAGCTGCTCACCTCGTGGCGGCGCGGCAATAATCACCAGTGGGAGAAGACCGAGCGCTTCCGCGCTCCCGGCATGGCGGTGCCCAACGGTGAGGGGGAGCCCTAGCATGCTGCCCTTCCTCGCGCTGCTCGCCGTCACCCTGCTGTGGTTCCTGCTGCCGCTGCTCCCCGCGCTGCGCGAGCTGCTGCGGCCCAGCGACATCGCGCCCCTCAAGGTGGTGGACCGCTCGTCCGGCCACGTCGCCTATTTCGCGCGGAACTTCCGCCAGTATCTCGATAAGGCCCTGCCGCCGGCGGCCGGGGTAGGCGACTACGCCGGGAAGATGCTCGATGGCACCGAGTACATCCGGGTCAACCTGCACCCGGGCGCGCTGCTGGATGCCGAGCAGCGGGTGCAGAACCGGATCGTGATCCTGGATACCCCGCTCACCCTGGAAGCGGGGGGGAGCTATCTGATGGAGCTGTACGCGCGGGCGCCGCTGGTCGGGGGAGCCAAGTCGGTATTCCGGGCGGTGTACGCCGAGGGGGAGCTGGTGCTGGGCGAGGGCAGCCAGGTGCTGCGCTGGGCTCATGCGGGCGGCAAGCTCAACGTGGGAGCGCACTCGGTGTTGCGCGGGCGGGTGTCGTCCGATGTGGGCGTTTCGCTCGGCGGCGATGTGGTCTTCGAGCGGATCGGCGCGCCGGTCATCTCGGTCGGCGCCGAACAGGATCCGCCGCCACCGCCTCCCGCGGCGCCGCAGAGCTTCCGGCTGCCGGACGGCGCCCGGCAGATCGGCGACCACGTGCGCATCGAGGGCGACCTCGAGATTCCGGAAGGCGTGCTGGTCGGCAGCAGCCTGGTGGTGGCGGGCCGGCTCAGGATCGGCATGGGGACCATCGTGCAGGGCAGCGTCAAGGCGCACCGCGACATCGAGCTGGCGGACGAGGCA
>DATCWE010000113.1:0-9002 GCA_036566495.1 Gemmatimonadales bacterium | reverse complement strand
CCGTGGGTGCCCCGCCGCCGTTCCCGGACCCGACGGTCGGCGCCGCGGCCGGCATGACCCCGACGCGGCCGCTCTCGAACAGGCGGCGCCATTCCGGCGCCACCGCGGTGGGGTCGCGCAGGAATTCTTCGTAAAGCGCCTGGGCAAATCCGGCGTTGGCCGTCTCGAAAACGTTGGGATCCACGCCAGTCAAGATAATCTCCGCTCCGCCGAGAGCAGCCGCTCCACCCCGGCCCGCGCGGCAGCGCCGCGATCGCGGGTTTCAAGTGCCAGGCGGGTGCGCCGTTCGAGCACGTCCTCAGCCGTGCAGGCCAGCTCGCGCTGCACCGCGAAGACCACCTGAGCGCCGATGGCCGCATGATCGGGATGCAGAGGATCCTTGAGCTCCACCTGCTGGCGACACAGTGCGTACAGGGCCGGGACTTCGGCACCGTACTGGCGTACCAGGTAGTCCACCGTGGCTTCCGGCAGGCCTAATTCGAGGCCGGGGTTACGAAAGGTGTCCAGGACCCGGGCCTCCCCCCCAGGCAAGGGCACGCTCGCGCTGAGTGAGCGGCCCGCCGCCGGCCGCGAGCCCAGCAACCGGGCGACCTGGTCCACGACTTCCCGCGCCATGGGCCGGAAGGTGGTAAGCTTGCCCCCCGCAATGGTGAGCATGCCTGCGGGGCCCGCGACGATCCGGTGCTCGCGCGAGATCCGTGACGCCGGGACGGTCGGATCCGCGGCCAGCAGAGGCCGGAGGCCCGCCCAGGTGGCCACGACGTCTTCCTCGCTCAGCCGGGCGGCCGGGAAGACCGCGTTGGCGGAGCGCAGCAGATAGAGGATGTCGGCCTGATCGGCCGCGGCGCGCTCGGGCACCGGTGGCGCGTCGGTATCCGTGGTGCCGATGTAGGTCCACGCTTCCCACGGCAGGATGAACATCACCCGCCCGTCGAGCGGGCTGGTGAAGATGATCGCATGGCGGTTGCCCACCCTGGACCTTGGCACGACGAGATGAGCGCCTTTGGTGGGCCGGAGGACGGGAACGGCGGCCGGGTCTTCCAGTTGCCGGATGGCGTCGCACCAGGGCCCCGTTGCGTTGACAACCACCCGAGCCCGGATCTCGGTTTCGCCGCCGGCGAGCTCATCGCGCACGCGGGCCCCGGCAACCCTCCCCCCCTCAATCCGGAGGGCGAGGACCCGGGTATAGTTGGCCAGCAGGGCACCCGCGCTCCCCGCGGCGCGGGCCACCGCCAGGGTCAGCCGGGCATCGTCGCACTGGGCGTCATGGTAAAGGGCGCCCCCAGTCAATCCCCGCTCGCGAAGCAAGGGCTCGATTTCCAGCAGCCCTCGCTTGCCGAGCGTCTGATGGCGGCGCACATTACCCCTCCCGGCGAGCAGGTCGTACAGGATGAGGCCAAGCCGGGCCTTCCATCCGGGCACCCGGTCGCCGCGAAAGAAGGGCAGCACAAAGGGTAGGGGCCGCACCAGGTGCGGGGCGAGGCGCAGCAGGAGGGCGCGCTCACGCAGGGATTCCAGCACCAGGTGCAGCCGCCCTTGTTCGAGATAGCGGAGCCCGCCGTGAATCAGGCGGCTCGAGCGCGAGCTCGTGCCCGACCCGAAATCGCGCGCCTCCACCAGCGCGACACGGATCCCGCGCAGCGCCGCGTCCCGCGCAATGCCGGCGCCGGTGATCCCGCCACCGATGACCAGCAGATCGGAGCGTACGGTGTCCAGGTCCTGGAGCGAGGCGCGAACCCAAGGAGTCATGTGCTAGGAGTTTACTCCGACTCGTCCGACGCGACCGAAGTAGAGCGGCCCAGCAGCTGGTTTGCCTGGCACGCGTACCGCATCAAAGCCGGGAGCCGGGTGCTCGATCTGGCTTGCGGGTCCGGCCGGCACGCGCTCGCGGCGGCCTCGCTGGGTGCCCAAGTCACCGCGATAGACAAGGACGCTGCCGCACTGGAGATCGGCCGCAAGGAGGCCAAGGCGCGGCAACTGGAAGTCAGCTGGAAGCAGCACGACCTCGAAGCCGGGTGGCCCGCACTCGAGACCTACGACGCGGTGCTGGTGTTCAACTTTCTCGATCGCGAACGGATGACCAAGATCGTGGCCGCCGTCGCGCCGGGCGGGTTCCTGATGATGGAGACCTTCCTCGAGGCACAGAAGGCTTTCGGCTGGGGACCCTCCAACGACAAGCACCTGCTGCGCTCGGGAGAGCTCAACCAGCTGGTCACGCCTCTGGTCGTGATCCATGGGCGCGAAGTGGTGGAAGCGGTGGACAACGCACGCTGGAGCGCAATGGCGAGCGTGGTGGCGGCACGAAAGTGACCTGTGAGCGGTGACCGGTGACTAGTGACCGGGTGCGCCGGCCCGTTGTGGTGGCCGGATTACGCACGCCCTTCGCGCGCAGCGGCACCATCTTCCGGGATGTCCCCGCCGTCCAGCTTGCCCGGCACGCCGCGCGCGAGCTGCTCTACCGCGCCAATCTCGCCGGTGAGGCAGTCGACGAGGTCATCTTCGGACAGGTCATTCCGTCGGTGTTGGTGCCGAACGTGGCGCGGGAAGTCGCGCTGCTGCCGCAGTTTCCCCGTACCATCCCCGCCTACAGCCTCAACCGCGCGTGTGCTTCGGCGGGGCAGGCCATCACCAACGCGCACGACCAGATTCTGCTCGGGCATGCCGACGTGATTCTCGCAGGTGGGGTCGAGTCGCTTTCCGATATCCCCATCCTCCATTCCAAGCGGATGAGCCAGATCCTGGTGGCGGCGGGGAAAGCCAAGTCGCTCGGCGAGCGTCTCCGGCTGTTCGCTTCGATCCGGCCCCAGGACCTGATTCCGCTGTCACCGGCCATCGCGGAGCCGTCGACCGGCGAGTCGATGGGGCAGTCGGCGGAGAAGATGGCCAAGGAAAACGGCATTTCCCGCGATGCGCAGGACCGGATTGCCCTGCTGAGCCATCAGCGGGCCGCGGCGGCGACCGCCGACGGGCGGCTCACCGCCGAAATCGCGCCCTGGTTCGGCGGGCCGGAGATGGACCAGGTGACCACCAGCGACAACGGAATACGCACCGACACCAGTCTGGAAGCGCTGGCGCAGCTCAAGCCGGTCTTCGACCGCCGCTACGGCTCGGTGACCGCCGGCAACGCGTCGCCGCTGACCGATGGAGCCGCCGCGGTTCTCTTGATGGCCGAAGCGAAGGCGCGTGCCCTGGGCTACCGTCCGCTCGCGGCGATCCGCAGCTACGCGGTGGCCGCGGTGGATCCCGGCTGGCAGCTGCTGATGGGGCCGGCGTACGCTGTGCCCACCGCCCTGGACCGCGCCGGTATCGGGTGGAGCGAGCTTGGCCTGGTCGAGATCCATGAGGCGTTCGCGGCGCAGGTCCTGTCCAACACGCAGGCCTGGGCCTCCAAGAGCTGGGCACAGCGGCTGGGGCGCCCGCAGCCGCTGGGAGAAGTCGACTGGGAGCGCACCAATGTCTCGGGCGGCTCCATCGCCATCGGGCACCCGTTCGGAGCCACCGGGGCCCGGTTGGTGACGACCCTCGCCAACGAAATGGTGCGGCGCGGCGTGCAGTTCGGGCTGATCTCGATCTGTGCCCAGGGCGGGATGGGGTTGGCGATGGTGCTGGAGAACGTGAGCTGATGCCCGCGTTTACCCTCAGCTCCACCGATGGCATCGCCGTCCTGACCCTCGACGTTCCGGGCGAGCCGGTCAACGCGCTCGGCAGCACCGTCGTCGGTGAATTCGAAGCGCTGCTCGCCCGGATCGAGTCCGATGCGTCCCTGCGCGCCGTCGTGCTGCTCTCGGGCAAGCCCGACAGCTTCATCGCCGGCGCGGACATTCAGGAATTCGTCAGGATCACGACCGCCGCCGAAGGCGAAGCGCTGGCTCGCGCCGGGCAGGAAATGATCAACCGGATCGCGCGCTTCCCCAAGCCGATCGTCATCGCGATCCACGGGGCCTGTGTCGGGTTGGGCTGCGAGCTGGCGCTGGCCTGCGCCTGGCGCATCGCGACCGATTCTCCCAAGACCGTCATCGGGCTTCCCGAAGTGCAGATCGGCATTCTCCCCGGCGCGGGCGGCTGCCAGCGGCTGCCCCGGCTGATCGGAGTCCGCGCCGCGTTGGACATCATTCTCGCCGGGAAGAGCGAGCGCGCGGCCAAGGCTTTCAAGCTCGGGCTGGTGGACGAGCTGGTGCCGCCCAGCATCCTGCGCGGTACCGCGCTGGCCGCGGCCGACCGGCTGGCGCGGCATGGTGGCGGCGACCGGCCCAAGCGCGGCAGCCTGCTGCTCGAACGCAATCCGCTCGGTCGCCGCCTGGTCTATTCCCAGGCGCGCAAACAGGTCCGCAAGAAGACCGGTGGCAATTATCCCGCGCCGCTTGCCGCGCTCGAAGCGGTGCAGCGGGGAATGGAGCACGGGATGGAGGCGGGGCTGCGGCGCGAGGCGCAGCTCTTCGGCGAGCTGGCAGTCGGCGAGGTTTCCCGCAATCTGGTGCGGATCTTCTTTGCCACCAACGCCCTCAAGAAGGACTTCGGTGTCCCGGAGGGAAGCGCACGGCCCGACCCGGTGCGGCGCCTGGGGATTATCGGAGCGGGCTTCATGGGGTCGGGCATCGCTGGCACCGCGGTGACCCAAGCCGGGGTCGAAGCCCGGCTCAAGGACGCCGAGCTGGCGCGCGTCGGCAAAGGGCTCAAGGCGGCCATCGAGATCGTCCGCGGCCAGCTCACCAGGCGGCGGATCTCCCGCCACGAGTTCGAACGCGAGGTGGCGTTGCTGACGGGTGCAACCGATTGGCGCGGGTTCGAGCGCGCCGATCTGGTAATCGAGGCGGTGTTCGAAGACCTCGCGGTCAAGCGCCGGGTGATGCGGGAAGCGGAAGAGGTCCTGCGGCCCGGCGTCGTGCTGGCCAGCAACACCTCGACCATTCCGATCGCGAGCATCGCGGAGGGGGCTCGCCACCCCGAGCGCATCCTGGGGATGCATTTCTTCTCTCCGGTCGAGCGGATGCCGCTGCTCGAGGTCATTCCAACGACGCTCACGGCGCCGCGCGCCATCGCCACGGCCGTGCAGTTCGGGCGTCGGATGGGCAAGACGGCCATCGTGGTAGCCGATCGCCCCGGATTCTGGGTCAACCGCATCCTGTCACCCTACCTCAACGAGGCCGGCTTGCTGCTTGCGGAAGGCGCGCCGATCGAGGTGATCGATCGGGCCATGACGCGATTTGGGTTTCCCGTGGGGCCAATCGCGCTGCTGGACGAGGTGGGCCTCGATGTGGCCCAAAAGGCCAGTGGCGTGATGCACGGGGCGTTCGGAGAGCGAATGACGCCGGGCCCGGGAGTCGCCGCGATGGTGCAGGCCGGCCGGCTGGGGCGGAAGTCCGGCAAGGGCTTTTACCTGTACCATGACGGACACAAGACCGAGCCGGATCCTTCGGTCTACAAGCTGCTCGGCGTGACGCCGCTCGCGACGGTGCAGTGGGAGGGGATCGAGCGCCGACTGGTGTACATCCTGCTCAACGAGGCAGCCCTGGCCGTGGCGGAAGGCGTGGTGCGCTCACCCCGCGACGGTGATCTGGGGGCCATTTACGGGATCGGCTATCCCCCCTTCCGCGGGGGACCGCTCCGCTACACCGATTACCTCGGCGCGGGCGAGGTGGTGCGCGCCCTCGAAGCCCTCGCCCTGGCCTATGGCCCGCGATTCACCCCCGCGCCATCGCTCCTGGAGATGGCGCGGAACGGCGCGAAGTTCTACCCGGACTAGGGCTGTGGGCTCAGTGGCCGAACGAACGTGAGGATTTGCTCATTATGTCCGATCATGGGACAAGCCAATCCCATCGCCGAACAAGGCGCCAGAATCGAGCTGCTGTCAGCTTCTCCATCTTATTGTTGTAAAATAACTTAGAAAGCATACCGATTGGCACGGGACTTCCCTTGGAAGGCTAAGGAGGGGCGGGGAGTCTCCCTGTTCCCTGAGTGCCGACCTTCGACTCCTGTGCAATGGACATCAAGCGCGAGCCGCAAAAAAACTACAAGAAATGGGTGATGATCGGCGCCGGAGTGGTGGGGCTGGTCGGGATCACCGTGGTCTTGATGAGTCTCAAACCCGCCGCGCCCACGGTGGACGGTGGGGTGGTCTATACGGACACCGTGGAGCAGGGAGAGATGGTGCTCGAGGTGCGCGGGCCGGGGACGCTGGTGCCCGAGGACACCCGCTTCATCACCGCCGTGACCACGGGGCGGGTCGAGAAGATCCATCTGCTTCCGGGAACCACCCCCGTGGAGCCCGAGACGATCATCCTCGAGCTGAGCAATCCCGATGTCGAGATTCAAACCCTCAACGCCGACCGGCAGCTGACCGACGCGCAGTCTCAACTGGTCCAGCTCAAGACCAACCTCAACACCAATCGGCTGACCCAAGCTTCGGCGGTAGCAGACCTCAAGTCGCAGTATCTGGATGCGAAGCGGCGTGCCGAGGCCGGCGCCGAGCTGCTCAAGCAGGGTCTCATCATCCCGCTGGACCAGAAGCAGGCGCAGGATAGGGCCGACGCGCTGGCGGAGCGGGTCAAGATCGAAGACGAGCGACTCAAGCTCCTTACCAACACCATCGACGAGCAGATCAAGGTACAGGAGGAGCAGGTCGGGCGGCTGCGCTCCATTGCGGCGTTTCAGCACGGGCTCAAGGCGTCGATGATCGTGCGGGCGGGCATCCACGGCGTGCTGCGAGAAGTGCCGCTGCAGAGCGGCCAGTATGCCACGGCCGGGACCACCCTGGCGCGGATCGATCCCGTTCCGCTCCGGCTCAAGGCGGTGCTCCGCGTCCCGGAGAACCAGGCCAAGGACCTCGCTATCGGCCAGAAGGCCTTGATCGATACGCGCAACGGTATTGCCCCGGGGCATGTCAGTCGTATTGACCCGGCTTCTTCGGCGGGGACGGTAACGGTGGACGTGGCGCTCGAGGGCACGCCGCCGGCCGGTGCCCGCTCGGACCTCAGTGTGGACGGGGTGATCGAGATCGCCCGGCTCAAGAACGTGCTGTTCACCGGCCGGCCCGCCTATGGCCAGCAGGACGCGACCATCGGGGTGTTCAAGCTGGTCGAGGGCGGCAAGTATGCGCAGCGGGTGACGGTGCGACTCGGCCGAACCTCGGTTACCAGCGTCGAAATCAAGGATGGGCTGGTTCCCGGCGATATCGTGATCCTGTCGGACATGTCGCGCTGGGACAACGTCGACCGAGTACGTATCAAATAGGAAGCCGGGAGGCGAGGGAGCTGGGAGCCTGGTGGCTCCTGACCCCTGTCAGCCTCCCAGCCCCCGAGCCACCTGGCCCCTAACAAGGAACCCAACATGAGCACGGCCCCCGGCGAAACCCTGATCAAGCTCGAAGGCATCAAGAAAATCTTCTACACCGACGAGCTGGAGACCCACGCGCTCTCGGACATCCACCTTCAGCTCATGAAGGGGGAGTACGTCTCGATCTCCGGCCCGTCGGGCTGCGGCAAGACGACGCTGCTCTCCATCCTCGGCCTGCTCGACACGCCGAGCGGCGGGACCTACACGCTGGCGGGGCATTCGGTGGAAAGCCTGACGCCGTCCGAGCGGGCTCGGGTCCGGAACCGCCAGATCGGCTTCATCTTCCAGGCCTTCAACCTGATCGGTGATCTCACGGTGTACGAGAACGTCGAGCTGCCGCTCACCTATCGCGGCATGCCCTCCTCGGAGCGGCAGCAGCGGGTGACCGGTGCGCTGGAGCGGGTCGGCATGGCGCACCGCATGAAGCACTATCCCTCCCAGCTGTCCGGCGGCCAGCAGCAGCGGGTCGCGGTGGCGCGCGCGGTCGCGGGCGAGCCGGCCATCCTGCTCGCGGACGAGCCGACCGGAAACCTCGATTCGCAGAACGGCGAGGCGGTCATGGAGCTGCTCCGCGAGCTGCATCGCGGGGGCGCCACCATCTGCATGGTGACCCACGATCCCCGCTACGCGCGCTGGGCCGATCGCGAAGTCAAGCTGTTCGACGGCAAGGTGGTCGAGGAGGAAGAGGCCGGCGAGCGGGTGAGCGTCCACCACTAGTCCCGTGTCCCTGCTGACGGAGCTCCACCTCGCCGCGCGCTCGCTGGCGCGCTCACCGATGCTCGCGGCGGTGGCGGTGCTCTCGCTCGCCTTGGGCATCGGGGCGAACGCGACGATCTTCAATTTCGTCAATGCGATCGAGTTCCGGCCGTTGCCGTTCCCGGAGCCCGAGCGCCTGGTGGACGTCAGCGAGCAGAACCCCAAGGAGCTGTGCGCCGGCTGCGCGGTGGGAACCGCGTGGCCCACCTTCCTGGTCTGGCGGGCGAACGCCAGGAGCTACGCGGCACTGGGCGCCTATCGCGAGGAACCCTACGCGCTGGCGGGAGCCGGCGAGCCCGAACGGGTGGGCGGGGCGGCGGTCACCACGCAAGTGTTCGAGCTGCTCGGCGTGGCCCCGGTGCGCGGGCGCGGATTCTCTCCCGCCGACGAGGTTCCCGGCGCGCCGCCGGTCATCCTGCTGGGATACGGCTTGTGGCTGCGCCGTTATGGCGGCGACAGCACCCTGATCGGCAAGACGGTGCGGCTGAACGGGGTGACTCGCACGGTCATCGGGATCATGCCGCCGCGCTTCGGCTTTCCGGAGTTCGCCTCGCTGTGGATCCCCATGACGGGCGACGCGGCCACTGGCGGTGCCACCGACCGCTCGCTCGGCGTGGTGGGCCGGCTGCGGGACGGCGTGACCCTCGCGCAGGCCAATGCGGAAATGGGCAGTATTTCCGGCCGGCTGGCCAATGCCGACTCCGCCAGCTACGCCGGCTGGAGCGCGCGGGCGGGATCGCTCAAGCAGGACATCTCGCACGACACCAGCGGCGAGGCGTTTCTGCTCGCGCTCGGCGCATCGGGATTCGTGCTGCTGATCGCCTGCGCCAACCTGGCCAACCTGTTCCTGGCGCGGGCCGCCACGCGCGGTCGCGAGCTCGCCGTGCGGGTGGCGCTGGGAGCCAGTCGCGCCC
>DATCWE010000434.1:0-5082 GCA_036566495.1 Gemmatimonadales bacterium | reverse complement strand
CAGGCGCTGCCGCCGGCGCTGGCGAGCGATGCGGTCCTGCTTCTGGAGGGCGCGCCGCTCGTCCGCGGACGCGACGCGATCGCTCAGCTGCTCCAGGCGCAGACCGCGCTGCGAGAGCTGCAGCTCTCCTGGATCCCGTTCCGCGTCATCCCCTCAGGTGACGGCTCGCTCGGCGTGACCTTCGGCAGCACCACCATCCAGCGCAGCCAGGGCAACCGGGTGGACGCGGGTCGCTACATGACGGTGTGGCGCCGGGGCGACGCGGGCGCCTGGCAGATCGTGGCGCACGCGCAGATCGGTTTGCTCACACCCGAGCAGCTCGTGCTCCCGGCAGGCCTTGCGGCGGTGACTCGCGAGGAGGGAAGCAATGCCTTTGCTGCGGCTGATCTCGCCTTCGCGAAAATGGCGGGCGACAGCGGCGCACCGGCGGCCTTTGCGCGCTACATCGCACCGGATGGGATGACCCTGGCGGGAACCGGAGAGCTGAACATCGGGCCGGCCGCGGTCCGTGCCCGCATGGCGGAGGGGCGCCTCGCGACGGCTCACTGGCAATGGCATCCCGTGATCACGTTCGCGGCGGCCTCGGGAGAGCTGGGCGCCACGATCGGCGAAGCCGAAATCCGCGCTGCCCAGGCGCCGGCGAGCGACGCCTTCTACTCGAAGTACCTCACCATCTGGCTGCGGCAGCCGGACGGCTCGCTCAAATTCCTGGTCGACGGGGGAGGCGCCCGGCCGCGTCCCAGCCCGTAATTCCTGCACCTTCCTGGGGCTACAGGGCGCCCCGTTTCATTTCCTCCACGGCGTGGTGGCAGGCGCGCGCGGTTAGCGCCATGTAGGTGAGCGACGGGTTCTGATTGGCGCTGGAGGTCATACACGCGCCGTCGGTGAGGAAGAGATTGGGCACTTCCCACGCCTGATTCCACTGGTTGAGCACCGAGGTCTTCGGGTCCCGGCCCATGCGGGCGGTGCCCATCTCGTGATTGGTGCCACCGGGAGTGCTCGGCCCCGTGGCATCGGGGCGGATGTTCTTCGCCCCTGCGGCTTCCAGCAGCTCCGCCGCGGTCACGTTCATGTCGCGGTGAATCGCCAGCTCGTTGTTGCCCCACGCGCAATCGATGTGGAGCACCGGAATCCCCCAGGCATCCACCTGCGTCGGGTGCAGCGTGGCACGGTTCTCCCCGTTCGGGAGCATTTCCCCAAAACCGTTGAATGCCAGCGACCAGGGTCCCAGCGCGGTCAGCCGGTTTTTGAACTCGAGTCCGATGCCCGCTCCGCGGGCCCGCGCCGGCCAGCCGGCGCGGCTGGCGCCACCCTGAAAACCGTACCCGCGGATGAAATCCGGGTGTTTTGCCTTCACGTTCCGGAATCGCGGGATGTAGATGCCGTTGGGACGGTTGCCCACCGTTCGCCGGTCGGTCCAGCCCTCCATCTCCCCGGTCGCTCCCCCCCATTTGATGTGATCCATGATGTTGCGGCCGACCTGCCCGCTCGAGTTGGCCAGGCCGTCGGGAAAGCGGGGTGACTTCGAGTTGAGCAGGATTCGCGCGCTCTCGATCGCCGAAGCGCACAGGAAAACCAGTCGCGCCGTGTAGGTCCGCTCGGCACGCGTCCGGGCGTCGACGACCTGAACACCCGCAACGCGACCGGTGCGTTCATCGAGCGCCAGGCTTCTGACGATACTGAAGGGACGCAGCGTGAAGCGGCCGGTCGCCCGGGCGGCGGGAAGGGTCGCGTTGACGCTGCTGAAATACGAGCGGGTGATGCAGCCGCGGTGACAGGGACCGCAGTAGTGACAGGGAGCGCGGCCGTTGAGCGCCTCGGTGAGCACGGCCACTCGGCCGATCGTCAGCATCCGCTCCCCGCCGAATCGTCCGGCGATTCGCTCCCGGGCATGTTCCTCGACGCAGTTGAAGGCCATCGCGGGCAGAAAGGGACCGTCGGGAAGCTGGGGCAATCCCTCGACCCGGCCGCTTACCCCGATGAAACGTTCCACCCGGTCGTACCACGGGGCGAGATCCCGGTAGCGGATCGGCCAGTCCACCGCGATCCCATCGCGCAGATTGGCCTCGAAGTCGAGATCGCTCCAGCGATACACCTGCCGGCCCCAGATGAGCGACTTGCCGCCTTCCTGCCGGGCCCGGAACCAGAAGAACGGCTTGTTGGCCGGAGTGGTGTACGGATTGTCGATGTCGTCGGTCCAGAATTGACTGCTGCCTTCGTCGAAGGAGGCCGAGTTGCGCTGGGTGCGCTGGCGCAACTCGATGTGGCGCCGGTCGCCCAGGCCCCGGAACGGCATTTCCCAGGGCGGCTTGTGCTCCATGTAATCGCGTTCCGGGGTGATAGGCCGCCCGGCCTCGAGCACCAGGGTCCGGAGCCCCAGCTCGGTAAGCTCCTTCGCCGCCCATCCCCCCGTCATACCCGAGCCGACCACGATCGCATCGTACTCCGGCTCTCGGTTCTGGATCAGCATGGCCGCTCCGCTCGGGTCAGGGACGCGCCGCGGGGGCCGGCGCCTGATAGGGCGCGCACCCGTCGAAGCGCCCCGGGTGCGGGTAGCTGCCCAGCGTCTTCCGGGCCGCCGGCTCGGAGGTGAAGTAGCCGTACACGGTCAGGTACTTGAGCATCCCGAACCAGTGCCGGTTCGCTTCTGCGCCGCGGCCGGCCTGGCGCAGGGCGGAGAGCTCGGCATCGAGCGCGGTGAGCACCGCGACCTGATCGGCGTCGGAGCAGTCCGCAAAATCCCGGCTCGCGCGGGTGCGACTCCGCTGGTCGAGCTCCGGCAGGCCCGCGAGGAAGCGCTCTCGTTCGGCGGCGTTGAACCAGTCGGCGAGCATCCGATCGATGAAGCTGGCGACCCCCGCGTCGGTGGCTCCCGGGGTATCGCTGGCCGGGAGGATCCGCTCCGCAGCGAGCGTCACCGCCCGCGTCGCGGCCGGGCTCAGCACTGACCCGGCCGACCCGGTGGCGTGCACCTCGCGCCCCAGCGCGAGCAGATCGTCCGGTGCCAGGCCCTCGAGCGAGGCCAACCCCGCGGTCGCGGCAAGCCATCGCAGCAGCTCACGTCGCTCCATACCGCACCGCCTTTCTCGACCCGGCTCCGGACTAGACCTCGAGGCCCAGTGTCTCGGTAAGGTACCGCCGGGAGATTCCGCCCGATTCCTTCGGAGTATCCGAGCGGTCCAGCTCCACGATCGCCCATCCCTTGAAGCGGACCTGTCCGAGCATGGCGAACACCGCGCGGAGGTCTACCTTGCCACGACCGAGCTCCACGAAGCGGTATGAGTTCGGCGGCCCACCGGGCACCGGGCTCTCGACGTCCTTGATATGGAGAAAGAGCAGCCGCTCGGCGTAGCGGCGCACGGCCTCCGCTGGATCACCGCCGGCCTGCCCGTAGTGCGCGATATCCAGCTCCAGCTTGAGGAAGCGGGGGTCCGCCGCATCGAGCACCCGGGCCACTTCGTCCGCCGACTGACCGAGGTTCCCCATGTGATTGTGGTATCCCAGCGGGACGCCGAGGTCGGCGGTGCGCCGGCCGAGCTCGGTGAGCAGCCGCCCCATGCGGCGGAAATCGTCGGGAGTGGGCACGCGGCCCGTCGGCCGTTGATCGACCACCTGCAGGTAGAGCCCGCCGGCGTCCCGGACGAAGCGCGCATTGCGGAGGTGCAGCGCGAGGTCCTCCGCCTCCACGGCGGGATCGAGCCGCACCAGCCCGCTGGAGAGGGCGACGAATGTAAGCGCGCGGGCGCCGAGCAGGTCGCGAAGCTCCTGCGGGTTAGCGCCCCAGCGCTCTGCGGCGGAAGCTCGCAGCTGGATGCCGCGAAAACCGAGCGCGGCGATGTCGTCGATCGCCTGGAGGTCATTTCCCTGCCAGGTGATGGCGGCGTAGCCGAAACGGATCGGGCCGGCGGGTTCGGGATCGCGGGCGTTCCGGAGCAGCGGAGGAAGGCCGCTCAGCGCGAGCGTTGCGCCGGCGGTGGTGGCTACGAACTCCCTGCGCCTCATCCGGCCTCCTGCCAGTGGTCCGGGCCGCGGATTCCCTAACCCGTCCTCCTGCCGACCTACCGACTGCCCGACCTACGGTTTCGGCGGTTTCGGCCTCCCCAGCGAGCGGTAGTACTCCTCCACCAGCGCCCGATACTCGGCCGGCGCCTGAGAGGGTGCACCCAGCGCCGGCCGATTGTCACCGGCCTGTCCCAGCGCGCGGAACAGCCGGAACTCCCAGGTCTTGAGCCCTTCGATCACGGCGGCCTGCAGCTCTTCGACGCCGCGCGGGTCACCGAAACGGCGACCCGACTCGAGTTGCCGCAAGTCGGCGATCGCTCGATCTAAATCGCGCAAATCGACCCCGCCCTGCTGCGCCAGATCGCGCCGCAGGCTCTCCGCGGCTTCCCGCCGCAGCCGGAACTCGCGCCCGAACTGCCGAGCGTCGCCCGGGCTGAGCCTGCCGTTGCCACCGCCGCCGTTCGGGCTGCCGTTTGCCTCGCCGCCCTGAGTGGGTGTCCCGCCCGGCTGCCCGCCGCCGGCTTGCCCTTCTCCTGGCGCTCGACCTTGGCCCTGCCCTTGCCCTTGAGCCTGACCCTGGCCCTCCCCCCGACCTTGTCCCTGTTGTCCTTGTTGTCCCTGTCCCTGATTGCCTGATGGCCTGTTTCCCTGCTCCCCGGCTCCCTGCTGCCGATCCGCCATCCGCTGCCGCAGCGACTCCAATCCCTGCACCAGCTCCCGGGCGCGTTCCAGCGCGCGATCGCCGCGCCGTTCCGCCGATTCGCTGAGGGCACCCGCCGCTTCCCGAAGCCGCTCGGCCACGTCGCCGAGGTTTTGGCTGATCTGCTCCTCGAAGCGTCTGGCGTATTCGGGGGAGTTGCCGCGCATGACGTCCTTCGAGTAGAGAATTCGGTCCCGCAGCCGCGCTTGTTGAATCGCCCCAGCCGCCTGCCCGACCTTGCCCGCCGCTCCCGGCTGCTCGGTGCGGGTCTCCCGCGCGATCCGCTCGGCATCTGCCTGAAGGCGCTCCACATCGCCGGCCAGAGCGTCCTTCTTCTCGTCGAGCCGCCGCAGCCGCTCGGCCTTGTCGGCCAGTCCCCC
>DATCWE010000048.1:0-5326 GCA_036566495.1 Gemmatimonadales bacterium | reverse complement strand
CTGGCTCGGCGGCATCAGCCGCGCCGAGGTGGAGGCGCTGTGGCCGGCCCTGGACTGCCTGGTGTTGCCCGGCCGGAAGCGCGGCGAGTGGGTGGAGCGCTGGTCCACGGTGCTGGTGGACGCAATGGCCCACGGCGTCGTGCCCGTGGTGATGGAAGACAGTATTCTGCATGCCGTGGTCGGATCGGCGGGAAAGACGGCGAAGGATGAGGAGAGCCTTGGCATGGCGCTGCAGAACCTGCTGGCCATGCCCGAAGAGCGCCGCCAGCTCAGCGCGGCCGCGCGGCAGCGGGTCCTCGAACACTATGTCGATGCGGCCATTGCGGAGCAGACGATGGCGCTCTGGCGTCAGGTACTGGCGCGACCCTCCGCGGGCGCATAGTCCGGCACCAGCGCCTCCAGCAGGCGACGCAGCTCGAGCTCGGGTGCGCCGTCCTGCGCCGCCCGCTGCAAGGCCCGCAGCTGGGAAGCGAACCGCGGCGGCAGCGGCGTCGCGCGGGAGCGCTGGATGCCAGGGTGCCCGGTCGGCACCGAATCCGCGGCGCTGAAGTAGGGCTCCTCGTGGAGCTTCTCGCCCGGGCGTACCCCGATGACCCTTATCTCGATGTCCTTTCCCGGCTCCTTGCCGGCTTGGCGGATCATGGTCTCCGCCAGCTGCAGAATCCTGACCGGCTGCCCCATGTCCAGCGCGAAGATCTCGCCGCCTTTGCCGAGCGCGGCCGCGCGCAGCACGAGCTGCACCGCCTCCGGGGCGGTCATGAAGTAACGGCGCATCTCGGGGTGGGTGAGGGTGACGGGTCCGCCGGCTGCGATCTGCCGAGCGAAGGTGGGGACCACACTCCCGCTGGTGCCGATCACGTTGCCGAAGCGCACCGCGACGTAATGCCGGTGATGGCGGCGCGCCGCGTGCTGCACGACTTGCTCGGCAACCCGCTTGGTGGCCCCCATCACGCTGGAAGGGCGCACGGCCTTATCGGTCGAGATCAGCGCGAAGTGAGGCACCTCATGCGCGGCCGCGAGCTCCACGACCTGCCTGGTCCCCAGCACGTTATTGGTGACGGCCTCGACCAGGTTGGCTTCCATCAGGGGAACATGCTTGTGCGCGGCCGCGTGAAACACCACCGTGGGGCGCTGGCGATCAAACACCCCTCCCATCCGGCCGCGATCCCGGATGTCGGCAATGACCGCGGCCACTTCGAGAGCGGGAAAGTCCAGCTCGAGCCGGGCGACCAGTTCGAAGATGGGGTTTTCGCCGTGGCCGAGGGCCACCAGCCGCGCGGGTGCACAGCGGGCGATCTGGCTGCACAGCTCGCCGCCGATCGATCCCCCCGCGCCGGTGACCAGAACCACCTGGCCGCGCAGCAGGGCTTCGAGCTCCGCGTCCACTGCGAAGCTCAGTACTTCAGGGGCAGCGCTACCCGGCGGCCGTCCTGGGCGGACAGGTAGGTGGCGATGAGGATCTCGAGCGAATGCAGGCCTTCGCGGCCATCGGTATCGGGAGCGGCTTCTCCCCGCAACGCCTGCAGCACGTTGTCGTAAAAGCGCAGGTGCCCGTGGCCGTACACCGAGTTGGTCTCGTAGCTGGCCCGCTCGACCTCGTCATCCATGGGATCCGGCTCGGCAAACTGCCAGTGATCGATCCGGTTGACGGCGACGCCTCCCACCCGCACCGTGCCCTTCTCGCCCAGCACCGTAACCGACCCTTCGAAGTTTTTGGGATAGGTCAGCATGGTCACGTTGAGCGAGCCGAGAGTACCGGCGCGCCAGCGTAACGCCAGCACGCCGGTATCCTCGACCTCGATCTGACGCGCCAGCGTCGCGGTGTAGGCCTGCACGCTCTCCACCGGGCCGATGAGCCAGTCGAGCATGTCCACGTAGTGGCTGGCCTGGTTCATGAACGCGCCGCCGTCGAACTCCCAGGTCCCGCGCCACGGCGCGCTGTCGTAATAGGACTGCGGGCGGCTCCAGAACACATTCACCGTCACCAGGTACAGCTTGCCGAACCGGTTGGACTCGATGGCGCGCTTGAGCAGCTGCAGCGTGGGGTTCTTGCGGTTCTGCTTGACGACGAAGAGATGCACTCCGGCCTCGTCGCAGGCCTGGACCATCCGCTTGCCGTCTTCCAGCCTGGTGGCCATCGGCTTCTCGCTCATCACGTGGCGTCCCGCCTGTGCCACGCGAATGGCTTGCGCGGCGTGCAGGCCGCTCGGCGTGGCCAGCACGACGATATCGGGGTCGCAGCCGTCCAGCAGCGCATCAAGCGAGGCAAACCCGGCCGCGCCGGTCCGCGCCACGGCCCGCTGCAACGCGGCGGGGTTGATGTCGGCCACGCCGATCAGCTCGGCGGCGGCGGCGTGGCCTTCCAGGGCCTCGAAATGATTGGCGGAGATGCGACCGCATCCCACCAGGGCAAAGCGGATCTTGCGGCCGCCGGTGACCGGCTTGCGCACGAAGACATCGGTGGCTTCCCTCACGCGGCGCCGTTGCCGCCGCCGAGCTGCCGCGCCCGCCAACCCTCCATGCGGACCGTGAAGACCACTCCTTCGGGGGTCTCCTCGCGGGTCAGCACCTCGCCCGCGCGGTAGACCGCGGCCAGCCGGGCGCCATCGCCGGCGGGCACCACCACGCGGACGGTAGGCCGTCCGGCGCGCACGCGGTCGCGCAGCGCGGCCTTCAGCCCGTCGAGGCCGTCGGTGCGCATCGTCGTCGTGAAGACCGCCCCGGGGTGCAGCTGCCGGATGCGTTCGGCGAAGGCCGCCGGGTCGGGCAGCAGGTCGATTTTGTTGAAGATCATGATCTCGGGGCGATCCGAGAGCTCCAGCTCGCCGAGCACTGCCTCGACCACGCGGACCTGCTCTTCCCATTCGGGGTGACTGGCATCGATGACGTGCAGCAGGACGTCGGCCTCGCGCGCCTCCTCCAGCGTCGCCCGGAAGCTGGCAACCAGATGGTGGGGCAGCTTGCGGATGAAGCCGACCGTATCGGTGACCCGGACCCGGATTCCCACCCGGCCATCCACTTCCCGGGTCAGGGTGTCGAGCGTGGCGAAGAGCCGGTCCTCCACGAAGATCTCGTGGTCGCCCGTCAGCGCCCGCAGCACGCTCGACTTGCCGGCGTTGGTATAACCGACCAGCGCCGCATGCAGCAGCTTCTGCCGCCCCGCGCGAATGGTCTCCCGGTGGCGGGCGACATCGCGCAGCTTGCCGCGGTGGTGCTGAATCTTCCGGCGGATCATCCGCCGGTCGGTTTCCAGCTGGGTTTCCCCCGGACCCCGCAGCCCGATACCACCGCGGATGCGCGAAAGGTGGGTCCACATTCGCGTCAGCCGGGGAAGCAGGTACTCGAGCTGAGCCAGCTCGACCTGAAGCTTGGCCTCCGCGCTGCGGGCGCGGGTGGAGAAAATGTCCAGGATGACCTCGGCGCGATCCATCACTCGGACCTGCAGCTCGCGCTCGAGGTTGGCGCCCTGCACCGGACTCAGCTCTTCGTCGAAGATGGCCAGCGTGGCCCCCAGCTCGGCCACGCGTGCCTTGAGTTCCGCCACCTTCCCTTCCCCGATGAGCGTGCCGGGATTCGGCGCGGCCACTTGCTGCGTCAGCCGGCCGGCCACCTGGGCGCCGGCAGTATCCACCAGCCGGGCGAGCTCGTCGAGATGTTCCTGGAGCTGGTCGGCCTCCGGCGAGCCTTTGCGCGGGGCCGCCACCAGAATGGCGCGCTCCACCGGAGGCTGAACGTTGATCAACTCGCGGATGGGCTGACCTCGGTGAAAGGTGAACAGTGAAAGGTGAAGGGGACCGCAGGCCCCCGACCACCAAAGATAACGGCGCCGACTACTCTTCCGTCGCCGGCTCCCCGACGCCTTTCTTTTCGGCCACACCTTTCCAGTAGGCGATCCGCTCGGCCACCCGTTTCTCCTGTCCCAGCGTCCCCGGCCGGTAGAGCTCCTTGTCCGCCAGGCTCTGCGGCAGGTAGGTCTGCGCCACGTAGTGGCCGGGATAATCGTGGGCGTAGCGGTACTCCGCGCCGTAGCCCAGCTGCTTCATCAGTCCGGTCGGCGCGTTGCGCAGGTGGAGCGGCACCGGCTCCGCCGGGGTTTCGCGGGCCAGCTCGAGGGCCGCGCCCAACGCCTTGACCACGCTGTTCGATTTCGGCGCGGTGGCGAGATAGATGGTCATCTCGGCGAGTGGCAGGTATCCCTCGGGAGGGCCCAGCTGTCGAAAAGCCTCCCGCGCCGCGACCGCCAGCTGGAGCGCCTGGGGGTCGGCCAGCCCGATGTCTTCCGCGGCCATGGCGATGGCGCGCCGAAAGAGGACCAGCGGATCCTCGCCGCCCTCGAGCATCCGCGCCATCCAGTAGAGCGCACCCTGCGGATCGCTGCCGCGCAGCGACTTGTGGTAGGCCGACAGCAGGTTGAAGTGCTCCTCACCCGACTGGTCATAGAGCGGAACCCGCCGCGCAAAGGCTTCTGCCAGGACGGCCAGGGTGATCCTCCCACCCTGCCCCACTTGGAGCGCCGCCGCTTCCAGCGCCGCGAGCGCCCGGCGAGCATCGCCGTCCGCCTGGACCGCGAGCCACCCGATCGCATCGGCATCGACCTCCAGTCCGAAGCCGCCCAGCCCGCGCTCGGAATCGGTGAGGGCCGCCCGCACCACCTGCTCGATCGCCGCAGCAGCCAGCGGCTCCAGCACAAAGACCTGGCAGCGCGACAGCAACGCGGAATTGAGGCTGAAGCTGGGATTCTCGGTGGTCGCCCCGATCAAGGTGACCGTGCCCTTTTCCACGTGCGGCAGAAACGCGTCCTGCTGCGCGCGGTTGAACCGGTGAATCTCGTCGCAGAACAGGATGGTGCCGCGGCCCAGCCGACGGCGCTCCTCCGCCTCCTTGATGATTTCCCGGACCCGTTGCACCCCTTCGGTCACGGCGCTGAATCCGATGAAGGCTCGCCCGGTATGCTGCGCGATCAGGAAGGCCAGCGAGGTCTTTCCGGTGCCGGGGGGGCCCCACAGAATGGTGCTGCCCAGATCACCGCGTCGCAGTGCGTCGCCCAGGGCGCGGCCAGGCGCGAGCAGGTGCTCCTGCCCCGCGAACTCGGCGAGCGTGCGGGGTCGCATCCGCGCCGCCAGCGGTCCGGGGGTGGAAAAAAGCTCCGGGGCGTCGTCCATCGCGGCTCAGACCGGGCCGGTCCCGGCCGCGCGCAGCAGCAGCAACGCGGCGGCGCCGCCGAGGAAGGCGCCGGTAATCCGCAGCGCGCGGCTCGCCTGCACTTCGGGCACCAGGTTGGACGCCGCCACGTACAGGGTGACCCCGGCCGCGAGCGCCAGCCCAT
>DATCWE010000304.1:0-10963 GCA_036566495.1 Gemmatimonadales bacterium | reverse complement strand
GAGCGCGAGCCATGCGGCGCCGAGCCCCAGAAGCAGCACCGCGGCGGCCACCAGCGCCGCCACGGGGACGCGTCGCGCCGGTGGAGCGACGACCGGCTGGCCCGACGCGCTGGGCGTGCTGACATTGTCCAGCACGGTCAGCAGCTCCGCGGCGGACGCGGGCCGCGCCGAAGGGACCTTCTCCATGCAGCGCATCACCAGCACGCCGAGGGGGATCGGCACCCCGGTTACCGCGGTCGGCGACAGGGTGATGTGGGCCGCGATGAGTCGCTGGGCCCCGACGTGCTGGCGGAACGGGTGGGCCCCGGAGAGCAGCTCGTACGCCATCACTCCCCAGGCGTAGAGGTCGGCGCGATGATCCACCGCGTCGCCGGTGGCCTGTTCCGGCGCCATGTACGCCGGCGTGCCGATCGCGCCGCCGGCCTGGGTGAGCGTAGCGGAGCCGCCACCATCCTGGGTGCGCGAGGCGGTGAGCGCCTTGGCGATGCCGAAGTCGGTCACCACCGCCGTGCCGTGCGAGAGCAGCACGTTCTCGGGCTTGATGTCCCGGTGCACGATGCCTTCGCTGTGCGCGTAGGCCAGTGCGCGGGCGACGTCGCGCAGGATGCTGACGCTCTCGGCTACACTCAGGGGTTCCCCGCCGGCGATCCGGGCCCGGAGCGATTCGCCTTTCACGAACGGCATGGTGTAGTAGGGCACCCCGTCGGCCACGCCCGCGCTCAGCACCGGGACAATGTTGGCCTGCTGCAGCCGCGCGGCGACCTTCATTTCCCGGGAAAAGCGTTCCGCGCTCAGGCCCTCCGCCAGCTCCGGGGCCACCACCTTGATGACCACCTGGCGGCCGAGCGCCGTCTCCTGGGCGAGGAAGACCCGCGACATGCCGCCACCGCCGAGCTCGCGCTCGATGCGGTAGCGGTCGGCCAGCGCCGAGGCGAGTCGCTCGTTCACGTCCGCGCTCATCGGTTGGCCGCGTCCACGGCATGCTTCATCTGCGCCACCCAGTCCGGAATCACCCTCAGGTAACGCGCCGGTCTGATATCCTCCCCTTGCTTGTATACGGCCCTTCCGTCGGGCGTAAGGCCGAAGGCTCCGGCTTGGATGCGAACCAGGCGTGCATCGGCAAACCATGGCCTGCGGGTGATTCTCGGCGGCTGGACCGATGCGTCGATGTGCACCCGCTCGAAGCCGCTATACGTGAGGGACACCAGCTCGGAGGCACTGAGCCACTGTGGATAGATCCCGGCCCCCGCGGCGTAGCGCTGGCCGTTCCGTGGAAATGGCTCCAGCCACAGGGTCCCGAAGTCCGGGGAGTTGTAGGCGAGCCAGCGTCGGTCGGGCGAGGGTCGCCCGATCGCAGCGGGTCTGGCCAGCGTGTCTAGGGTCACGGGTCGGCGGTCGACCTGCGCCGCAACCACGGTGAATTCCGTCCACAGGGTCCCGATCAGTCGGCCGTCGGGCAACCAGGCATAGCCTTCGAACGGATTGCGGGTGGTGAGCATGACCTCGGGGCGACTCGTCGCATCGGGAGGGCCCACGAACACTGAGTCCTTGTTCGAGGAAACCAGCCGATCTCCCGCCGGGCTCCAGACCGGCTGGCGGAGCCAGGCGCCTCGCATCCACACCACATGCTCCCCGCTGGTGAGGTCGTAAATGCGAACCTCCTGGCCGTCGAGACGCTCGACCACGCTGGCGAGCCGGCGACCGTCGGGGCTGACCGCGAACTGGAGGAATGCCTCCCGGCCTACCGGGAGCGTGTCGAGTGTGGTGCCGTCGGTCCGTACCAGGTGGCCGACTGCCTCATTGGCCCCATTCGCGTATACCAGCGTGCCGTTCGGCGAGACGGCATACGACGCTGCGCCGCTGTACGAGTTGCGCTCCAGGCCGGTCACCATCCGCGCCGGCTTGCCGATTCGCTTGCGTGCGAGGTCGATAGGAGCGGCCAGCAGGTCCCCGCCATTGGACACGTAAGCAACGTACTCGTCCCCCACGATGCGAAAATCCGACCCGAACACCAGAGAGGAATCGCGGCCGCTGGTCCGGAGAGTCCCGGAAGCGGTGTCAGCCAGACTGCGCCAGCCGGCATATTTGTCTCCGCCTCCGCCGCAGAGGACACCGGCACGATCGGGTAGCGGGCCGGGGTTGATACAGTAGGTGAGCTCGGAATTTGTGGAGGGACCTCCGCCGGCATCGAGCAGCCGTGCCTCGCTGCCATCGCCTTCGCTCAGCAGGATGCGGCCGTCCGACAGCCACTCCAGAGAATTAGGGCTGCGGCTTCGCGCGATGACGGTTGCCGCGCCTCCGTCCACCGACATCACTTCGATGGTGTTCTCGGGGATTCCGGCGCGAACGAAGGCAACCTGCTTGCCGCCCGGGGCAATCGTCGGGAAGGATGCCTCCTCGGTGCCTTCGAGTTGGCGGACGGTGACGTCGAGCAAGCTGCGATACCAGAGGTCGCTTCCCATGGCACCGGCCCGCCGATAAATGACAAACTTGCCGTTCGGCGCGATCGCGAAGCTGGCCTTGGAGCGCAGGTCGACCGGCGCGTGGTCCGGCAGCGCTACGTCATAGGCCTGGGGTCCCGTAGCGACGGCTGGACGGGTGATCAGCCAGACGAGCGCCCCGACGAGCGCCGCGCAGAGCACCACCAGGCCGCGGTTGATGGCGCGTGACGGATGAACGGCCACGGTGCCGGCCCGCGGCAGACGCGCGTTCGCAAACGAAGGGTTGGCCAGCGCGTCCGCCAGATCCTTCGCGCTGGCGAAGCGGTCCGCCGGGAGCTTTTCGAGAGCCTTGGCCACTGCTGCCGCGACGTTTGCGGGGACCGACCGGCGGAGCTCAGTCACCGGGCGCGCCTCATCGGTGACGATCTTCATGATGATCTGCTGCGCCGAGCCGCCGAGGTGTGGGGGCTGGCCCGCCAGCATCTCGTAGAGCACGCAGCCCAGCGAATAGATGTCGGAGCGGTTGCTGAGCTCTTTCTCTGCGGTGGCCTGCTCCGGGCTCATGTAGTGCGGTGTGCCCAGGCTCAGCCCAGTCTCGGTCATCCTTCCGCCGGCCGCGGCGGAGAGTGCCAGCGCGATGCCGAAGTCCGCCACCATGGGCCGGCCGTCGTGCAGCAGGATGTTCTCCGGCTTGATGTCGCGGTGGATCACGCCGTGGCGGTGGGCGTAGTCCAGCGCGTCCGCCACCTCCCGCGTGATCCGGACCGCCTCGTCGATGCCGAGCTGGGTCTCCCGGTCGAGCTTGGCGCGCAGCGTCTCGCCCTGCACGTAGGGCATGACATAGTAGAGGAACCCGTCGGCGCTGCCGGAATCGAACAGCGGCAGGATGTGCGGATGCTGCAGCGCCGCCGTGGTCTTGATCTCCACCACGAACCGCTCGGCGCCCAGCACCGCGGCCAGCTCGGGCTTGAGCACCTTGAGCGCGACCTGGCGGTCGTGCTTCAAGTCCTGCGCGAGGTACACCGTCGCCATGCCGCCCGCGCCGAGTTCGCGCTCGAGGTGGTAGCGGTCGGCGAGGGCAGTTTGGAGGGACGCCGGAAGGCCGGGCATTGACGCTTAAACATGCTCCCGAAAAAGGGTTTGCGCGACTCTCCGCGCCCTAATACCCCGCGGCCTCGAGCAGCGCCCGGCCCTCCGGATCGGCCCGGAACGGTGCCCAGGCCGGTGATTGGGAGAATTCGACGTACGGCTCGTGCTCCGCCATTCCCCGGGACAGGAGAGCCCGCGCTTCTGCGTGGCGCCCGGCAGCCGCCGCGACGCATCCCAGCACGCTGTTCTCGACGTACCCCGTGGTGGACCGATGCATCAGCTCGTCCAGGATCTCCTGCACCGCGCCAGGCTCTCCCCGCCGGACATGCAGGGCGGCCATCTCGGTCAGAATCCTGGGATTGCGACCCGACATCGGGAGGGTCTCGCGCGCGAGCGCGAGCGCCTCGTCGTCCCGGCCCAGAGCCGAGAGAGCCCAGACGAGGGCCCAGCGCGCCGTGAACGCCCCGGGGTCCAGGCTCACCGCCTCATGTCCCACTCGAACCGCATCCTCGTCGCGCCGGAGGGAAAGGAGGACGAAGACTTCGATGGCCGCCGCCCACGAGCTGAGCGGATCGATGCTGCGCGCCGCCCGGACGTGCGCGAGTGATTCCGCGAGGCGCTCCGCCGGCCACTCCCGGCGGAGCGAGAGCCACACGGCCCGCTCGCAGAGCGCCTGGACGAATCGCGGATCCCGCGCGAGCGCCCGGGCGCTCGTCGCCAGAGACCGCTCGTACAGGTGGTCGTGCACCGCCTCGATGTTGGCCAGGGCCGCCAGCGCCTGCGGATTCTCGGCATCGAGCGCCAGTGCCCGCGCGATCGCCTCGCGAGCTCGGGGAATCGTCTCGGCAGCCGGAGCCATCCCGTAAAGCCACTTGAGACGCCAGGCGTCGCCGAGCAGCGCGTGCGCCTCGACGAGGGTGGGGTCGAGCGCCGCCGCGCGCTCGAGCCAGGGGAGCGCGTCCAGGATCGCCCGGCCCCGTTGCCAGAGGAGGGCGCGACCCTTGAGCAGCAGGTCGTAGGCCTCGAGGCTCGGGCTCGGCCCGCGGGCGCGGACCGTGCCGGTCCCCATCGTCAGCTTGAGCTTCGAGGCGATTGCGCCGGCGATCTCGTCCTGGATCGCGAAGATGTCGGTCGCCTCGCGGTCGTAGCGCTCCGACCAGAGGTGGTAGCCGTCGGCGACGCTGATAAGCTGCGCGGTGATGCGGAGCGTGCTCCCGGAGCGCCGCACGCTGCCCTCGAGCACCGTCATCACGCCCAGCTTTTCGCCCACCGTGCGAAGGTCCTCGTTCTTGCCCTTGAATGAGAAGGCCGAGGTGCGCGCCGCCACCCGGAGGCCGGGGAGCTGGGTGAGGGCGTTGATGATCTCTTCGGAAACGCCGTCACTGAAGTACTCGTCGTCGGCGGAGCCGCTCATGTTGGCGAAGGGCAGCACCGCAACCGATTGCGTGGTCTGGGCCGGTGCCGGAGACGGAGTCTCCTCGAGCGCCAGGGCCTGGAGCAGCAGGGCATTCTCCCGGTCTTCCAGCTCCGGGTCGTAGAACCACCCCGAGCGGCCCCGGCCCGCGCCGAGCGCGATGGCTGGAAACAGCCGCCGCAGAGTGTCCGCCGCCCGGCGCGCTTCGTCCCAGCGGCCCAGGGCGGCGCAGATGACCGCCGTGTTCGTGTACGTCCAGGGGAATTGGGGCATGTTGACCCGCTTGACCGCTGCGAGCGCCGCTTCGTAGTCCCCCTTCTTGATATGGTAGTTCGTCGGAACGAAGTGAAACCACCCCGCATGGTGCGGATTGAGCGCCATCATGCGCTGGATCAGCTCGTAGCCGCGGTCCCATTCCCCGCTGTAGGAAATCAGCATCGCGACGACCGCATTATTGCTGGTGTTGCGGGGATTGAGACTCAGCGTCCGCTCGGCCGACTGGCGAAAGGCCGTCAGGTCGCCGGAGAAATACTGCACGGAGGCGAGCGCCGCCCAGGCGTTCTGGTTGGCCGAGTCGATCTGCACCGCGCGATCAGCGGCTTTCCGCGCGCGAGCCAGCGGGTCCGGGAGCGGGTTGAGGCCGTGCATCTTCTCGCCCCAGTAGATCGTCGCGAGATTGGCCCAGGCATCGGCGTGATGGGGCTCCCGCATGAGCGCCAGCTCGAACCCGCTCCGCAGGCGGGCGTGCTCTTCGGGGCCGAGCTGCTGTTGGTGGGCGTAGAGCCGGATGCAGAGCTCCGAGGCGGTCAGCTCTTCCACCGGTTTCTCGAGGAGCGGGTGCGCCATCACCCGTACCAGCACGCCGAACGGATCGGCGACCGTGGCGACGATCCGGTCGGTCAGATCGTCCTGCAGCGCGAAGAGGTTGGTGGTGGTGAGATCGCGGTCGAAGGTCTCCGCCCAGAGGTGGGTTCCGGTCTGGGTATCCACCAGCTGTGCGGAGAGCCGCATGGTGTTGCCGGATTTCCGGAGGCTTCCCTCCACGACATAGCGCGCGCCCAGCGCCTCACCGACCCGCCGCACGTCGGAGCCGGGCGGCAGGCTCGCCACGGATTGCCGGGTTATCACCTGGAGATGGGTAAAGCGGGAGAGTCCCGTGGTGAGGTCTTCGGCGAGCCCTTCGGCGAGGTCGGCGAGGGCAGCGTCACGGCTCGCGAACGGCAGCACCGCGATCCAGGGAAGGCGTGCCCGCGCCCGCTCAGCGCCCGAGTCGTGCTCCACCGTTGCCGTTCCGTCGCCCGTGATGCTGCGCCCCAGGGCGGTGGACGCCTCGGCCCCGTTCGCGGGCCGCTGTGCTGGATCGGTGGCCATCAGGCGCCGCACCACCGAGGCCACCGCCGGCGGGACGCTCGGCGCGACGCCGCCGAGCTCGGGCGGCTGCTCGGTGAAGCGCTTGGCGATCACCGCGGCAGCCGTTGCCCCCCTGAACGGGGGATTCCCCGTGATCATTTCGAACAGCACGCATCCCAGGCTGTAGAGATCGCTGCGGCCGTCAAGGTCGCGCTCCCCGGTGGCCTGCTCCGGGCTCATGTACGCCGGGGTGCCGATGGCGAGCCCGGTGCCCGTCATCCGCTGGCCGCCCGCCGCGTCCAGCGCCCGCGCGATGCCGAAATCCGCCACCACCGCGTGCCCACTCTCCAGCAGGATGTTCTCCGGCTTGATGTCGCGGTGCACCACGCCGCGGCCGTGCGCATAGCCAAGGGCGTCGGCGACCTCTCGCCCGATCCGCAACGCGTCCTGGAGCGGCAGCCTCTGCTCCCGCTCCAGGCGGCCCCGCAGCGATCCTCCCTCGACCAGCGGCATCACGTAGAAAAGGAAGCCTGCGGACTCGCCCGAGTCGTAGAGCGGCAGAATGTGAGGATGCCGAAGGTTGGCGGTGGTCTCGATCTCGCGCAGGAACCGCTCGGCGCCCAGCGCCGCGGCCAGCTCCGGGCGCAGCACCTTGATCGCGACCTTGCGGCGGTGCCGCACGTCCTCGGCCAGGTACACCGTCGCCATGCCGCCGGCGCCGAGCTCGCGCTCGAGGCGGTAGCGGTCGGCCAGTGCCGCGGCCAGACGGGGCGGCGCGTCGTTCACGGTCGCGTCCCTTCCAGTCCCAGCGCCTGCAGCACCAGCCGCCCCAGGTCCGCCTGGAGCGACGCCTTCACGCTCGCATAGGATGGGTCGCCGGCCAGGTTGCGCCGCTCCAGCGAGTCCGCCTGCAGATCGTACAGCTCGTCCTGTTCCGGGAATTTGATCCAGCGGATGTACTTGTACTGGGCCGTCCTGACCGCGCGGTAGTCCATGTCCATCAGGTGCGGGAACGGTTGCTCGTTGGTGTAGAACTCCACCAGCACCGACTTACGCCAGTCCGATGGGGTACCGGTGAACAGCGGCACCAGCGAACGCCCCTGAATGTGCGGCCCGATTGCGACGCGGGCCAGCTCCAGCAGCGTCGGCGCCAGGTCCACGGTCAGCGCTAAACCGGTGGGCCTGGAGCCGGCCGGAATCTTCGCGGGGTAGCGCATCAGCAGCGGATTGCGGATCGACTCCTCGTAGGGCAGCCGCCGCTCGGTGGTCAGGCCGTGCTCGCCAAAGAAGAAGCCGTTGTCGCTGCTGAACACGATCACCGTCTGGTCGAGGATCCCGAGCGAATCGAGCGTCTTCATGATGCGCCCCAGGCTCTCGTCCACGCCGAGGATCATCTCGGCGCGGCGGCGGATGGTCTCTTCGCCGGTCCAGGGGGTCACCGGGTGTTCATGCTCCGCGGTCCCCGCCGCCTGGGTGATCGGGGGAAGGTTGGCCAGCGCATGGCGGATCGCGGGCTTGCCCTCGAGGTCCGCCGCCACCTCCGCCTGGGTCTCCCGTCGCGTGAAAATCTTGTCCTTGTAGCGGCCCTCGTCTCGCGGTGGCGGGATGTAGCCCCGGTCGCTCTCCGGGTCGAGCGACCCGTCGTTGCGCTGCACGATGTCCGGATGGACCGCCTTGTGGGCCAGATACACCAGGAAGGGATGCTCGTGCTCGCGCTGGATGAACGCGACGGCGCGGTCGGTCAGCAGATCGGTGGTGTAGCCCGGCACCTTGTGCAGCGCACCATCCTCGAACAATTCCGGATCGGTCGCGTGTCCCTGGCCCGGCATCGCGACCCAGTAGTCGAAGCCCGGCCGGGGCGTCGGGTCGTTGCCCATGTGCCACTTGCCGATGAATGCCGTGCGATAACCCGCAGCCTGCAGGGGAAGGTTGAAGGTTTGCAGGTGATGACTGGCCAGATCGCGCGCCACGTTGTCGATGATGCCGTGCCGGGAAGGGAACTGGCCGGTGAGCAGCGTCGCCCGGTTCGGGGAGCAGAGCGGCACCGCGTGGAACGCGTTGACGAACCAGGCGCCCTCCCGGACCAGGCGGTCGATGTTGGGCGTTTCGAGATAAGGGTGTCCCCCGGCGTGGAACTCGTCGAAGCGGAGGTCGTCCACCAGCACGACCACGAGGTTCGGGCGCGCTGCGGTTGGCGAGTCCGGTGCTCGATCTGCCTCCGGTGCCTTGGCCCGGCCGCAGGCAGCCAGGCCCAGCAAAATCGCCAGGAGCCGTTTCATCGGGGCACCTTGGCGTTCAGCTCGGCGAAGAAGTTGGTGATGATCAGAATCGGCAGCGCCTCCGGGCGCGGATCCAAGCGCACCATGACGAAGCGTGAACCGTCGGGCGTGACGTCGTAACCGAGCGCCACGGGATAGGGACCGTCGAAGAGCTTCCGTTCCACGCCGACGTGCCCTGCTGCGGCATCGAGGTCGACGGCATATACGGCGCTCTTCCGCCGGAAGACGATCTCGCGTCCCCCTTTGGTCCAGCGGGGAAAGACGTCGTAGTCGCCGCCCGCCGACACCTGCAGTGCAGCGCCGGTCCCATCGGTCCGGCGCACCACGATGCGCCGCACCGCGACCTCGCCGCCTTCGCTGTACGCGATCCAGCGCCCATCGGGCGAGAAACTCGGATGGAAGCTCAGGAGCGAGGAATCCGAGACGGCCCTGCCGGAGTTGCTGCCGTCCAGGGGCCGCAGCATCACGCGGCGGACGCCGGCCCATTGCTCCTCCCCCACGAAATACGCTCCGTCCGGCGACACGGCGTCCGCGTACTTGTCCTTCTGGTTGGCGACGACGGCAACCGGCGGCGCGCTGCCGTCCGCCGGGACCCGATACACGTCGTACGAGGGAGTTTCGTTCGTGTAGACGATCTGGCGTCCGTCGGGGGTCCACACCCCCCGGAACGCCGAGCTGGTTGAGCGGGTGAGCTGGGTGAGCAAGGCCCGGCGCAGGTCGAAGACCCAGAGATCCCGGTGTCCCGAGCTCATCAGGGTGACCAGGAGCTTCTGCTGATCGGGAGCGATGCGCGGATACTGGTATTCGCCGGCCGCGGGGATCGCTGGTTGCTCCACGCCGTCCCGGCCGACCCACACTACTCGGCGCGGCACGGTCCACTCCGATTGGCGCACCACGGCCAGCGTGCCGTTGTCGGCGATGGCAAATCCCGCCACGGCGTCGAAGGGTAACGTCGCCACATTGTCGAGCACGGGAACCGCGGTGCCCAGCGTGCGAAGCGCCTTGGGATCGAAGCGGATGGCGAACAACGCGTTGTCGCGGACGAACAGCAGGTGGCCCGACTTCGAGTAGCGGGCCATCACCGCGTCTTCCACCAGCACGTGGCGGGTGCGCGAGCGCAGGTCGTACGCCTCGATCCGGTTCGCGGGCCGGCGGTAGCTGGTGAACAGCACGGCTCGCCCCCCGGGCAGCGGGGCAACCGACCAGAGGCCGATCTCGCCGCCGGCCGTGTCGGGGGCGGCCAGCACCTCCACGGTGCCGCCGGCGCTCGACACGCGGCCGAGGCCCCAATCGTTGGTCGTACAGATGAGCGACTCTACGTCGATCCAGTCGGCACTGTCGGTACAGCGATTCGAGATCGTCGTGAGCGGGCCGCCCTCCACCGGCACTTTGCGCAGGATGCCTTCGCCCCGGTACGAGATCCAGCGACCATCCGGCGAAATGCGCGGACGCTCCCCACCCGGAGTCCCCGGCAGCGTAATGCTCTCGAGCGAGCCCAGGTCGTGGACCGCGATGCCGGCCGCGCCGCTCCGCCCCGTCGCCCCCGGAACGACGACCCGCCGGCCGTCCGGGGAGATATCGATGTCGATGCGGTCGCTCATCGCGCCGGGCGAAAAAGCAAACCGGATACTTGGCGCCGGCTGCTTGGCAGCCGATCCAAACACGCTCCAGGCCAGGGCAACAGCCAGCAGGGCCGCCACCGCCCAACCCGCCAGCGCGAACGGCATCCGTTGCGCCCCCGCGCGCTCGGCTCCCGCCGGGCCCTTGAGCGTGGTCGAGGTAAATCGGACATCGGTCAGCGCCGCGGCGAAATCCCTGGCGCTCTCGAAGCGGTCGGCCGGGAGCTTCTCGATGGCCTTCGCGACCGCCGCCTCCACGTTGGGCGGCACCGATTTCCGCAGCTTGCTGACCGGGGCCGCATCTTCGGTCACGATTTTCATGATGATCTGCTGCGCCGAAGCGCCGACGTGGGGCGGGCTCCCGGTGAGCATCTCGTACAGCACGCAGCCCAGCGAGTAGATGTCCGAGCGGTTGCTCAGCTCCTTCTCGGCGGTCGCCTGCTCGGGGCTCATGTAATGCGGCGTGCCGAGTGAGAGCCCGGTCTCGGTCATCCGGCCGCCCGCGGCCGCGCTCACCGCCAGCGCGATGCCGAAGTCGGCCACCATCGGGCGGCCGTCGTGCAGCAGAATGTTCTCCGGCTTGATGTCGCGGTGGATCACCCCGTGGCGGTGGGCGTAGTCCAGCGCGTCGGCCACCTCGCGGGTTATCCGGACCGCCTCGTCGATGCCGAGCTGGGTCTCGCGGTCCAGCTTGCTGCGCAGCGTCTCGCCCTGGACGTAGGGCATCACGTAGTACAGGAACCCGTCGGCGGTGCCCGAGTCGAACAGCGG
>DATCWE010000246.1:0-8395 GCA_036566495.1 Gemmatimonadales bacterium | reverse complement strand
ACGGTTCGTGACTGGACGGCGGGTGGTCCTGCAGCTGGCGCCGCCCGCCGCGATCGAGAAGAAGATCGAGGAGGCGTACCGTCCCGAGCGCACTATCAACCAGCTGCTCAACGGACTCAATCCCGCCAAGCTCGAATCCGTCGAAGAGCTGGAGGCCGGCACCGAGCGGGATCCCGCCCTCGACGCGCCGATGACCCGGCTGGTCGATGCGATGATCACCGACGGGGTGAGGGAAGGGGCGAGCGATATCCATGCTGAGCCGCTCTCCGACGGCATGTCGGTGCGCTACCGGATCGATGGAGTGCTGAAGGAAGTGATGCGGTTGCCGCCCAACGCCGGCCCCTCGCTGGTTCGGCGGGTGAAAATCCTGGCCAAGCTCGATGTGACCGATCCGCTGCACCCCCACGACGGCCGTGCCGGCGTGAGGGTGGAAGGCAAGGTGATCGACCTCCGGATCGCGACGGTACCGGTGGCCCGGCGCGGCGAGAAGGTGGTGATCCGGATTCTCGACAAGGCCAACCTGCGCGCCAATATCCCGGATCTGCACCTGCCGGAGGGCGAAGAGCGGCTGTTTCGAGGCTTCCTGGGCCATCGCGAGGGCATGGTGCTGGTGACGGGTCCAACCGGCAGCGGCAAGACCACTACGCTCTACGCCGCGCTCAATGAGCTGAAAACCGGCAAAGTGAACATCATCACGGTCGAAGACCCGGTCGAGTACGATATGCCGGGTATTTCTCAGCTGCAGGTCAATGAGGCCCAAGCGTTCACCTTTGCCACTGCTCTGCGTTCGGTGCTGCGGCAGGACCCGGACATCCTGCTGGTGGGCGAGATTCGTGACGCCGAGACGGCGGATATTGCGATCCAGGCCGGCCTCACCGGCCATCTCGTGCTCTCCACGCTGCACACCAACGACGCGCCGTCGGCCGTGGTCCGCATGCGGGATCTCGGGACCGATGGCTTCAAGCTCGCGGCCGTGTTGAAGGGAATCGTCGCCCAGCGGCTGGTGCGCCGCGTCTGCGCCGCCTGCGCGGTGGCTATCCCGATCGCCGAGCTGCCCAAGGAAGCCCAGCCCCCCGAGGGCCGCGAAGCGACGCCGATGCGCGCCGTGGGTTGCAAGGCGTGCGGCGGCACCGGTTACCGGGGCCGCATCGCGGTGCTGGAGATCATGCCGATCAACGACGCGGTTGCCCACCTCATCGAGGCCGGCGCGCTCACCGACGTGCTGACCGCCGCCGCGCGGCCGCTCGGCATGCGGACCCTGTGGGAGAGCGCCCTGGAAAGAGTGTGGCTGGGCCAGACCGACCTGGCGGAAGCGGTGCGCGTGCTGGGCGATCACTCGGAGGACGAGGAAGCCGCGGTTCCTCCGACCGAAGCCGTGCCCGCGTCGGTGCGCGCGGCCGTGAGCGCCGATAACGACGGCAAGCCCCGGGTCCTGGTGGCCGACGACGACCCGCAGATGCGGCGCCTGGTCCGCTCCATCCTCGAGCGGGACGGCTATGAGGTCACCGAGGCGGGGGACGGCCTCGACGCCCTCGAGCAGGTGGAGAACAAAGCCTTCGACTTGATGCTGCTCGACATCGACATGCCGCGGCTCGACGGGCTCGGCGTGCTGGAAGAGCTGCGAGCCCGCATCAAGACCCTGGGCGTCCCGGTGATCGTGCTGACCGCGCGTACCGACGACACCGAGACGCGGGTGCTCGATCTCGGGGCCCAGGATTTTCTGACCAAGCCGGTACAACCCAATTCCCTGCAAGCCAGGGTCAAGGCCGTGCTGCGGCGCGCCAAGCTGGCTTGAGCGCCATGGCGAGGATTCTGATCGTGGAGGACAACCCGGACAACATGAAGCTCTTCCGGGCCTTGCTGACCCTCCGAGGCCACGAAGTCACGGCGCTGCCCTCGGGGGAAGGCCTCTTTGAGACCCTGACCCAGACTCGGCCCGAGCTCGTCCTGATGGACATCCAGCTGCCCGGCAAGGACGGCTTCGCGCTGTTAGCCGACATCCGCGGCTCCGACTGGGGCCGCTTGCGCGTGGTGGCGCTCAGCGCCCACGCGATGTCGGGCGACGCCGAGCGGGCTCGCAACGCCGGGTTTGACGATTACATCACCAAGCCCATCGAGATCGCGGCATTTCCAGGCCAGGTCGAGCGTGCCCTGGCGGGACAACCGATCAACCCGCAGGAGTCCCATTGAGCGCACCGCAACGACCGCCTCCCCTCCGCGACAGCAAGAGCAGCCTCTACGAGGCGGCCCTCGACGTCGTGAAATCGCGCGAACAGGCAGCCCCGCAAGCGGTGGCGCCCGAGGCGGCTTCCTCGGGACGCGGCTGGCTCCTCCTCCTGCTCCTCATCGGGCTGCTTGGTGCGCTGCTCTTGCTGTTGCGCCCGGTTTGGCTGGCGGGTCCCAAGTCCCTGCCGCCCGAGTCACCCGGAGTGGCCGCCGCTTCGCTCCGCCTCGAGCTGCTGCGCGAGCGACAGCGGGTATTGGTGTTCTCCCGGCAGCACGGCCGCCTGCCGGCCACCCTGAAGGAGGCGGGAAGTCGCCGGGACGACTTCCAGTACGTGCCCGCGGGGCCGGATGCCTTCCGGCTGTCCGGCCGGGTCGGCGATTCGCTCATTACGTTGGGTTCCACCGACTCCCTGCCGGCTTTCCTGGGCCAGAGCCTTCAGCGGCTCAAAAATCGGGGGACCGAATGAAGCGCGGGTTCACGCTGATCGAGCTGATGGTCGTCGTGATTGTCCTGGGGGTGCTCTCGGGGATCGGGCTGCTCAAGTACATCGACATGCGCAACGCCGCCCTGGCGACCCAGATGTCGCAGGAGCTGCGGGCGGTGACGGTGGCCTCGCTCAATTACTACGCCGACCTGGAGCAGTGGCCACCCGACGCGGGCGCGGGCGCCGTGCCCGCCGGTCTGGGGCCGCTGCTGCCGGGTCAGCTCTCGACGTCGTTCGACCGGGGACAGTACATCCTCGATTACGAGGCGATCGGGGACCCCACTTCGGGCTACGTCATCGCGATCTCGGTCAGCACCACCGACACGCGTCTGTTCGCGAAATTCGTGCAGTACCTGGGGACCAAGGCCCCCTTCTCGGTCGCGGGCAACACTCTGACGTACCTGATCGCCGGTCCCGGCGGGGTCTTCTAGCCCGGCGGCTCATTCGATGCGGCCCCGCAGGGCCAGCGCCGCCGGGTTCGCCGGGGGATAGCGCGGGTCCATCAGCTCGAGCGTCCTGACCAGGACTTCCGCTACCAGATAATCCCGCGGCTTGTTCTTGTCGGAGGGGACCAGATACCAGGGAGCGTAGGCGGTACTGCAACGCTCCAGCACCTCCTCGTACGCGGCCGTATAGGCTTCCCACCGTTTCCGCTCGTCCAGATCCGCCTCCTGGAATTTCCAGTTCTTGGCCGGGTCGCTCAGTCGATCTTCCAAGCGGGCGCGCTGTTCGTCCTTCGAGATATGCAGGAAGAATTTCCGGACCACGATGCCCTCGTCGGAGAGCATCGCTTCGAAGGCATTGATGTGCTCGAAGCGCCTGCGCCAGACTGCTTCGGGAGCCAGGCCGCGCGCCCTGACCGCAAGGACATCCTCGTAATGGGAACGGTTGAACAGTCCGATGCTTCCGCGGGGGGGCACCGCCTGGTGCGCCCGCCAGAGGTAATCGTGGCTCAGCTCGAGCGGACTGGGACGCTTGAAGCTCGTCACACTGCAGAGGGCGGGATTCAATCCACTGAACACCCGCCGGATGGTGCCGTCCTTGCCCGAGGCATCCCGGCCCTGCAACACCACCAGCAGCGCGCGTCTCCCTTCGGCGCCCAGCGCGGCCTGCAACTGCTCCAACCGCGCGGTCAGCTCAGCCAGTCCTTGTTCGAGCTGCTCTTTGTGGGGCAGCCCGGCGGGCGGCTGCGCCAAGGCGTCCGTGAGCTGCAGGGGCACGCCGGACGGATGGGGCTGGAGCCATTGGGAGCGCACCATTCAGCTCTCCCCCAGCAGGCGAATCCGGCGGGGTCGTGCGGCGATCTCCTGGCGGTGCTCCTGGAGGGCGTTCCGCACGATGCCTTCGACCACCTCGGGGGAATCGGTGGGCGTGAGCAGATGCACGTCCTCCGGCGCAACGGTTCCGGCCCGAACCAGGGTACCCTGCACGAAGTCCAGCAGCGGTTTCCAGTACTCGGTGCCGACGAGAACGAGGGGGAACGATTCGATCTTTTTGGTCTGCACCAGGGTCACGGCCTCGAAGAGCTCGTCCAAGGTGCCAAAGCCTCCCGGCATGATCACGAAAGCGTAGCTGTACTTGACCAGCAGCACCTTGCGAACGAAAAAGTAGCGAAAGGTGACCCAGCGGTCGAGATAGGGATTGGGTACCTGCTCGACGGGCAGCTTGATGTTGCAGCCGATCGAGTACCCCCCGGCCTCCTTCGCGCCGCGATTGGCGGCTTCCATGATCCCGGGGCCTCCGCCGGTCATCACCGTCGCGCCGGCTTGCGCCAGCCGCCGCCCGATCTCGCGTCCCAGTGCGTAATACGGATGATCCTCCTGGAACCGGGCCGACCCGAAGACGGTGACGCAGGGGCCCACGAAGTGCAGCCGGCGGAAGCCGCGGATGAATTCCCGGGCGATCCGGATGACCCGCGCCAGCTCGGAGAGCCGCGCGCGCGGCCCGCTGAGCAGAGCGGCATTGTGAGGGTCTTCAGGGTGGCCAGGAGCCGGGACGTCGGGGACGGGTCCCGGGGGGGAGGAGGTCATGGCTGAAAGCTATCAGCTAACGGCCAACGGCTAACCGCTAGCGGCCTGCGGCGTCCCGGACCCTGATGGGCAGGGTCACCATTGTCTTGCCGGCCCATTGCAGGCGCTCCTGAATGGCGCGGGCGGTCTCGTTGTGCAGGAGGCCGTGCCACCATTTGGGCCGCTGGAAAATCAGCTTGCCCGCGAAGAAGGTGACGCGGGGAAACTCCGCGGCGACCTCCAGGCAGAGCGCCTCGGCGGTCGCCACCACTTCGGTGCCTGACTTCATGCGCGCCCCGGAGGGCACTTTCAGCTCAGCGGCGAGCGCCCGGTAGCGGGCCAACATCGTCTCGGTGCGGTGGCGGAGCTGCTCCAAGGCGTCGTCCCCTTTGAATTCGCTGGAATCCACCACGCCGACCGACAGGAACACCAGGCCCTTGAAGTGGTTCGGAAAGGCCCGAAAGAGGTTGAGCACCGTATGGATCCCCACGCCGCCGTAGCTCTCGACCAGTACCGCTGCGACCGGTTGCGTGCGATCGGGCTCCGGAAACGCTTCGCTCTGGTCAGGACGGGCGGCGCCGAGATCCCCCAGCTCGCGGTAGAGCTGGTCGACGCGCGCGGCGGCCGAGCGATAGTGACGGCGAATCAGCAGGCAGAGCGCGATCACCAGCAGGGTGATCATCACGGTGACCCAGCCGCCCTCCAGGAACTTCTCGTACACCGTGACGACCAGGATGGTCACGCAGAGGACGAAGGCGAAGGCGAACAGAGTGAACCGGGTCCGCCACTCGGGCCGCGTCCGGCGGTGGCGCCACCAGAAGCGCAGCATCGCGAGCATCGATAAGGAGAAGGTCACGAAGACGTTGATGGCGTACATGACCAGGAGGTGCCCGACGTTGCCGCGGGTGTAAAGCAGCGCGGCCAGGGCCGCTCCCCCCATGAGCAGGATTCCGTTCTGGGTGGTGAGCCGCTCGGAGAGCGCCGCGAAGCGGTGCGGGACCCAGGAATCCACCGCCATGTTGGAAAGCACCCGCGGGCCATCTATGAACCCGGCCTGCGCCGCGACCACCAGCAACATGGCCTCGGAGAACAGCGTCAGCACCACGAAGACCTGCCCCAGCGGGAGACCCGACGCCAGTCGCTCCACCAGCACGGCGTTCATGGTCTTGCCCTCCACAGGCGCCACCCGCCACAGGAGGTAGGCGACCAGGAGCCCGGAGGCTGTGAACGCCAGCGAGACCCCCATGTACACCATGGTGCGTTTGCCGGTCTCCACTTTTGGCTCCCGCATGATGGGAAGGCCGTTGGAGACCGCTTCAATCCCGGTGTAGGTGCCGCCGCCGAGGGAATAGGCGCGCAGGAAAATCACCAACATGCCACCCAGGCCGATGGTCGTCGCCCCTTGCTGGAAGCCGGCAGACACGCTGCGCGCGGTCTCGCCCATCTGGGGGAGGTGACCCAGGATGGCCCCACCGATCACCAGGAGGTGGGTCGCCAGAAAGAGCAGAAACACCGGGAGCAACGCGAGTACGGACTCGCGCACCCCGCGGATGTTGAGCACGATCAAGACCAGAATGAGCCCGACTTCCGTCGCCAGCTTCGCCGCCCGCCACTCCGCGGGCAAGAAGCTGAACAGGGCGTCACCGGCCGCGGCAATCGAGGTGGTGATGGTCAGGACGTAATCCACCAGCAGCGCCGAGCCGGAGAGCACCCCGGCGCGTTCCCCCAGCAGCTTGGTGGCGACGACGTAGCCGCCTCCGCCGGTGGGGAACTCTTCGATGATGCGACGATAGGCGGTCGAGATGAGCAGCACCGTGATCGCCATGAGCAGCGCCAGGGCGACCGCGAGATAGGTATGCTCGCCCAACTGGCGGAACGCCTCGTCCGGGCCGTACGCGGACGACGACAACCCGTCGGCACCCAGACCAACCCACGCGAGGAACGCGATCAGCGACAGCCGATGGAAGATCGAGCGGTCGTGCAGATCGCGCGGCTTGCCGATCAGCAGCCGGCGGAGCCGGGCCGACAGCGTGGGCCGTTCGGAGTCGAGGGGTGTTGGCATGGCGGCCAATACTGCGTGGCTCGGTGCCCGGCGTCACCTCCCCGCTGGCATTCCTGATACAATCTTGATCTCGCACCCGGCTACCTTTGCCCGGGCTTATGGGCGTCACGGAGCGGAGAACGCGAACCCAGGAATACCTCCGGGCCACCGGTATCGTCGCGCTGGCCGTGCTCGTTTGCCTGGCGCTGCGGTCCCACCTGGCGTCGATCGACGTGGCCATGCTCCTCCTGGTGGGCGTCGTCGCCGTGGCGGCCCGCTACCAGCGGGGCCCGGCATTGCTCGCCTCCGCACTCAGCATCGCCGCGTTCGATTTCTTTTTCGTCCCGCCGTACTACACCTTCAACGTTCACGATACCGCCTACGTCCTGACCTTCGGGGTGATGCTGGTCGTGGCGCTGACCATGAGCCGGCTGACCGCCCGCATTCGCGAGCAGGCCGAAGCGTCCGCGGAGCGCGAGCAGCGCACTTCGGCGCTCTATGCGATGGACCGCGATCTCGCGGGCGCTCCCGACGTCGCAACTCTGCTGACCTCCGCCGCCAGTCATCTCGGTCGGGCCGCTGCAGGCCGGGCCCGCATCCTCCTGGACGAGGCGATCGGGCGGTCCGCCGGCATGCCGGTGTGGCCCGCCGACGAGGGGTTCGAGAGTCCGGCGGTGCGAGTCGCCGCGACCTGGGCGTACGAGCATGGTCAGCCCGCCGGCTGGTGCATGCCCAGCTGCGGTGAGGCGGAGGCGCTGCTGCTCCCCCTGCGCACCGTAACTGCCCGGCTCGGCCTGGTGGTGATTCGACCCGAGGACCCGGAGCGGGCCCTCTCCGATGCCCAGCGCGACACGGTGCTTGCCCTCGCCGAGCTGGCGGGGGGCGTGCTGGAGCGGCGCCAACTCGCGGAACTCAGCGAGCGCGCCCGGGCGGAGGTGGAAGCCGAGCGGCTCCGTACCGCGCTGTTGAGCTCGCTGTCCCACGACTTACGGACGCCGCTCGGCAGCATCGAAGGCGCCGCCAGCAGCCTGCTGGAGCAACCGGCGACGCTGCCAGCGGACATCCGTAACGAGCTGCTGGAGAGCATTCTCGACGAATCCCGCCGGATGACCCGCCTGGTCACCAACCTGCTCGACATGATCCGGGTCGAGACCGGCACCCTGGCGGTACGAAAGAGCTGGCAGCCGCTGGAGGAAACGCTCGGCGTCGCACTGCTCCGCCTGGAGGACCGGCTCCGGGCCCACCCGGTCAGCGTCAGACTGCCCAGCGACCTGCCCCTGGTTCCGGTTGACGAGATCCTGCTCGAACAGGTCTTTCTCAACCTGCTGGAGAATGCCGCGCGCTATACCCCGGCAGGAACCCCGATCGAAATCACCGCGTGGCCGGAGCAACAGGCGGTGCTGGTGGAGGTTGCCGATCGCGGCCCCGGCGTTCCGGCCGGCGAAGAAGAGTCGGTGTTCGGGCGCTTTTTTCGCGGCGGCAATACGGAGGCGGCGGACGCGGGCGCCGGCTCCGGCCTGGGGCTCACCATTTGCCGAGGGATTATCACGGCGCACGGCGGCCGGATCTGGATCGAGCGGCGCCCGGGGGGCGGGACCGCGGTGCGATTCACCCTGCCGCTCGTCGGCCCGCCG
>DATCWE010000208.1:0-3140 GCA_036566495.1 Gemmatimonadales bacterium | reverse complement strand
GGTGCTGGCCAAGCCGGGGAGCATCACGCCGCACACCCAGTTCGAGGCGGAAGTCTACGTGCTCACCAAGGAAGAGGGCGGGCGGCACACGCCCTTCTTCAAGGGCTACCGGCCGCAGTTCTACTTCCGCACCACCGACGTAACGGGCAGCGTGGAGCTGCCGGCGGGCGTGGAGATGGTGATGCCGGGCGACAACATCCAGATGACCATCGAGCTGATCACGCCGATCGCGATGGATGAGGGGCTGCGCTTCGCGATCCGCGAGGGCGGACGCACGGTGGGCGCGGGCGTCGTGACGAAGATTCTCAAGTGAGGCCAGTGCGGTCCGACTGAGGAAATATGCCGCGAGAAAAAATCATCCTGGAATGCACCGATTGTAAGAATCGGAACTATTTCACGGACAAGAACCGGCGGGTGCACCCCGAGCGCGTGGAGTGGAAGAAATTCTGCCCCCGCTGCGGGAAGCACATGCTGCACAAAGAGTCGAAGTAGTGGAGCAGGTGCAGCAGGCCACTGCACGGGGCGGCCGCCCGGTCCAATGGATCCGGGGCGCGCGGGACTTCTTCGTCGCGGTGCGCGCCGAGCTGGCAAAGGTCTCCTGGCCGACGCAGCAGGAGCTGGTGAAGGCCACCCGGATGGTGGTGGTGCTCGCCATCATCATCGGCATCGTGCTGGGCCTCGTCGACCTGCTGCTCACCAAGATCCTGGTTGAGGGCGTCGCCGCGCTTGGCCGATAGGCGAGGGGACGATCATGGACTATCGGTGGTACGCCGTGCAGACCACGGCCGGACACGAGAATAAGGTCCGGACGCTGCTGCAGAAGCGAATCGAAGAGGACCCTCGCCCGGCCGACCAGAAGCTGGTCCGTCAGGCACTGGTGCCGGTGCAGGAGGCCATCGAGATCAAGAACGGCAAGAAGGTCGTGGTGGAGCGGAAGCTCTACCCCGGCTACGTGCTGATCGAGACGACGATGAGCCAGGAGGCCCAGCACCTGGTCAACGGGGTGCAGGGCGTCATCAAGTTCGTGGGCCCGGGCAAGTTGCCCCAGCCGCTCCGGCAGGATGAGGTGAATCGGCTGCTCGGCATCGCGGAAGAGACCAGCGACGCCGGTCCCAAGGAGGAGATTCCGTACCTGGTGGGCCAGGCGGTCGAGATTACCGAAGGGCCTTTCGCCGATTTCAGCGGGACGGTGGAAGAAGTGCTGAGCGAGAAGGGCAAAGTAAAGGTCTCGGTTTCGCTCTTCGGGCGACCCACGACGGTGGAGCTGGATTACTTGCAGTTGCGGGGGCACTAGACCGACCGCGACCGCGCGGCGTACGCGGCAGAAACCACGGCAGCGGGACACCGCGAGCCGGTTTCGCATTCGAGGAGAAGCATGGCCAAGAAGGTGGTTGCAGTCGTGAAGCTCCAGTGTCCCGCTGGCGCGGCCAATCCCGCTCCCCCCGTGGGGACGGCGCTCGGGCCGCAAGGCGTGAACATCATGGAGTTCTGCAAGCAGTTCAACGCGCGGACCCAGAGCCAGGCCGGGATGGTGATTCCCGTCGTGGTCACCATTTACGGCGACCGCACCTTCACCTTCATCACCAAGACTCCTCCCGCGGCCAATCTGCTGCTGAAGGAAGTCGGCATCGAGAAGGGAAGCGCCCAGCCCAACCGCACCAAGGTCGGGAAGGTCACCCGCGCCCAGCTCAAGAAGATCGCCGAGATCAAAATGGCCGACCTCAACGCGACCGACATCGACGCGGCGATGCGCATGGTCGCCGGGACGGCGCGGTCGATGGGACTGGAGGTGGCGGACTGATGCACGCCTCCGGCAAGAAATTCCGCAGCGCGGCCGCCACGGTCGACCGGACCCGCGAGTACCCGCTGGGTGAAGCGGTCTCCCTGGTGAAGGGCGCGGCCTTCGCGAAGTTCGACGAGACGGTGGATGTCGCCGTGCGGCTCGGGGTCGACCCCCGCCACGCCGACCAGGTGGTGCGCGGCACGGTGGTCCTGCCCCACGGCACCGGGAAGACGGTCAAGGTGCTGGTCATCGCCCAGGGCGACCGCGTCAAGGATGCGGAGGCCGCGGGGGCCGATTATGCCGGGATCGAGTACGTCCAGAAGCTCAAGGACGGCTGGCTCGATGCCGACGTGATCGTCGCCACTCCGGACGTGATGGGCCAGCTGGGTCAGCTCGGCAAGATCCTGGGCCCCCGGGGCCTGATGCCGAATCCCAAAGCCGGCACCGTGACGATGGATGTGGCCCGCGCGGTGCGCGAGATCAAGGCGGGCAAGATCGAATTCCGGGTGGACAAGACCGGCAACATCCACGCGCCGATCGGCAAAGTCTCCTTCAGCGCCAAGCAGCTGGAGGACAACCTCGCGGCGTTCATGGATACGATCGTGAAGGCCCGGCCTGCGGCGGCCAAGGGTGTCTACCTCAGGTCGGCGACCGTGTCGAGCACCATGGGTCCCGGCGTCAAGCTCGATACGGCGGTGTACCGATGAGCAAACCCGAACGCCAGGCCAAGGTCGAGGCGCTCACCGAGCGGCTCGGCGGTGCGCCCAATATCTACGTCACCGATTTCAGCGGCCTCGACGTCCGCAAGCTCACTGAGCTGCGCCGCCGACTCCGGGCAGCGGGTGCCCGTTTCGTGGTCGTGAAGAACACCCTGGCGCAGCGTGCGCTGGCGGCCAACCGGATCAGCGAACTCGATGCCCACCTGGCCGGCCCCACCGGTCTGGTGCTGGCCGGCAGCGACCCGCTCGCCGCGGCCAAGGTGCTGGGCGAATTCGCCAAGGAGCACCAGAAGCCCGCGGTGCGGATCGGGCTGGTCGACGGCAAGACCGTCGATGCGGCGCAGGTCAAGCGGCTGGGGGCGCTCCCGACCCGGGACGTGCTCCTGGCCCAGTTCGCCGGCTGCCTCAACGGCGTGCTGTACCAGATGGTGGGCGCCCTCGAGGCGCTCCGTGAGAAGCGTCAGGCTGAAGCCTCTTAACTGCGAGAGAGAAGGAAGCGCGATGTCTACCATGACGAACGACCAGATCCTCGAGGCCATTGGCGGCAAGACCGTGCTCGAGTTGGCCGAGCTGATCGAGGCCTTCAAGACCAAGTTCAACGTCTCCGTGGTCGCCGCCGCGGCGGCCGCGGGAGGCGG
>DATCWE010000396.1:0-4435 GCA_036566495.1 Gemmatimonadales bacterium | reverse complement strand
GATCCAGGAACTCGCGCTCGCCCGGTGTCAGGCTGCCGATTCCGGCGGCGCTGATCTTGTCGAGGATGCGGTCGAGCTCGTCGCGGTTAACCTCGTGCAGCTGATCGCGGCGGATTTTCTTCCAGCGCTCGAAGGCGCTCGCGCTGGTCTCCAGCCGTGGCGCCCCGGGCATGGTGGCCTTCCGGAATCTTTCCATGCCCGAGCGCTTGGCCTGCAGCCGGAGAAACAGGTAGCCGCCGACAAAGCCCCCGAGGTGCGCGAAGTGGGCAATGCCGCCGCTTCCGCTGAACCCGCCCCACAGCGCCAGGGCCGTGGTGAGCACGATCAGCCAGCGCGCCTCGATCGGAATGATCCCCCAGATCAGGATCTGATCCCGGGGCCAGAACCAGGCATACCCGAGCATCACTCCGAAGACCGCGCCCGAGGCGCCAATGATCGCCGCATGCGGGGTGAACAGCAGGGAGAGCAGCGCTCCCATGATGCCGCTGCAGAAATACAGGCCCAGGAATGACCGTCCGCCGAGCCGGTTCTCCAGCCTCGAGCCGAAGAAGAACAGCGCCAGCATGTTGAAGAAGAGGTGCCCCAGCCCTCCGTGCAGGAACATGTAGGTGACGAAGGTCCAGGGCTCCCGCCACGCTTGGGCCGGCACCAGGACAAAGCGATCCATCAGTGCCGGCGCCTGGAAGGTCACAAAGAAAACCAGGACATTGGCCAGAATCAGCCGGAGCACCCATCGGCTCACCGCACACACTCCCCCACACGGCGACGACGACGACGCTGGCGCGGGGGGCGCGCTGGAGCCCGGAGATCCACGGCGCCATTGGTCAGGATCTCGAAGTAGGTCACGCTGTCGGGCCGCAAGGTGAGCTGCAGAAAGGCGGGGATGGGCTGCAACTGCTGGGCACTGAGATGGCCGGGCATCGCCTGCGGGATCGCAGTGGTGCCGAGCGTCCCGCCGTTGTTCCAGTACATGCCCCGCCCGAAGTAGCTCCGGATCAGCACGCTCGACGCCGTGGAGGGGAGGCCGCGCACATTCTCGGCGAATCTGGCGAAGTTCCCCTGCCGGAAGAGATACATCTCCACGTTCGACACATAGAATGCCGATACCGGCAAATTCACCTCCCGCAGGTAGGCGGCGATGGCCTTCATCGCGCCGGGACCGGACAAATCGCCCACGACGGGAATGACCCGGTCGCGGCGTTGCAGGTCCCGCACGACGCGAAAGCGCTCTTCGGTCGCGAGGTAGCTGCCGGGTTGTCCGTCCAGATCGGTGGCGAGATAGAGCTGGCGCTCGCTGGGATAGTCCGGGCGAGAGGGACGGCCCCGGCTGCTGAAGGTGATCTCCAGGCCACGGACGAAGAACTCCTGGTGGAAGCGTCGCAGCGTGGCGCGATCGGAATCGCTCAGCGCCACGCCCAAATGGGACACGCGATCCATCAGCTCCCCGTGGTTGCGCGCCTGCAGCGCGGAGTCACCCGGAGTGATATCGAGATAGGTCAGGATGTCCTCCAGCGGCTGATCGGTCCACCGGCTCAGAATCGGCGGCGCCGGGCGACCGTAGAGGAGGCAGAGATACTCCATCCGGTTGCGGGACACTTCGAACATCGCCTTGAACAACAGGTGCAGCAGCATATTGTCGCGGCGGATGTCGATCAGGATCGCGAGCTCGGGCTTGATCTCGGCGAGATAAGAGAAATTCTGTTCCGGCCCCACGCCGAGATAGGCGCCTCCCTGCACGCCGAGGGTGCGCAGGGCGGGCAGCACATGGAGATAGGAGGTTTCGTTGGAAACCAGATTGTCGCTGTCGAAATAGCCCCCCGGCTCGGAGAGCCGGGCAACCAGCCGTCCGAACTCGGTTCCCTGCCGGGCCGGGTCCGCCGAAGGCGAGAGCAGCAGCAGGGGGATAGCGAGCCAGAGTTTGCGCGTCACGGTGTGAAAAGTGAATGGTGAAGGGTGAAAGGTGAAGGGACCTATATCACCCGTACGATCCATTCTCCGACGAAGTACCCGAGGATCGCGACGCCCAGCCCGACGACGAACATGTCCATTCCGCTGCGCAACACCCCGCGTCCGGTGAAGAAGCTGCGGGCCGCGCCCACCCCGAAATGGGAGAGCATGGCCACGCCAAACGAGGTCCAGATGGCCCAGGGGCTTCGGCTCATCAGCAGCGGTGCAACCGGAATCAGTGCGCCGAACGCGGTCGCGATGCCGGTGACCCACCCTTCGCGCATCGGGGTGCTGGTGGCGTCGGCGATCTTCAGCTCCTCGCGGACCTTCTCCTCCAGCGCTTTGACGGGGTCGGCCATCACGGCCGTTGCAAGCTCTCCCGCCTGAACGGCGGGAATGCCTTTGGCCTGGTAGATCAGGGAGAGCTCTTCGCGCTCCAGCTCAGGCATGAGCCGGATCTCTTCGCGTTCCATGGCGATCTCGTGCTCGAAGACCTCCCGCTCGCTCTTGGCGGCCAGGTAGCCCGAGGAGCCCATCGACAGGGCGTCCGCCACCATGCCGGCCAGCCCGGCCACAATGACCGCGTGGGTCGCGCCGCCCCCCAGTCCGGCCTGCGCGCCCACCATGCCGGCCACCAGGCCGAAGTTTGCGGTCAGCCCGTCGTTGAAGCCGTAGACCACGTTGCGCAGGAAGCCTCCGGCACCGGTCTTGTGCCAGGGCTCGCCGGTGGCGCCCTCGACCAGGCCGGCCAGGCTCTCGGCGTGGGACTTGGACTCCTTGGCCAAGGTCAGCGCGGTGGGGCCCGCGGCGCCCTCGGGAGCCTCCCGGTACATCTGCAGGTACCCTTTGACCTCGCGCCCCTCCTCCTCGAGCAGGAAGGGCAGCAGCACGTGGCTACCGATCCGCCGACCCAGCCAGGCCATCAAACGGGCGCGGCCGGAGGGCTTGGGACGGACAACCTCGTGCCCCTGCTCGGCCAGCAGACGCTGCCAGACCGCGACGTGGCGATCCTCGACGTCCGCAAGGGCGCGGTAGATCTCCCCACGGGCGGGGTCGGGCTCGGCGAGCGCGAGCTCCCGATAGAGGAAGGCCGCGTCGGCTTCGTCCTTGAGATGGTGCAGCCAGGCAGGGGGAGCGGAATGAGCCATGGACGACGGCTGACAGTCGGAGGGTTGGACAGCACCCGAAACCGGGCGCCCCATAATAGCACATCGGTCCAGGGTGCGACGAAACCGTTGCCCGGGACATCTTTAGGACGTGCCGACCAGGATTCTCTTCATGGATGTCTTCGGGCTAGCGAACGCCGACGCGGTGCTCCCCGGGGTCAAGGCGGGCGATCCGGCGGCACAGGAGGCCCTGTACCGCGCCTTCGAGGGGCCGGTCTTTAACCTGGCCCGGCGGATTTGCCGCACCACCGAGGATGCCGAAGACGTGCTGCAGGAAACCTTTCTGGAAGTATTCCGAAGCATCGGCAACTACCGGGGAGAGGGAAGCCTGTGGGGCTGGGTACGCACCATCGCCTCCAGCAAGGCTTTGATGCGGCTCCGGCGCAACAAGTACCGGGAGACGGACGAGCTGCAGGACGAGGTCATGCCGCTGCGGCGCGAGGACGCCGCGCTCCGGATGGATCTCGAAGCGGCGCTGGAACGGCTGAACGGCACCTCGCGCGCCGTGGTCTGGCTGCACGATGTCGAGGGATACACTCACGAAGAAATCGCAACGATGATGAATAAGACGGTCAGTTTTTCGAAGTCACAGCTGGCGCGGGCCCATATCCGGCTGCGCCGCTGGCTGGGAGAGGAGGTCCCCGCATGACCCATCTGACCCTTGAACAGCTGCTGGCCCTGCGTGAGCCCGGGCTCGAGCCGGGGGTGCAGGGCTGGCGCGATCACGCCGAGGCGTGCGAGCTCTGTCGCGCCGAGCTCGACCGGCTGGACCAGCGCGTGGCGCGAATCCGCGCGCTGCCCACCCTGCAGCCGTCCCGTAACCGTTTCGCCGCCATCCAGGCGCAGTACCGCCGCGGCCGCGCCCGGCGCCGGCTGACGGTGCTTTCGCTGGGCGGACTGGCGCTCGCCGCCTCGGTCGCGCTGGCCGTCGTGCTCGGGCCGAGGCCCGGTTCCGCGCCGGCAGCGACCCCGCTGTCCGAGCAGCAGGAGCTCGACGACATCATCGCGCGCTCCCGCCAGCTCGAAACCGTCATCGAGGACTACAACCCCGATCGGCGGGTGACCGACGGGCGGACCGCGGTGGTCGCGGCTTCGCTCGAGGACCGACTGGCACAAGTGGATCGCCAGCTTCAGCTGGTGAACCTGATGGAACAGAGAGGCCGCCCGGAGGAGGCGCTCCGGCTCTGGCGCGAACGCGTCGGGCTGCTGGGTGCGCTGGTCGATGTGCACACGACGGGCGCCACATACGTGCGGTATTGACCGCGAGGAGTGAATTACATGATTTCGGTTCGCAGTTTCGTTTGCAGTGCGCTGGTCGCCGC
>DATCWE010000009.1:0-2174 GCA_036566495.1 Gemmatimonadales bacterium | reverse complement strand
AATATGTCGAGCGCCGCGAGCGCAGCGCCGCCTCCGCCGAGCGCTCGCTGGCGCGCGCCACGCGGAACTCCGGCCCCTGCTCGAGCGCCTGGGCAATCGCGTCGTTCAGGGTGAGCGGCAGGTCCGCCGCCCCGGCGCTGTCGAGCGGCGCAGCGTCGACGCCGCGGGGAATACCGACCCGCCGGCCCAGCTGCAGGCGGGCCACTCGCAGCCGCGACTCCTCTTGCAGCAACCCGACCCGCGCGCGGTCGAGCTCGAGCAGGAGCTGCAGGGAATCGGACTGCACCGCCGCCCCGCTCACCACCCGCGCCCGTGCCACCACGAGGCCTTCGTCCGCTCGGCGGACCCGGTCGCGCGCCACGTCGAGCAGCTCCCGCCCGCTCAGCACGGCGTAGTAGGCCGCCTCGGTGTTCAAGGCGGTTAGGTAGCGCTGCTGCACCTCGCCCGCCTGGGCGCCCTCGAGATCGGCGCCGGTGCGGTTCAGCTCCGAGACTTTCCGGAAGCCGGTGAACAGCTCAAAGCGGGCATCGAGCCGCGCCGTGGCGCTGCTCTTGACCCGCTCCCCGGTGCCGACGTTGAACTGATCGATGGTGTAGCGGGTGTAATCGGTGCTGAGGGTGATGGAAGGCAGCACCATCGCGCTCAGCGCAGCGCGGCGCGCCCACGCGGCGTTGTCCACCGACCCCAGCGCCTGGACGTAGTCGGGGTCCAATCGCACCGCGCGCTGCAGCGCTTCCGCCAGGGTGATGGAGGGAAGCGAATCCGACCGGGCGAGCGGTCCCGCCAGGAGCGCGAAGAGCAGGAGGGTCACTTCGCCACCGCCGGCCGCACCGGTTGCACCGCGGCGCGGTGCCGCCCGGCGCGCACCCGCACGCGCGCTCCTTCCATCAACGAGTAGACCACCGGGACCAGGAAGAGCGTCAGGGCGGTGGAGAACACCACCCCGCCCACGATGGCGTAGCCCAGCGGCCGGCGGCTGATGGAACCCGCGCCGAGCGCGAGCGCGATCGGCACGGCCCCCATGACCACGGCCACCGAAGTCATCAGGATGGGGCGCAGCCGCACCCGCCCGGCTTCCAGCAGCGCCGCGGTGGTGTCCATCCCTCTGACCCGGAGCTTGTTGGCGTAGTCCACCAGCAGGATCGAGTTCTTGGCCACCAGGCCGATCAGCAGGATCATCCCGATCTGGCTGTAGAGGTTGATGCTCGACTTCGCGATGAAGAGCGTGAAGACCGCGCCGGTGATGGCGAGCGGCACCGCCATCAGCACCGTGAAGGGATGCACCAGGGACTCGAACTGCGAGGCCAGCACCATGAACACCACGATCAGCGCGAGCAGGAAGGCGAAGTAGAGCGCAGTGCCGCTCTCGCGCAGCTCGCGCGATTCGCCCGCCAGCGCCGTGGTGGACCCTGCGGGCAGCACTTCCTTCGCCATGCGTTCCAGCGAGTCGAGCGCCTCGCCCAGAGTGAAGCCGGGCGCGAGGCCCGCCGAGAGCTGCGCCGAGCGCACCCGCATGAAGTGGCTCAGCGAGCGCGGGCCCACTCCCTCGGTCACCTTGGCAAGCTGATCGAGCTTGATCAGCTCGTTGTTGTTGCCGCGCACCGCCAGCCCGCTCATGTCGGTGGGCGTCGCGCGCTCCTCGGGGGACAGCTGGACCATCACGTAATACAGCTTGTTGTTCCGGGTGAAGGTGCTGACCCGCTGCCCGCCCAGCAGCGCCTGCATGGTGCCCGCCACGGCGCGCACCGGCACCCCGAGGTCTTCGGCCCGGTCCCGGTCGTACGACACCGCCAGCTCCGGCTTGTTGATGCGGAGATCGGTGTCCACGTTGGTGAGTCCCTTGATCTGGCGGGCCCGGCTCAGCATGGCCTGCATCCCGACGAACAGGCTGTCGAAGTTCGGATTGCGGATCACGAACTGCACGGCGGAGCCATAGCCGCCGAAGGCCGGCGGGTTGTTGGCGAAGGCCTGCACGCCGGAAATCTTCGCCAGCTGCGGCCGGAGGGCCTCGATGATGTCCTGCGCGCTCCGCTTGCGCTGCGACCAGTCGACGAAACGGACGAAGATCTGTCCCCGATTAACGCCACCACCCCCACCCCCGCCGCCACCCCCGCCCCCCACGGTGCTGGTGTAGTTGTCGATCTCCGGCACCCCGGCCAGGATCTGCTCGACCT
>DATCWE010000431.1:0-13235 GCA_036566495.1 Gemmatimonadales bacterium | reverse complement strand
GTCCCCTGGGTCGCTTCGCCTTCGCGTCGCCCGCCGGCCTCGACGCGAGCGAGGCGCTGGGCGCACTGCCCGCGGCCCTGGCGGCGGCCTCCGAGGCTCGCGCGGTAGACTCGCTGCTCGTCGCGTACGGAGAATCCCAGCGGGTCACCACCGCGTGCGAGGCCGCCACTCACACGTTCGGCATCGTGCTGCGCCGCACCCGCAACAGCGGGCTGCGTGCCACCTCCGCGCTGGGCATCGGGGCGTGTGCTCTACGGCTGGGCCTCGATGCGCTGGCGGCGGAGCAGCCTGACGTGGCGGAGCGCTGGTTCGAATCGGCGGTCAGCGCGGCCCCCGCGACGCCGTTCGGTTGGCGGGCATCCATCGGGCTGGGCGATGCCAGGGTGAAGCAGGGCGACGTGCTGGGGGCCGCGATAGCCTATCAGACTGTGCTCTCGGCTGCCTCGGTGCCGGACAGCCTGAACAAGCTGGCCGCCGACAAACTGAATGCGCTGGGCGGCTCGCCGCCGGCGTCGGAAGGCGTGCTGCCATGAAGCGTTGGGCGCTCATCCGGGGAGTGGCCGCTGCGGCCTGCGGCCGGCAGCGGGCTCCTGCGCCGCCGCCGCCCGTCAGCGCTCAGGCTGCGGCGATCGATTCGGTCTGGAACCTGGCTCAGCGCGAATTCGATCGGGGCCGCTGGAGCCGCGCACAGCGCCACTTCGACCACCTGGCGCCGGTGCTGACCCCCGGCGATCCGCGCTACCTGCGGCTGCATTTCTACCAGGGCGAGATCCTCTTCGTGTTGGGCAACCAGCTCCAGGCGGTACGCGAGTTCCGCCGGGTCGCGGACGAGCAGCCCGACGGGCCCCTGGCCCCGGATGCGTTGGTCCGTGCGGGCGACGCGTATGCCGATCTCTGGCGCCGGGCCGAACTCGATCCCACCTATGGAGAGACGGCTCGGGCGGTCTATGAGGAGGTCGGCAGCCGGTACGCCGGCACCCCGGCCGCGGGGAGGGCGGCCCTTCGCCTGGCGGCGCTGGGCGAGAAATTCGCGGAGAAGGAATACCGCAACGCCCTCTTCTATTTCCGCTTCAAGGCCTACGACTCGGCCATTCTGTTGCTGCGTTCGGTCATCGCGACCTATCCGCGCTCCGCCGTGGTGCCGGCGGCCCTCGAACGCCTGGTCCGGGCCTATCAGATTCTGGAGTACAAGGAGGACGTGAAGGAGACCTGCGCCTACATCACCCAGTACCACCCGGATCCTGCCGGGCCGGCGCGGCTGTGCCCGAAGGCGGCGAGCCAGGGAGCCGGGGAGCCCGGGAGCCGCTAGGGTGCGGATCGGTGTGTTCGGCGGCTCGTTCGACCCGATTCACCACGGACACCTGATCGCGGCGGGTTCGCTGGCGGAGTCCCTCGCGCTGGATGTGGTGCATCTGGTCGTCGCCAACCGGCAACCGCTCAAGCCCGAAGGCCACGTCGCTTCCGGCGAGCAGCGGGTCACCATGGTGGAGCTGGCGGTGCGCGGCGATCCCCGCCTGCGCGCCGATCGGACCGAGCTGGCGCGGGAAGGACCCTCGTACACGGTGGACACACTGCGCGCGCTGCGGGACGAGCAAGCCGGGGCGGAGCTGGTGCTGCTGCTCGGTGCGGACACGGCGAGCCGGATGCATCAGTGGCGGGAGCCGGACGAAATCTGGAAACTCTGCCGGGTCGAGACCTTCGCGCGGGAAGGCATCGGCGAGGCCGGCATCCAGGTGCCGCGCGTGGACATTTCCTCGACCGCGATCCGCGCGCGGCTGCGCGACGGGCGGTCGATACGGTATTGGGTGCCGGAGGCGGTGGCCGACTACATCACCGCGCACCGGCTGTATCGGGAAGACCAGGAGCGATGATCAAGACCGCAATTGCCAGCATCTTCGGGACCCGGCAGGCGCGCGAGGTGAAGCGTCTGACACCCCTGGTGCAGCAGATCCACAAGCACGAGGAACTGCTGGGCGGCCTCAGCGAGGCGGAGCTCAAGGCCCAGACCGCCAAGTTTCGGGCGTACCTCGCGGACCGGACGGGGGCGCTCAAGGGCGAGCTCGACGGGGTGCGACGCGCCAAGCACGATTGCGAGGACCCGGCGGAGCGCAACCAGCTCGAGGAGCGGGCCCACGCGATCGAGCAGGACTATAAGAAGGCTCTCGCCGCCGCCCTGGAGGAGCTGCTGCCGGAAGCCTTCGCCACCGTGCGGGAGGCCTGCCGCCGGCTGCTGGGCACCACGGTCATGGTCACTGGTCACGAGATGGTCTGGGACATGGTGCCCTACGACGTGCAGCTCATCGGCGGCATCGAGCTGCATCGCGGGCGCATCGCCGAGATGGCGACCGGCGAGGGCAAGACGCTGGTGGCCACACTGCCGCTGTACCTCAACGCGCTCACCGGCCGGGGCGCGCACCTCGTTACCGTCAACAACTACCTGGCCCGGCGCGACTCGCAGTGGATGGGCCACGTGTATGCCTACCTGGGGCTCACGGTCGGCTGCATCGACGACACCGAGCCGTCGAGCCCCGCGCGACGGGATGCGTACCGCGCCGACATCACCTATGGCACCAACAACGAATTCGGCTTCGACTACCTGCGCGACAACATGGTGTTCGGGCTGGAGCACCGCGTGCAGCGGGAGCACGCCTACGCCATCGTCGACGAGGTCGACTCCATCCTCATCGACGAGGCCCGCACGCCGCTGATCATCAGCGGGCCCGTCGGCAACGAGGGCGACGAGAAGTACACGCTGTTCAACCGGCAGGTCGCCGAGCTGGTGCGCAGGCAGACCGCGATGGTCAACCAGCTCATGGCCGAGGCGGAGCCGTTGCTGGCCGACGAGAAGCGCAAGGAAGAAGGCGCCGTCAAGCTGTTTCTCGCGCAGCTCGGCATGCCGAAAAACAAGAAGCTGCTCAAGCTGCTCAACGAAACCGGCGTCAAGCAGCTGGTCCAGCGCGCCGAGCTCGACTACATCGCCGACCGCAAGCTGCCCACCCGGCAGCAGAAGATGCGGGCGCTGGAGGAATCGCTGTATTACGTCCTCGACGAGAAGGGCCACTCGGTCCACCTGACCGACCGGGGCTCCGCGGCCCTCTCGCCCGACGATCCGACCCTGTTCCTGGTGCCTGACATCTCGGAGGCGGTCCACCGGATCGAGCGCGATCCCGCGCTGGGCATCCCCGAAAAGCGGGAAGCCCGCCAGGCGGTCGAAGCGGAGTACGCGGCCAAGAGCGAGAAGCTGCACATCATCCACAAGCTGCTGCAGGCCCATTCGCTCTACGAGAAGGACGTGGAATACCTGGTGCAGGACAACCAGGTCCTCATCGTGGACGAGTTCACCGGCCGCGTCCTGGCGGGGCGCCGCTGGGCCGACGGGCTGCACCAGGCGGTGGAGGCCAAGGAAGGGGTGCAGATCAAGGGCGAGACCCAGACCCTCGCTACGATCACCATCCAGAACTACTTCCGCATGTTCGACAAACTGGCGGGCATGACCGGCACCGCGGAGACCGAAGAGTCGGAGTTCTACTCGATTTACGGGCTGGAAGTCGCCGTCATCCCGACCAACAAACCGGTGCGGCGCACCGACAACACCGACCGGATCTACAAGACCCGGCGGGAGAAGTACAACGCGGTCAACGACGAGATCGAGCGGCTGCACGGGCTGGGGCTGCCGATCCTGATCGGCACGACCTCGGTCGACGTGTCGGAGACGCTCTCCAAGATGCTCAAGCGCCGGGGCCTCAAGCACGAGGTGCTGAACGCGAAGTACCACGAGCGCGAGGCGGAGATCGTCGCGGGAGCGGGGCAGAAGGCCGCGATCACGATCGCGACCAACATGGCCGGCCGCGGCACCGACATCAAGCTCGGCAAGGACCTCGATCTCAGCACCGAGGAAGCCGGGTTGCAGATTCTCGGTACCGAGCGGCACGAATCGCGACGGATCGACCGGCAGCTGCGCGGCCGGGCGGGCCGCCAGGGCGATCCCGGCGCCTCGCTCTTCTTCCTGTCGCTGGAAGACGACCTGATGCGGATGTTCGGGTCGGACCGCATCGCGCGCTACATGGACAAGACCGGCGCGGAAGAGGGCGAGGTCATCTCGGGCAAGCTGGTCTCCCGCGCGATCGAGTCGGCGCAGAAGCGGGTCGAGCTGCAGAACTTCCAGTCCCGCAAGCGGCTGCTCGAATACGACGACGTGATGAACCAGCAGCGCGAGGTGGTGTACTCGCTGCGGCTGTTTGCCCTCGAAAAGGGTGAGGAGCTCAAGGCCGAGGCCCGCCTGATGATCAGCAGCGCACTGGACCACGCGGTGCGCAAGTTCCTCGAGGATACCGAGCCGGCGGACTACGATCGCGCCGGTTTGCGGGACGCGCTCACCATGCAGTTCTTGGTGAGCCCCGACACGATCACCGATCCGGCGGCGGCCAAGCAGCTCGACGACATCGTCCGCGCCGCGACGGCGGAAGGCGAAGCCGCCTTCCACCGCAAGGTGGAATACCTCCAGGATTTCGGTCGGCGGATCGGAATCGGCGACGTCGACCAGCAGGTCCTGTCGCAGGTGATGCTCTCGGTGATCGACGAGAAGTGGAAGGATCACCTGTACGACCTGGACCTCTTGCGCAACGCGATTCAGTACCGGGCCTATGGGCAGAAGGACCCGCTGGTCGAGTACAAGAAGGAAGCCTACGAGATGTTCGAGGACCTGATGCGCGACATCCAGGCCACCTTCACCGACCGCTACCTGAAGATCCAGGTGACCGCGGAGCCGCCGCGCCAGGCACCGCCACCCCCGCCCATGCCCACCTCGCGCGGCGGGACGGACGAGTTGTTTGCCGGCTCGGCGCGGACCAGCACCGGACCCATGGGCGGCCTGCCTCCCGGCCCGCCGCCCAAAGTGGAGACCTCCCTGGGCAAGCTCGGAGCGGGAGACGGGAAGAGCCTTCCGGACGTCGGCCGCAACGATCCTTGCCCGTGCGGCTCGGGCAAGAAGTACAAGAAGTGTCACGGGGCGGGAGTGTAACCCGGTAACCTTTCGGTCCGATCCGCAGCTTCCCGCACCACGGTCCGCCCTCGGACGGCCTATTCTGGCTGAATGGGCCCATCCCAGGCACTCAACACCGCTCGATCCGATCTCCCTCGCGAACGCCTCTGGGCCCAGGGCGCTCAAGCATTGACCGCCCCGGAGCTATTGGCCATTCTCCTAGGGACAGGGGGAAGGGGTAAGAGCGCGCTGGAGCTCGCCGACGAGCTGCTGGATCCGGTGGACGGCTCGCTACGGAGGCTGGCGGCGCGGCCCGCCGGCGAGCTGCTCCGGTTGCCCGGGGTCGGACCAGCCAAGGGTGCGCGGCTGCTCGCCGCACTTGAATTCGGCGCCCGGCTAGCCCGCGAGGCCCGTCCCGTCCTCCCGCGCATTCGCTCTCCCGACGACGTGGCACGCATCGTCGGGCCCCGCCTGCGGGATCTCGCAGTCGAGGAGTTCCATCTGCTGGCGCTGGACAGCCAGAGCCAGGTGACCCGGGATGTGCTGATCACCAGAGGACTGCTCAACAGCTCCCTGGTGCACCCCCGCGAGGTGTTCCGGGCGGCAATCGCGGAGGCGGCGGCGGGCATCATCCTGGTCCACAATCATCCGAGCGGCGACCCCACCCCCTCGGCCGATGACCAGGCGGTGACCAAGCAGCTGGTGGCCGCGGGAGAGCTGCTCGACGTCCCGGTGTACGATCATGTGATCGTGGCGGGCGACTGTTTCATGAGCTTTGCGACCCGAGGATTGTTGTGACGGAAACCCTGCTGGACCTCGCGCCGGAATTCCGGACCGCGCTGGAGCGGCACGCCGACCGGCTCGATCTCGAGCTGATCGACCGGGCGCTGCGTTTCAGCGCGAGCGCGCACCGCGGCCAGAAGCGGATGAGCGGCGACGCGTTCATCTCCCACAGCATCGCCGTCGCCACCATCCTGATCGGCCAGTTCCTGGATTCCACCTCGATCGTGGCCGCGCTGCTGCACGACGTGGTGGAAGACGCCGACGTGCGCGGTGAGGACGTGCTGGAGGAATTCGGCGCCGAGGTGGCGGGACTGGTGGACGGGCTCACCAAGATTGCGCACCTCACCTTCCGCTCCACCGCGGAAGAGCAGGTCGAGAACTACCGCAAGCTGCTGCTTTCGATCGCGAAGGACGCCCGCGTCATCATCATCAAGCTCGCCGACCGGCTGCACAACATGCGCACGCTGGAGCACCTGTCGCCCGAGAAGCGGGCCCGTATCGCCACCGAGACGCGCGAGATCTACGCCCCGCTGGCGCACCGCTTCGGCATGGCGGGCGTCAAGGCCGAGTTGGAAGACCTGGCCTTCAAGTTCCTCGAGCCGGAGGAGTACGCCGCCCTGGCCCGCCAGGTGGCCGGGAAGCGCGCCGAGCGCGAAGAAATGGTGGCCGCGCTGCAGGGGCCGCTGGAGCAGGAGCTGCGCCGCGCCGGTATCGCCGAGGCGGACGTGAGCGGCCGGCCCAAGCATCTGTGGTCCATCTGGCAGAAGATGCGCCGCCGGAACACGCCGTTCGAGGCCATCTACGACATGATGGCGCTCCGGGTAATCGTCCATACGGTCCCCGATTGCTATCACGTGCTCGGCGTGATCCATCACACCTGGCCGCCGCTGCAGGAGCGCTTCAAGGACTACATCGCCAATCCGAAATCGAACGGCTACCAGTCGCTGCATACCACGATCTTCGGGCCCAACGGTCAGCTCTATGAAGTGCAGATCCGCACCAACGAGATGCATCGCACCGCCGAGTACGGCATCGCGGCCCACTGGCTCTACAAGACGGAGCGGCAGCGTCCCGACGAGCTCGATCAGCACTTCGGCTGGTTCCGGCAGCTGCTCGAACTGCAGCAGGAAACCCATACCCCCGAGGAGTTCCTCGAGTTTCTGAAGGTCGACCTCTACCAGGACGAGATCTTCGTCTTCACGCCGCAGGGCGACGTGAAGCGGCTGCCGCGCGGCGCGACCGCCATCGACTTCGCGTTCCACGTGCACACCGAGGTCGGCGTGCACTGCCAGGGCTCCAAGATCAACGGGCGGATCGCCCCGCTGCATCGCGAGCTCAAGAACGGCGACACCATCGAGATTCTGACCTCGGCGTCGGCCAAGCCGAGCCGGGACTGGCTGGCCCACGTGCGGACCGGCCGGGCGCGCCACAAGATCAAGCAGTGGATCCGGCACGAAGAAGAGACCATGAGCAACCAGCTCGGCCGCGAGCTGCTGCAGCGCGAGGTCAAGCGCCGGCGGCTCAGCATGCCGGACGCCGCCAGCCTCGATCGCGCGGCCCTGGCGCTGGGGCTCGAGGACGGGCCGGGACTGGAAGCCGCGGTGGGCCGGGGCGACGTCGCCATCGGGCAGCTGATCAAGGCCCTCTACCCGGAGCTCCCGGGCGAAGATCTCCAGGCGCCCAAACCGACCGTGTTCGGCCGCATGCTCAATCGGATCCGGCTGGGCCGGGGCATCAAGATTCAGGGCGTCGACGGATTGCTGGTGCGCTACGCCCAATGCTGCCAGCCGGTCCCGGGCGACACGGTGGTGGGCTACGTGACCCAGGGACGCGGGATCTCCATCCATCGCGCCGACTGTCCCAATCTGCTGACGTTGTCGGCGGGCGACCGCCGGGTCGAGATCGACTGGCAGGAGCAGGAGGGCGAGTCGTTTGCGGTGCGACTGGTGGTCAACGCGGAAGACCGCCGCGGCCTCTATGCGGACATTCTGCAGGCCATCAGCGCAACCGGCACCAACATCCGCGGTGCCGATCTTCACACCAAGGACGGCTCCGCCTTCGGCACCGTGTTCGTTGAAGTCGACAACCTGCCGCACCTGGGAAAGGTGTTGAAGGCGGTCCGGAGGGTGAAAGGGGTGACGTCGGTGGATCGCCGGGAGGTGTCGACCGCATGAACCGCTGGCTGCTCAAGAGCGAACCCACCACCTACTCGTTCGCGGATCTGCTGCGCGAGCAAGTCACGACCTGGGACGGCGTCAAGAACCCCGCCGCGCTCAACCACCTCCGCGCGATGAAGAATGGAGACCAGGCGCTGTTCTATCACACCGGAGACGAGAAAGCGATCGTTGGGGTGGCGCGGATCGTGAGCAACCCGTACCGGGATCCCCAGCTCGAGGATCCCAAGCGCGCCGTCGTGGACATTGCGCCGGTGCGCGGGCTCAAAACACCAGTCTCTCTGGCACGCATCAAGGCCGACCCGCGTTTCGCGGGCTTCGCGCTGGTGCGCATCCCCCGGCTTTCCGTCATGCCGGTAACCCCGGAGCAGTGGGAGGCGTTGCTTGCCCTGTAGGGTGGCCTACCGAACAAACCCCGATACCAGCATATTTCCGCGATGCCGAAGTTTGAAGTCGTCGCGCCCTTCACTCCCGCCGGAGATCAGCCCCGCGCCATCGAGCAGCTGACGCGCGGGCTGGAGCAGGACCGGCGCTATCAGACGCTGTTGGGCGTCACGGGATCCGGCAAGACCATGACGCTGGCGCACGTGATTGCCGCGCACGGGCGGCCGACCCTGGTCCTCTCCCACAACAAGACCCTGGCGGCCCAGCTCTATGGCGAGCTCAAGCAGTTTTTGCCCGCCAACGCCGTCGAGTATTTCGTTTCCTACTACGACTACTACCAGCCCGAGGCGTACGTCCCCTCGACCGACGTCTACATCGAGAAAGATGCCTCCATCAACGAGGACATCGAAGCGCTGCGGCTGCGCGCCACCTCCAGCCTCATGGAGCGCGACGACGTCGTGATCGTGGCCACGGTGAGCGCCATCTACGGCCTGGGCGATCCGGCGACCTATCGCAGCCTGATGTTCGCGCTACGGGTCGGCGAGTCGCCCGGGCGCGATCGCCTGCTCGCGGATCTGGTCGCGATCCAGTACCACCGCAACGATATCTCGTTCGAGCCGGGCACCTTCCGGGTGCGGGGCGATACCCTGGAGATCTATCCCGCCTACGAGGAGCAGGCGGTGCGGATCGAGCTCTGGGGCGACCAGATCGAGCGGATCTCCAAGATCCACCCGACCTCGGGAGAGACCATCGCGCGGCTGGAGCAATGTGCGATCTACCCGGCCAAGCACTTCGTCACCGACCGCCCCAAGATCGAGCGGGCGGTCAAGTTGATTCGCGCCGAGCTGGCCGAGCGCCTGGCGGTGCTCAAGGCCGCGGGGAAGCTGCTCGAAGCCCAGCGGCTCGAGTCGCGCACCCAGTTCGACGTCGAAATGCTGCTCGAGATCGGCACCTGCCCGGGCATCGAGAACTATTCGCGCCACCTCACCGGGCGGGCGGAGGGCGAGCGGCCAGCCTGTCTCTTCGATTATTTCCCGGCGGATTTTCTGGTGGTGGTCGACGAGTCCCACGCCTCGCTCCCCCAGATTGGGGGCATGTTCAACGGTGATCGTGCCCGCAAGCTGACCCTGGTGGAATACGGCTTCCGGCTGCCCTCCGCGCTGGACAACCGGCCGCTGCATTTCGAGGAATTCATGGCCCTGGTGCCGCGCATGATCGCGGTCTCCGCGACGCCGGGCGACTATGAGCTGGGCCTCTCGCAGGGCGCAGTGGTCGAGCAAATCATCCGTCCCACCTACCTGGTGGATCCCGAGGTGCAAGTCCGCCCGGTCAAGGGCCAGGTGGACGATCTGCTCAAGGAAATCCGCCTGCGCGAGCAGCGCCGCGAGCGGGTGCTGGTCACCACGCTCACCAAGCGCATGTCCGAAGACCTGACCGACTACCTCCAGCAGCACGGCGTGCGGGTCCGCTACCTGCACTCCGACATCGACGCCATCGAGCGGGTCGAGATCCTGCGCGGGCTGCGCCTGGGCGATTTCGACGTGCTGGTCGGCATCAATCTGCTGCGGGAAGGACTCGACCTTCCCGAGGTCTCGCTGGTCGCCATCCTCGACGCCGATCAGGAGGGCTTCCTGCGCTCGGATCGGGCGCTGATTCAGACGGTGGGGCGCGCCGCCCGCAACCTGCACGGGCTCGGCATCCTCTACGCCGACAGCGTGACCGGATCGATGCGCCGCGCCCTCGACGAGATGGACCGGCGGCGCCGGCTGCAGGCGGAGTTCAACCGGGTGCACGGCACGACGCCCACCTCCATCGTGAAGTCCACCGACGAGGTGCGCCTCTCGACCCACGTCGCGGATGCCCGCACCGAGCGACCGCAGCCGCTGCGGCGCTCCGCCATTCCGCCGGATCTGCACGATCCGGCGCAGCGCTCCGCGGCCATGGTCGCACTGCAGAAACAGATGCAGCAGGCTGCGGCCAACCTCGAGTTCGAGCTGGCGGCCCTGCTGCGCGACCAGCTCAACGAGCTCCGTGCCCTCGATGCGCCGGAAGTGCGGCGAGCCGGGGCGTCGTACGCGCGCCGCCGCGCGTGACCGCGCTCCTCGACGAGGCTGGAGTGGCCGATGCGGCCCTGGAGCTCGGGCGCAACCTGGAGCACGGCGAAGTGGTCTGGCTCAGCGGAGAGCTCGGAGCGGGGAAGACCACCTTCGTGCGCCACCTGGTCCGCGGGCTTGGCGTCAGCGTACCCGCCACCAGCCCGACCTACGCGCTGGTGCATCATTACGAGGGCGCGCGGGGCGCCGTGTATCACGTGGACTGCTACCGCCTCCGCACTCCCGCGGAAGCCCACGATCTCGATTGGGAGACCCTGGTCTCGGGAGCTGCCCTGCTGATCGAGTGGCCGGAGCGTGCGGGAGCGTGGGCGCCTCGCCCCACCCGTCAGGTGACCCTGGCGCACACGCCGAACCCGGCGGTGCGGCGCCTGGAGCTGGCGTGATTGCCCTCGCCTTCGATACGACCACCGACCGGCTTTCCGTCGCGGGAGGGGCGGAGGGGCGGACAGCCGAGCGGTCGTTGGTGGGCGCCCGGATGCACGCCGCGAAGCTGTTTCCGTTAATCGACGCAGTACTGAGCGAGCTCGGCGTCCGGCTCGATCAGGTGGAACACCTGGCTGTCGCGGACGGACCGGGCAGCTTCACGGGGTTGCGCGTGGGAATCTCCGCGGCCAAAGCGCTGTCTCGTGCGCAGCCTCGGCTTTCGGTGTGGGCCGCCTCCACGCTGCTGCTGCGAGCCGCGGGGGCGGCGCCGCCGCATGGAGCTCGCGTGCTGGTCGTCACCTCGGCGCTGCGAGGCGAGCTCTACGCGGCCTCCTATCGCCTGGATCTGCCGCGCGCGGTGGAAACCCTCGCGGCGCCGGCGCTCGCCACGCCTGAATCCCTGCATCGCGAGACGCCGGACCTGCTGGTGGCGGACGCTCCGGAGAAACTGGTGGACCGGTTGGCCGATCAGTTCGCCGTACCGATCATCCGCGGCGCCGCCAGCCTGCCCAACGCGGGCGCTCTGCTCACGCTGGTGGGAGTCCCGGGCGGGGCCGAACGGATCGACGCGCTCGACGATTGGGAACCGCGCTATGGCCGCGCGGCGGAGGCTCAAGTGCGCTGGGAGGCATTGCATGGACGCGCCCTGTCAGATCCGTCCCGGCTCCCTCGCTGACGTCGCTGCGCTCGCGGAGCTCGAGCAGACGTGCTTCAGCGATCCGTGGACCGCTGCGGGGATCCGCGAGACGATTCAATATGAAACTGCACGAACTTTCGTGGCCCAGGATTCGGTCAGGATTCTTGGGTATATCATGGCTCGGATCTCCGGGGAGGAAGGCGAAATACTGGACCTCGCCGTACGGCCCGAGGAGCGTCGCCGGGGCATCGGGCGCAGGCTGCTCGCGGCGGTGCGGGAGACGTTACGAAACGACGGGGTGCGGGAGCTGTACCTCGAGGTGCGCCAGTCGAATCGGCCCGCCATCGAGCTGTACCGCGCCCAGGGCTTTCGGCCGGTGGGAATGCGTCCCGGCTACTACCGCAACCCACCCGAAGACGCCCTGGTCCTGCGCGCCTTGATCGGCCCATGCGGAGATTCGGGTACCTGAGCGTATCTTTGGTTTGTCGAAGGACTTAGCAGGTCCATACCCTGGGCGGGTCCCGCAGGCCGTCCCGCTGATTCTACTGAGGAGGAGGTGGAGCCCATGAGTCGCAGTCTCAATCGTATCCAGTTGATCGGTAACCTCGGCGCCGACCCCGAGGTGCGCAGCATCGCCAACGGGGGCCGAGTTGCAAATCTTTCGCTGGCTACCAGCCGGCAGTGGAAGGGTGCCTCGGGAGACAAGCAGGAAAAGACGGAGTGGCATCGTGTTGTGCTTTGGAACAACAAAGGCTCAAATCTTGCTGACATTGCCGAGCGCTACTGTAAGAAGGGCGACAAGGTCTATGTCGAAGGCAGCATTGAGTATCGGAGCTGGCAGGACAAGGAAGGCCAGACCCGCTACACGACTGAGGTCATCGCCCGCGAGCTGATTCTCTTGTCCGGCAGAGGAGAAGGTGGCGAAGCGTTCTCCGCGCCCAAAGCGGCCGCGGGGGCGGTCGCCAAGTCCCCTGCCAAGGATGAGTCCTTCGAAGATTTCCCGGAGGCACTCGATGCCGAGGATGACGATCTCCCGTTCTAGTCTTGCCACCCTGCTGGCGCTGACTGTCCCTGTCGCCCTCCCGGCGCAGGGCGCCAAGCCAAGCTCGCACACGGTCAAGAGCGGCGACACGCTCTGGGCCATCGCCCGCGCTTATCTGGGCGATCCCTTCCTCTGGCCGCAGATCTACAAGCTGAATACCGCCGTGGTGGAAGATCCCCACTGGATCTATCCCGGCGAGGTGCTGCAGCTCGTCGCGGCGCCCGGCCAGACGGCCGTACCGACTCAGGATACGCCTGCCCCGGCGGTTCCGCCGCCGGCGGAGCCTGCCCCCATGCCGGCCGCCCCGCCGGCGCCGCCTCCCACGGCCGTCTTCCGGGTCGAACCCGGTGAGGGCCAGGAAGGCGAGGAGCCAGGCATGGCGTTGTTCCGCCGTCATCGGGTGTCCAACGTGCGCAACGCGTTCCGGACTTATCGCGAGGTGAAGTTCCACCCGCTCCGCCCCGGAGAGTTCTTTTCCAGTGGGTTCCTCACCGAGGGTAATGCCTTTCCGTTCGGAACCCTGCTTGGCCCGGTCACTCCCGAGCAGATCGAAACCGGCCGGGTCCGTGCCGCGGTCCAGGCGTTCACGATCGTTGCCGTCATGCCGCCCGAAGGGGCGAGCTACGCCGCCGGCGATACGCTGGTGGCGGTGGACCGACGGGAAGGGCCGGTCGGTTACGGCGAGATCATCGCGCCC
>DATCWE010000257.1:0-2131 GCA_036566495.1 Gemmatimonadales bacterium | reverse complement strand
TGTCACTTGTGACAGCAGCGCCACGAAAGCTCGCGCGGTGCTTACCCCGGTGCCTACCTCGAATCTTGCTCGTGCTGGCAACACGATAAGCTGATTCTGCCGTCCGGCCCCAGGCGGATAGGAGGATCGGATGGCAGGGTTTCTGTTCAGGCTCGAGACGGTGGACGGTGCGCCGGCCGAGCCGCCGACGTTTGCGACGGCGGTGCCAAACTGGTCGCCAGGCGATGTGATCCCGCTCGGCAATCGGGCGCTGCGAGTGATCGGGAAGCGAGACGACGACGCCGACCAGCCACCCGTGTTGGTGGTGGAGGACGATTAGCTTTCCGCCTCAGGCCGCATAAGAGCGTGGAGCCGGGCGATCCCTTCCATTCGGTCCGCAACGTCCCGAGGAGTGGGGCTGACAAACGAGGGCTTGGGACGCCTATAACCGAACCTGGTCGCCCGGCTCTTTCGTGGTGGCAGCCTGTAGGCCGCCCGCGATCGCCCGACGGTGACCACGTACCGGTTGGCGTTGGTGTAGCCCCTTCACCCGTACGGGTGATACGAGGCCGACCGACCGCCAGGTAGCCTCGTTCGCGGGGAAAGGTGCGGGGCACGTCTTCAGTGTCCGCAGGCGTACCCCGCCTTCCTCTTCGGAGATCAGCGTCTCCGCCGCGACGATCTGACGAGGCTCGCCTATTTACTCGCAGCTGAGCTCGTTGCAGCCTCGGTAAGAGTCTCTGGAGTCTCTGATCGGGTCGTGGCGGGGCGTCCGAGGAGAGCGGCGCTTGCGACGATGGATGCGAAGGCGGCGATCTGCAGCACTCCGCGGGCGCCGGGCGGGAGCGCCTCACGGAAGAGCACAAAGCCTGCTGCGATCGGGACGGCGTTCGTCACAAGGGTGGCGATGCCGGCCGCGGTTAGCGCGCTGCCGTGCTGGAACGCTGCCTGGAGCACGCTGGTGCCGGCGGCGTAGCAGGCAACCAACGCGAGGATCGCGAGCAACCAGATCCCGCCGTAGGTGAGGAGCTTCGCGGAGATGTCTCCGTCCGCGAAGAGCAGCCCGGTGGCAAGCCCGAGCGCGGCCGCCCGGGTGAGGCGGATGCGCACGACAATCAGCGCGACTGCGCCACCAGCAGAGGCTGCGAGCCAGAGCAGGACGGCGGCCACATGCGGTGTGTGGGATGTGGGCTTTGCGCCGACGAGCGACAGAGCGAGGAACACCAGCCCGAGCAGCGCGATCCCGACGGCGAGTCGCTCGCGGACTGTTAGCGCACCCAGGTGGCCTCGAACGCTGAAGAGCGCGAGAACGGCGATGCCTGATGCGCTGACGGCCTGCACGAGGCTCAGCGGCGCGAGGCGGAGGGCAGCCACGTAGACAAGCCAGCCGGCCGTCTCGGTGGCGAAGCCGAGCAACCAGCCGTGGTCGCCCAGCAGCAAGCGCAGCGAGCGGAACGGTCGCCGGGGGCTAAGTGGCGGCAGCGCGGCTACCGCGTCGTGCTCTTTCGTGTAGGCCCAGTTCACTGCCAGTGCCGAGACGAGCGCCAGGCACAGACCTATCCAGACTGTGTCGACGGCGATCCTCCCTTCACTCGTTCATCGATTTCCGCACACGCCGGTCTTGCGAGCACCCGCTGGTCCGCGTTTCGGCTGGCCTTTCGGTCCCGGGCGTGATTCAGTCACTTCACTTCGATCGAGGAGGCAACGATGAACGTTTCCGCCAATACCAGACCCGTAGGCCAGCCGCGCGGGATCGGCTTCGGGATTCTCCTGTTCATCGTCACGCTTGGCTTCTACGGCTGGTACTGGGTCTACCAGACCGAGGAGGAGATGAAGCAGCACACCGGCGACGGACTCGGCGGAGTGCTCGGCCTCGTCATCTGGATCCTCCTCAGCCCTGTGATGGCGTTCGTGATCCCGTCAGAGGTCGGGAAGATGTACGAGAAGGACGGGCAGCAGTCGCCGGTCACGGGCTGGACGGGCCTCTGGCTCTTCCCGTTCGGCGTCCTCATCATCCCGGCAATCGTCTGGTTCGTGAAGGTGCAGGAAGCCCTGAACCGGTACTGGGAAGGGAAGGCGCCGGAGGCGGTAGCCACGGCACCTGCCTGACCGCGAATCGGGCCGTGACGCGGCAGGCCGTCACGGAAGTCGC
>DATCWE010000161.1:0-23940 GCA_036566495.1 Gemmatimonadales bacterium | reverse complement strand
CGCGCGGTGGTCCGGGCCTGGCGAGCCAGCGCATCCCGGCTCGCCGCCCGATGCGGCTCCCGGCGTAGCGCGCGCGAGACGGCGCGCGAACGAACGCGCGACGGCCGCTTGGTGCGCTTGCCTCGGGCAATATCGCGCCGGGCTTTGGCCCGCGTCTCCGCCGAGGCGGCCCCCTTCCGGGGAGCCGGCAGGTGGACGCCCGCTCGGCGCGCCTTGGAGAGCCCGATGGCGATGGCCTGCTTGGTGGAGCGGGCGCCGTGCTTTCCGCTCCGAATGTGATGCATTTCCTCCCGCACAAACTCCCCGGCCTGGGTCGAGGCGGATCGGCCCCGACGGGCGTCCCGGCGAGCGGCGCGAATGGTGGCTTTTTCCGGCATATGGCCTCCTCACACGTGAGTCTTGCGCTCGCCGATGAGTCGCAACAGCCCCCGGACCGCAAGGTGCAGGACTCCATACATCAGGATGGCAAACAGCACCGGGAGCGCCAGCGTGTACCCATCGGGTGTGGTCAGGTTGGGCAGAATCCCCTTGAACGGCACCAGGAACGGGTCGGTGATCGCCCGGATGGCCTGGGAAAACCCGGCGCCCGGCCGCGCGGCGATCAGGGCGAGCAACAACCGGATACCGAGCAACGCATACACGATCCCAAAGAGGTAGTTGAAAACTTGACTGACGCGGGCGGTTTGGCGCCCGCGCTGCACCTCTCGCTCGGAATCGTGCACCTCCTCCAACGCGCTCCCGCGCAGCTCGGCGCCGACCTGCGCGACGGTAGCCGCGTCCGGGACCCGGGGGGCACGCGCCTCGATTTCGGCGTCCACGTCGCCCTGAATGCGCTCCTTGACTCGGCGGTGTTGCGCCGTCCGACGCACCTCATCGACCAGCACCTTGTCGTCACTCATGGCTTGCCTCCGCATGGGACCTCCACAAGGGGTGACGCTCCGCCGTGAGGCACGCACACCCCCGACATGACAAGTCGTGCGGACCCAAGCCAGGCCCTCGTCTCCTTTCCGATGGTCCGAAATCCAAGCACCAGGACGAGAAATGATCAATTGGGGCATGTTTTGCGCGATACTCCAGACGGTCGGAACCGCCAGCCCGTCCTCGCCGCAACCGGTGCAGGCGGCGATGCGGCGGGTGAATTTTCATGTGGATCCGACCATCGTGCTCCGAATCGAGTATCTGCGCGGCAGGCTGCTCCCGACCCGCCCCGGCTCGCCGGCCATTTTCGAGGACAAGCGCTCCTTCATCCTGCAGATCGATTCGGCGACGATCACGCTGGATACACGGGGGATGGGGGAGCTGCTCAACCGCTACGTGTTTGCCTATTCGGGAGCACCGCTCAAGTCGCTCTCGTTGAGCGTGGAGGGAAACCGGCTGCGGCAGCGTGGGCGGCTGCACGGGTTTCCCTTCAGCATCCTGAGTGAGGTGAGCGTGACGCCGGCCGGCGAGCTGCGGCTGCGGCCGGTCTCGATCAAGGCCTTCGGCATCGGCGTCACCGGCATGATGAAATTCCTGGGGATGCAGCTCGAGAAGATGATGAACCTGAGCAAGGCGAAGGGAATGCGGGCCGATCACAACGATCTGCTGCTGACCCCGACCAGCCTGCTCCCGCCACCGCAGATCCGCGGGCACCTGGCCGGGGTGGTACTGCGGGACTCGACCATCGTGCAGATCTACCGGCCCGATTCGGGCCCGACCCCGGCAGCGCTGACTCCACCCGACTCGAGCGCGGTCAACTACATGTACTATCAGGGAAGCTCGCTGCGCTTCGGCAAGCTGACCATGACCCCGGCCGACCTGCTCATCCTCGACGGCGACCCCAGCGACTGGTTCGAGTTCTTCCTGGACCGCTACAACGATCAGCTGGTGGCCGGCTTTTCCCGCAACACCCGGTCGGGCGGACTGATCACCACCATGCCGGATTACTCGGCCCGGCTGGCCACGGTCCCCAAACCCACGATCAGACGCTGAAGGCTCTCTCGGCGAACGGGGGGAGGAAGTACATTACGGCGTCCCCCGACAGGAGTCCCCAGGCATGTCCCGTCGCAAGGTCAGCCGTCGCGATTTTGTCGCCGGTGCGGGCAGGGCCGCGCTCGGCGCGATGGTGCTTCCGCGCCACGTGCTCGGACGCGGCTTCCAGGCTCCCAGCGACACGCTCAACGTCGCCATCGTCGGCGCCGGCGGGATGGGGATGAGCAACGCGGAGGCCCTGGGGAGCGAGAACATCGTGGCCGTGTGCGACGTCGACTTCGCGTACGTGGGCCGCTCGCTGACCGGACGCGACCTGTCGCAGGGACGGCCCCGCCCCGAAGGAGTCCGGCTGCAGGAGCAGTTTGCCAAGGCCAAGCGCTATGCCGACTGGCGCGAGCTGCTGGACAAGCAGAAGGATCTCGACGCGCTGGTTATCGCGACCCCCGATCACCTGCACGCGGTGATTGCGAAAGGGGCCATGCAGAGCGGGAAACACGTGTATGTACAAAAGCCGCTGACCTACTCGGTCCATGAAGCCCGAGTGCTGCGCGGCCTGGCGCTCAAGAATCCCAAGCTCGCGACGCAGATGGGGAACCAGGGCCACTCGCGGGAAGGCGCCCTCCTGGTGAACGAATGGATCGGGGCCGGGCTGATCGGCCCGGTGCGCGAGGTCCACGTGTGGACCAACCGCCCGGTGGGATACTGGCCCCAGGGGGTGCCCCGCCCCACGACGGCACCGATCACCAACACGGGATGGGGACAGGGCCGGCTCAACCAGATGCTCGCCTCGGGCATGGGCGCGCCGCCGCTTCCCGAAGGGTTGCGCTGGGACCTCTACTTGGGCCCGGTGGCCGACGACATCCCCTATCACCCGATCTACCATCCCTTCAACTGGCGCGGCTGGGTGGATTTCGGCGTGGGAGCGCTGGGTGACATGGGCGCCCACCTGCTGGACCATCCGTACTGGGCGCTGGGACTCGAGTATCCCACCAGCATCGAGGCAACTTCGACGCCATGGGGTACGACTCCGCAGCCCCCGCTCGATCCCATGGCGCCGGGCAACACGCCGGCGGGGCGGACCCGTACCCGGCTGGTCTCGTATCCGGTGGCGACCACGGTGCACTACCAGTTCCCTGCGCGGGGTACGCAGCCGCCGGTCAAGCTGACCTGGTGCGATGGCGGCCTCTATCCCCCGCGCCCCGATCTGCTCCCGGACGATGTGACGCTCAAGAGCGAAGGCGGGGTGATTTACTACGGCGACAAGGGCGTGCTGCTGCACGACACCTACGGCGACAATCCCCGGCTTTATCCGCAAACGCTCATGGAGCAGACCGCAGCGGTCCCCAAGACATTCCGGCGGATCGAAGGCAGCCACGAGATGAATTGGGTGAACACCGCCAAGGGGAAAACCACCGCGAGCAGCCCGTTCGAATACGCCGCCCGGCTCACCGAGACGATGCTGCTCGGGATCGTGGCGCTGCGCGGGGGACAGGGGCGCAAGCTGACTTATGACGCCGTCAACATGAGGTTTCCGAACCAGGCCGATGCGGATCAGTACCTTACGCGGGAGTACCGGGCGGGATGGGCGGTTTAGGGGGAGGTCAGAGGTCAGAGACGCGAGGGTTTCCACATGAGCGAGGTGGGGATGAGCTTCCGAAACCGTCTTGCCGCACGCGGCGTCGTCCTGGGATGGCTGGTGCTCGGCGGCGCCGGAGTGGCCTGCGGGCAGGGCGCCGAGACCCCTAATACGCTCACGCCGGCGGAGCGGGCGGCCGGCTGGCGACTGCTCTTCGACGGGGCGACCACGAAGGGATGGCGCGGCTACATGCAGGACAGCATGCCGGCAGGGTGGCAGGCGGCCGATGGAGTGCTGGCCCGAGTGGCTCCCGCGGCAGACATCGTCTACAACGAGAAGTTCAAGAACTTCGAGCTACTGGTGGACTGGAAGATTGCGCCCAAGGGGAACAGCGGGATCTTCTATCGAGGCATCGAGGGTCCCGAGGCGATCTATTACAGCGCGCCGGAGATGCAGGTGCTGGACGACAGCGGCCATGTCGACGGCAGAACGCAGCTCACTTCGGCGGGCGCGGTCTACGGCCTCTACCCCGCCCCGCGCGGCATCGTGAAGCCGGTGGGCGAATGGAACCGTGCCCGGATCCTGGTGAACGGAAATCACGTGGAGCACTGGCTCAACGGGACGCGGATCGCCGCATACGAGCTGGGGAGCGCCGACTGGAGCGAGCGGGTCGCCAAGAGCAAGTTCAAGCAATGGCCCGAGTACGGGAAGGCCGCCGAGGGCTACATCGGCCTGCAGGAACACGGGAACTGGATCGGGTTCCGGAACATCAAGATTCGGGTGCTACCCTAGCGCTCACGCCGGCTCGGCCACCACCGCGGTGCCGTAGCAGAGGACTTCCGTCACGCCGTTCATGATCTCATTGGCGTCGTAACGGATTCCGATGACGGCGTTGCCACCCGTCTGCTCCGCGTGCTGCAGCATCAGCTCAAAGGCTTCCTGCCGGGCTTTTTCGCAGAGCGAGATGAAGTTCTCGATGCGCCCGCCGAAAAACACCTGGATGACCGCACCGACATTGCCGATCACCGAACGGGAGCGGACCGTGATTCCCAACACGACTCCCAGGGTCTGGGTCACGTTCTGCCCCTCGATGGTGAAGGTGGTGCTGGTCATGTGGTGAAGGATCTTGGGGCCGGTATGGGGGACGAGTTTGGGCATGGTCGGGGATCAGGGATTAGGGAGTGGGGGACGGGGATGGGGATGGGGATGGGGAGAACATGCGGGCAGGGGCGCCCGCGCGCCAGCGAGCGCCCCCAACCCCAATCCCCAATCCCCAGTTTCGGCTAGTCCGACCGCAATGCTTCCAGCGGATCCACCCGGGTGGCGCGGCGGGCGGGAACCACCATCGCGCACACCGCGGCGAGCAGCAGGATGAGGGTGACGGCCGCGAGGATGACGGGATCGCGGGGGGAGGTCTGATAGAGCAGCGGGGCAAGCAGGCGTCCGCCGGCCAGCGCCGCGCCGAGGCCGAGCAGCATGCCCGCCGCGACGACGCGGAGGCCGTCGCGCAGCACGGAACGGATGAGATTGCGCGGCGAAGCGCCCAGCGCCGAGCGGATACCGAACTCGTGGGTGCGCTGGGCCACGGTGTAGGACATGACGCTGTAGAGACCGAGGGCGGCAACCAGCAGGGCAAGACCGCCGAAGACCCCGAACATCACCGCGCCCAGCCGCCAGGGCTGGATCTCCGGATCGATCTGGGACTGCAGGGTCCGGATATTGGGGGCGGGGAGATTCGCCGCCATCTCGTGGAAGACCTTGCGCAGCACCGGAATCATGGCGGCCGGCGGACCCGCCGTGCGAAAGAACAGGATCCGGTCCCTGGAAAGGGAGCGCAACCCGGCCTGAGCCAGCGGCACGTAGTACATCGCGCGGGGCGACTCCTGGATCTCATTGACCCGGGCGTTGGCGACGACGCCGATGACCGAGGCGCAGGGCAGGCTGTCGTCGCCCACCTTCACGCACCTGCCGAGCGGATCCTGGCCGGGCCAGTAGAAATCCGCCAGGTGCTGGTTGATCACCATGACCTGCGCGGTGCCCGGGCGGTCCGCCGCCGTGAAACCACGGCCGCGGACGATCCGCATCCCGAGGGTGCCGAAGTAGTCGGGGCTGACCCCGTTGTAATAGGGCCCGCCGTTGGGGTGCCGGGGCGTGCTGTCCCGGTCGGTCAGGCGGAACCGGGTGCTGTTCATGGTCCAGAAGGGCGCATTGATGGCGAGGCTGGCCTGGGCGACGCCGGGAAGGACGCGCATGCGCTCGAGCGCCTGATCGAAGAACGCCTGAGCGGCGGGGACGTCATAACCCGCGAGCCCCAGATCAACGTCGGCCACCAGCACGTTGCGGGAAGCGTAGCCGATGTCGGTATGCACCACGCGCCAGAGGCTGCGCACGAAGAGGCCGGCCCCCACCAGCAGCATGACCGAGAAGCAGGCCTGCGCGGCCAGCAGCCCGCTGCGGAGCCTCGAGCGGGGCGAGCCGCCCTCGCCGCCGCTCTTGAGGGCGGCGGTCAACGCCGGCCGACTGGACTGCAGTGCGGGGGCGAGGCCCGTCAGCACTCCGGTGAGCAGGGTGGCGAGCGCCGTCACCCCCACAATGCGCCAGTCCAGCGTTCCGCTGACAAATCGCACGTCGGGCAGCAGCGTGGAGCGCAGCAGGTCGCCGCCCCAGCGAGCCACCAGCAAGCCGACGGCCCCGCCACCCAGCGCGAGCAGCAGGCTCTCGGTCAGCAGCTGGCGCAGCAGGCGGCCTTTGCCCACGCCGAGCGCCAGACGCACGGCGATCTCGCGGCGACGGCGCGCCGCGCGGGCGAGCAACAGATTCGCGACGTTGGCACAGACGATGAGCAGGACCACCAGCGCCACGCTGGCGAGCCAGAGCGCCACGCGCTCCCGGGTGTGCGGCACCGCGGCACGCTCGAATCCGTTGAGCGGCACCAGGGCAGCACGAGCCGCGTGGTCGAGCTCGGGCACCTGCGCGACGGCGGCCCGCTGGATCCGCTGGGCCTCGTCGGAGGCGCGCGCGCGGGTTACTCCCGGCTTGAGCCGGGCGAGCACCTTGAGCCACTGCCAATTGTAGGTCTCGCGCCAGCCGCCTCCCTTCCCCACCACATCGGGCGCGCCGGCGTGGAAGGGCACCCAGAGCGCCACGGCATTGAGATCCACCCCGTTGAACCCCTTCGGGGCCACGCCAATGACGGTGTAGAGCTGGCTCCCCAGCCGCAGCTGCTTGCCGATGACGTCGGGCGCCCCGCCAAAGCCGCGCTGCCAGTACTGCCAGCTGAGCACGGCGAGGGGGAGCGCCGCATCGGGACGGTCCTCCTGGTCGGCGTAAAAGCGGCCTAAAGCCGGTGCCACGCCGAGCAGGCGGAAATACGACGCGGTGGCCAGCACGCCGCGAATCTTGGTGGCCTCGGCGCCGCGGCCAAGCGGCATGTCGGCGTGGGTGAAGTAGGCGGCGATCTCCGAGAAATAGCTGCCGTGGTCGCGCTGGTCGATGTAGGTGCGCCAGGCCATGCTCTCGTTGGTCCAGGAGCCCATGCCCGGCTCCGACTCGCTGAGCTGAAACCGGGTCAGCCGCTCGGGCGCAACGACGCCGGCCGGCGGCTTGAGCAGGAGCTGATCCAGCAGCCCGAACATCGTGGCATTGGCCCCGATCCCCAGTCCGAGCGTGAGCATGATCACGCCGGCGAAGCCCGGCTGGCGCCGGAAGCCGCGCAGGGCGTAGCCGACATCCTGGCGGAAATCCTCGAATCTGCTCACTCGGCGCTCCTTGGTTCGCCTGCCCTGGTCGATGCGCACCAGCTCACGCTTTGCCCGCCCCAGATCGCCGAAGCGCCGCTGCGCCTCGGCACGCGCGGCCTCAGGCGCCATGCCGCGGGCGGCGAGGGCGGCGGCTTCCTGCTCGAGATGAAAGCGGATTTCCGCGTCGATCTCCTGCTCGACCGGCGCGTCGCGGCCGATCAGCCGGAAGAGCTTCGCTACGCCGCGGGGCAGAGCCATGCTATTCGGCGCGCAGCGCGAGGTTGGGGTCGACGCGGGAGGCCCGCCAAGCGGGGACCAGGCTCGCCAGCGTGGCGGTGAGCAGCAGCACGAGCGCCACTACCCCGAAGGTGAGCGGGTCGCGGGCGGGCACGCCGAACAAGAGGGAGGCGAGCAGCTTGCCCGCCGCGAACGCGGCGGCGGCGCCCAAGACGATTCCGAGCAGGGCGACCCGGATCCCTTCGCCCACCACCAGCCGCAGCAGATCACTGGTGCGCGCGCCGAGGGCGATGCGGACGCCCATTTCGTGCAGCCGCTGCGCCACGCTGTACGCGATCACGCCGTAGAGCCCGATCGCAGCGACCACCAGGGCCAGCACGCCGAAGAGGGTGAACATGGTGGCGCCAAGCCGCCACGGGCGCAGCTGCGGCTCCAGGGTGCTCTCGAGTGCACCCACCGTAACGAAGGCAGTGCCGGGCATGAGGCCTTGAAGGCCACGACGCAGCGGCTCCGCCAACCGCGCGGGATCGCCTGCCGTGCGCACGAAGATGAAGCCGCGGCGGGAGCCGCCGATGGGGAGATACAACTGCATGCGATCGTCATCTCCGAGGCTGCCCCAGCGCACGTCGTGCGCGATGCCCACCACCTCGCTGCAAGGCACCGTGTCGGCGCCAACCTTGACGCACTGCCCGAGCGCACTCCTGCCGGGCCAGACTTTGCGCGCGAGGGTTTCGCTCACCACCACCGGGCCGGGCGTGCGACTGCTGTCCGCATCGGCGAGGTCGCGGCCCAGCAGGATGCCGGTGCCGGTGGTGGCGAAATAGTCTCCGGACACCCTATTCAAATAGAAGGTGCCCAGCGCGTTGAGCGAATCGCGGCCCGGAACGTAGAGGTCTTCGGTCCAGCTCATCCAGAACGGGATGGCGCCGCTCAGGCCGGCATGGAGCACGCCGGGCGTGGCGCGTGCCGCTTCGAGCAGCCTGCGGTTGAGCTGCGCTTCGGCCACGGCCGTCAGCCGCTCGGCGCGGAGGTCGGTGATCGCGAACAGCATCTGCGCTGGGCGGTAGCCCAGATCCACCGCGCGCGCGTTCCGGAGACTGCGGACGAAAAGGCCGGCGCCAACGAGCAGCAGGACCGAAAGCGCCGCCTGCAATACCAGCAACGCGCTGCGCAGCTTCGCGCTTTGCCGGCCACCCTCGTGGGCCCCGAGCTTGAGGGCTCCGGTGATGTCCGGGCGTCCGGTCTGCAGCAGCGGTGCCAGCCCGGTGAGAATACCGGTGAGCAGCGCGACGCCCGCAGTGAACAGGAGCACGCGGGCATCGAAGGGGGGTGTGGCGGTCCAGTCCACCTCGGTGATGAGCGCGCGACGCAGCACACCGCCACCGAAGTGGGCGAGCGCTAGCCCCGCGGCACCTCCCAGCAGGGCGAGCCCGGTGCTCTCGGTGAGCAGCTGGCGCACCAACCGGCGGCGTCCGGCGCCGAGGGCCACGCGGACCGCGATTTCGCGGCGGCGGCGCAGCGCGCGCGCGAGCATCAGGTTCGCGACATTGGCGCATACGATCAGCAGCAGGATCGCTGCCACGCCCGCCAGCCAGGTGGCAACCCGCGCGCTCTCGCTGCGCTTGGGACCCCGATCCCAGATCGCCGAGCCGAGCTCGACGCGCGAGCGCGCGACGGCCTCGACTCGAACCCGGCCTTCCGCGGTGCGGCTGGCCTGATAGGCCCGGGTAAGCTCCGCTTCGGCCGCCTCGACCGAGACACCGGGCTTGCGGCGGACGATCATCTCCATCCAGGACACGTTGTGCCCGGTGAAATACATGTCACCGAACATCTCGTGGGCGGCGCTGGTGATGGGAATGAACGCGGCCACGGGCCCCAGCGACATGCCGCTGAAGCCGCGCGGAGCGACCCCGATGACCGTATAGGGCCTCGCACCGATGTACACCTGTTTGCCCACGACCGTCGCGTCGCCCCCGTAGGCGCTCCGCCAGAAACCGTAGCCGAGCACCGCGACGGTCCCGCCGTCCGGGGTGCGGTCTTCGGCCGGCGTAAAGAAGCGGCCCAGCACCGGCCGTACGCTGAACAAAGGCCACAAGCTGGCACTGACCAGGGAGACTTGGAGCTGGCGGGCGTTTGCGCCGGTGCCGACCACCCGCTCGCGATCCACGAAGAACGCGGCGGCATCGACCGAGCGGGCGCCGGCGGCCAACTCCAGATAACGCTTGTACGAGATGTTGTTGTCGATGCGGTCTTCGCTGTTCTGCTGCGAGCGGCGCGTGAAGAGGCGGCTGGTGGCGGCGGGATCGGCCAGAAACGCCGGCGGCCGCAGAAGCAGCCGGTCGATGATGCCGAACATGGTGGTGTTGGCGCCGATGCCGAGACCCAGCGTCACGATCACCAGAGCCGCGAAGCCGGGTTGCCGGCGAAAACCACGGAGGGCGTAGCCCAGGTCCTGACGCAGATCCTCGAACCATCCCGCCCGGCGTTCCCGGCCGCGGCGCTGCTTGTCGATCGTCACGAGCACCTCCCGCGTATAGCGCAGATCACCGAAGCGGCGACGGGCCTCCTGCCGGGCCGCAGCGGGCCGCATGCCCAGCGACACGAGCCGGGCCGCCTCGGCTTCGAGGTGGAACTCGAGCTCGGCATCGACCTCCTGCTCGACGGGCGCGGGCCGCACCGCTAGGCGGAACAGGCGTCGCAGGCCGGCGAACGGCATTACCGGGTGCCCCCGGCGAAGATCCCCTCCGCAGGGTGGAAGGGATTCAACGGATCGAGCGGATCAGTCCGGTGTGACATGGCTCAGCGTGACGCGGTGGCATAGCTGTTGGCGCGCAACACTTTGAACACGGCATCGGCGTAGCGCGACCAGCGAACCGCGCTCTGGCGCAACTCGCGGCGGCCCTCATCGGTCAGCTCGTAATACTTGGCCTTGCGGTTGTTGTCGGAGAGACCCCATTCGGCCTGGATGAGACCGCGCTTTTCGAGGCGGTGGAGCGCCGTATACAAAGCTCCGTCCTCGATATTGAGATCGTCCTCAGTGGTTTCGCGAATCCACGTGGCGACCGAATGCCCGTGACGGGCTCCCCAGGACAGCGCCTTCAACACCAGGACGTCGAGGGTTCCCTGGAGGAGGTCGAGTTCGCCGCGAGCCATGGCCGCTCCCTGAATTGTTCAGGGGAAATATTGAGGGGAGTGGGGAGTTCGTCAAGAGGGGAGCCGAAGCCTTGGCCGCCGAGTTGACCTCTGAGCTCTGATCTCTACTCCTCTCGCAGCACGACCATGGGATCCACCCGCGCCGCGCGGCGGGCCGGGAGCCAGCTCGCCAGCAGCGCCACGCCACCGAGCGTCAGGGCCACGCTGGCGAGGGTGGCGGGATCGCTGGGGCTCACCCCGTACAGCAGGGTGGACAGGACCCGGCTCACCGCCAGGGCACCGAGCAATCCGATGCCGAGGCCGGCCAGCACCAGCCGGGCCCCCTGCCCCACGATGAGCCGGCCGACCTTCTGGCGATCTGCGCCCAGGGCCATCCGGATTCCGATCTCCCGATTCCGCTGCGCCACCGTATAGCTCAAGACTCCGTGCACCCCGACCATGGCCAGCAGCAGCGCCACGGCAGCGAAGGCACCCAGCACCAGCATAGTAAAGCGGCGCTGGGCCACCGACTGCGACACCGTCTCGGCCAGCGGCTCGACAGCGGACAAGGCGAGGGTTGGCTCTATTCCGCGGACGGCCATGCGGAGCGCCGGCGCGAACGACGCGGGATCCCCGGCAACCCGGATCAGGATGCTGCCGTTGGGAATGGGCGCCTGTCCGGCGGGGAGGTAGAGCGCGGGCGACGCAGACTGCGCCAGTCCGTGGAAGCGCTCATCCGCGTACACACCGACGATGGTCCGCTCGCTACCCCACAGCCGGACGCGCTGGCCGAGAGCGGGCAGGCTTCCGAAGAAGCGCTTGCGCGCGGCCTCATTGATCGCGACGACCGGCGGCGCGTCAAGATCATCGGCGCTGCCCAGGCCACGCCCGGAGAGAAGCGGAACCCGCAAGGTGGCCTGGTACCCCCCATCCACGATGCGGATCGACGGCTCGGGCCAATCGGCGGCCTCGGCCTCGCGGCCCACGACGACGATCGAGCTGGTGTAACCCGCCTCCAGGGGGTGCGCTCCGGCGATGGTGACCGAGCTTACGCCGGGCAGGACCGCGACCCGCCGCCTCACCTCATCCCCGAAGCGGCGAATCTCCTGCCAGCGCGGCCAGTCGGACATCCGCTGCGGATAACTGGACGGCAGCTGGAACTCCGCCTTGAGCACGCCCTCGGCGCTGAACCCCGGGTCCACCTGATAGAGCCGCCACAAGCTCTTGATGAGCAGCCCGGCGCCGGCCATCAGAACCACGGCGAGGGCCAGCTCGACCACGACGAGCACCGAGCGGAAGCGGCCGTGCTCCCTCCCCGCGGAGGCGCCGCGCGCGCCGGCGGCCTGCAGAGCGAGATTGCTGCCGCGGCGGCGCGCCTGAATCGCGGGCACCATTCCGAAGGTGACGCCCACCAGTGTCGCGAGCAGGAGGGTGACCCCGAGGACCCGGGCATCGATGGCGACCGCGCCAACCCGCGGGATGCTTCCCGGCGCGAGCGCCAGCAGGAGCTTGAGACCGGCGAGTGCAAGGACCAGTCCCACCAGGACGCCGGCGCCGGTGAGCACCGCGCTCTCGACCAGGAACTGGCGGGTGAGCCGGCTGACACTGGCGCCCAGCGCCGAGCGCACCGTGACCTCGCGGGCGCGGGCGGCCCCCCGCGCCAGCAACAGATTGGCGACATTGGCGCAGGCCACCAGCAGCACCAGCAGCACGGCGCCCACCAGCACGAGGAGGGCGGGCTTGACGCCACCGAACACCACCGAAGCGAGCGCCTCGACGTGCGCACCGCGCCCATCGTTCGCCTGCGGGTAGGCGCGCTCGAGGTCGGCGGTGATCGCGGTCATTTCCTGTTGCGCCACGCCGACGCTGCTGCCCAGCGCCAGGCGGCCGAGCACGAAGATGGGGTGGTTGCCGCGGTCCGACCCGCGGTTGGCCTGGAGCGGCAGCCAGAGATCCACCCGCACCCGTCCGCCGCGATCGGCAAAGCCCCTGCGGTAATCGGCCAAGCCGAGAATCTGAAGGGTGCCGAAGTCGGCAGAGGCAGGCAACACACCGATGATGGTGGCCTGAGTGCCCGAGACGTCGATCGAGCGCCCCACCACGGATCGCTCGCGACCGAAGCGCTCGGTCCACAGCGCCTCCCCGATCAATGCCACTTGCGGCCCGCCGGCAAGGTCCTGGTCCGCGCTGAACGTGTTGCCGATCAGCGGCCGGATGCCGACCATCGGGAGGAACTCATGGCTCACCCAGAGTCCGGCAACGCGCGTCGGCTCGGCTCCCTCCGGAGTGAGGGTGACCGTAATCGGAGAAAAGGCGGCGAGCCGCTCGTAGCGCCGGGTCCGCTCCTGCAAGTCGAAGTAGTCGGGGATCGACGCCGGCTCCCGCAGAGTGCCGCTCTTGCGATCGGTCTCCCAGACCATGGTGAGCCGGTCCATCGACGCGAAGGGGGCGGGGCGCAGCAGTACGCCGTCCACCACGCTGAAGATCGCGGTGTTCGCTCCGATACCCAGGGCGAGCGTCAGGATGACCGCGAGGGAAAACCCGGGGGTTCGGGCCAGGGAGCGCATGGCCTGGCGGAATTCCGCGATGAGATCACGCATGGTGGGGGATGGGGGATTGGGGGTTGGAGGCTGGGGAGTCAGGCGCTCCCGCAAGCCGCTGAGCAGGAGATCGGAGGCGAGCCGCAGCCGAGTCAGCATCCCCCCATCGCGCCACGCATCGCGAAACAGCAGGCGAAGCTCATCGCCGAATTCCTCGCGGAAACGGGGCGGATAGGCCAGGAGGAGCCAGCGCAGCAGAAGGCTCACGCTGGCCTCGGCCGGGGCAGCACCCGCTTGGCGCGGGCCAGGCTCACCAACCGGTCGTGCCGGGCCGCCTCGGCGCCCAACACCCGACGCCCTGCCGGGGTGAGCCGGTAATACCGCCGGCGCTCATCATCGAGCGCGGGATCGGGGCGCCGTCCGCTTTCCTCGACCAGGCCGAGCTCGAGCAGCCGCTTGAGCGCCCCATACAAGGTGCCGGGCCCGATCCGGAGCTGCCCCCCGCTCTCCTCCGCCACATCGCCCATCATGGCGTAGCCGTGGCGCTCCCCCCCGGCGAGGGCAAGCAGGAGGTGAAACCAGACGGGTGGAAGCGGGAGGGGGAGTACAGACTGCGGCATGGCGGCGTCCGCTGAAGACGGGGTCAGGGTATTATATCGGACGCCGATATAGTTGGAAAGGTTGGAAATCAGAGATCAGAGGTCAGAGGTCAGAGGCGAGTGATCAGAGGCCAGCGGTCGGAGCGCTCACCCTGATCTCTGACCTCTGACCCTATTCCGACCGCAACGCGACCATCGGATCCACCCGGGTCGCCCGGCGCGCCGGGATCCAGCTGGCGAGCAGCGCGACGACGATCAGGCCCAGCGCCATGGCGCCAAAGACCGGTGGATCGATCGCCTTGGTCTGAAAGAGCACCTGGAAGAGCTGGGTGGCCATCAAGCGACCGAGCCCGAAGGCACCGCCAACGCCGATAGCCACGCCGACGCCGGCGAGCAAAAGCCCCTTGTTGAGCACCAGCCGGAGCACGCTACCGGTTTCCGCGCCGAGCGCCAGCCGAATCCCCAGCTCGCGGGTCTGTTGCGCCACCATATAGGACATCACCCCGTAGATCCCGACGGCGGCGAGCGTGGCCGCGACACCGGCAAACAGGCCCAGCAGGAGGGAAAGGAAGCGGGGCTGGGCGGACGAGCCGGAGACCCGTTCGGTCATGGGAGCCACAGCATAAATGGGCTGCTGCGGATCGATGCCCAGCACCAGCTTGCGCACGCTGGGCACCAGGTCGAGCGGCTCGCCCCGGGTGCGGACGACGAGTCCGAGCTGGTTGAAGGCGACCTGTGCGACCGGTCGGTAGAGCTGGGTGTGCTCATCGTCCTTGGGGCTGTTCTGCATCACGTGACCCACCACGCCGACGACGTCGAACCAGACCGGCTGGCCGTCGCGCTGGCCATATCCGACCCGCTTTCCGATGGGATCCTGACCAGGCCAGTACTTCTTGGCCAGCACCTCGTCCACGACGGCGACCTCGCGTCCCCCGGCGATGTCGGTTTCGTCGAAGCTGCGCCCGCGAACGATGGGAATCCCCATCGTCTCGAAATAGCCGGGCGTGACCGTCCGAAAGTCGCCCCAGGGCCCGTTCTGCTTGGGCGGCGGGGTATAGCCTTCGACGCGGAAGCTGCGCGTCCAGTTGTTGTTGCTCATGGGAAGGGCGGCATTGCCGCCCACCGCCTCCACTCCCGGCAACGTGGCCAGCTGGTGGCGCAGCTGGTCGAAGAAGGCCACTTGCTGCGCGTCGGTCGCGTACTTGGCCGTGGGCAGCGAGACATTGAAGGCGAGCACGTGCTCGGGCTTGAAGCCGGGATCCACCGAGATCCAGTGCCGGAAGCTCTTCAGCATGAGTCCGGAACCGATCAGCAGCACGATCGCCAGGGCGACTTCGGTCACCACGAGCGCGGCACGCAGCCCGCCACCCTGGTGCGAGGTCCGCACTCCGTCCTTCAGCATCCCATGCACGCCGGGCCGCGCAGCCTGCAACGCGGGCGCCAGCCCGAAGAGCAGGCCGAGCAGCAGGGTGACGCCGCCGGTAAAGGCGAGCACCGCGCCGTCGATGCCGATGGCATCGATCCGGGGCAAATTGATCGGGTTGGAAGCCACCAGCGCCTGGATGGCCACGTAGGCGATGCCGAGTCCCGCGGCACCTCCCACCACGGAGAGCAACACGCTTTCGGTGAGCAGCTGCCGGGCGAGCCGCCAACGGCCTGCTCCCATCGCGGTCCGGATGGCGATCTCGCGCTGCCGAGCGGTGGCCCGCGCCAGCAGCAGATTGGCCAGGTTGGCGCACGCGATGAGCAGCACGAAGCCGACGGCCCCCATGAGCACGAGCAACGCGGGCCGGATGTTGCCGACTACCTGCTCGGTGGCCTGCTTGGTGTAGAGGCCCCAGTCCTGGTCGCGGAAGCTGGCCTTGTTCTCCCGCACGAGCGCGGCGAGGCGATCGAGATCCGATTGGGCCGCCGTCAGCGTGTTGCCGGGCTTGAGCCGGGCCACCATGGCCATGAACTCACAGCCCCAGCACCCGGCATCCAGCTGCTCGGGAGTCAGCGCAAGCGGCTTCCAGATGGCGATCGGGTCCGTCCCGAACTGGAAGCCGTTGGGTGCGACCCCGACGACAAGGTGGGACTCCCCATTGATGACCAGCGGCTTACCCACGATTTGCGGATCGCGGCCGAAGTCGCGCGCCCAGAGTCCTTCGCTGAGGACGACGACCTGGTCCCGACCGACCTGCTCTTCCTCCGGATTGAAGGCGCGACCGAGGGTGAGAGGAACTCCCAGCGCGGCGAAGTACTCCGCGGAAACGCGCTGCCCCACCAGGCGCTCCGGCTCCCCGCCGGTGGCCAGGTTGGCCTCCCAGCCGGCGAGTCCGGCGCTTTTTTCGAAAACCCGGTTCTGGTCATGGTAAAACTTGAACCCCGCGCCGGACACGCCGGCGTCGAGGTTGATCGACTTATAGCGATGCCCGATCAGGACCACCCGCTCCGGCTCGCCCAGCGGCAGCGGCCGGAGCAGCACGCCATTGACCACGCTGAAGATGGCGGTGTTGGCGCCGATGCCCAGTGCGACGGTGAGCAAGGCGGTAAGGGTGAAGCCGGGGGATTTGCGAAACGAGCGAAAGGCGTACTTGAGGTCCTGCAGCAGAGTGTGCATCGGGCTTCCTCAGGTCGGACAGTGAGGACGGTGGGGACGGCCCTCACCGTGCAACGCGAATCGTCAAATCCCCCGAGAGGCTCTCCATGTACAGCTTGGCCGATCCGCTGCCCCAGGTCGCATCGTAACGGTGCCGCTTGCGGCGGGTGCCGGCATCCTGGCTGGTTGGTAGGTCTGACGAGAAGCCGCCGGAAAAGGTTGCGGCCGAGAGCGTGGCATTGGGCCGCTGGGGGAGGGTGAGGTCGATGTCCCCGCTGGTGGTCGCGAAATCGTAGCTGCCGCCGTCCTGGACCGGGCCGCGAAAGGCGATCTCGCCGCTGACGGTGTGGCCGGTGACGTCGGGAGAGGTGATGTCCAGCAAATGGACGTCACCGCTCACGGTCTCGAGGTCGATGCTGGACCCCCTGCCTCCCTCGAGCGCCACGTCACCCGAGACGCTGCGCAGCTCGAGCTCGCCTTCGAGTCCCCGGGCATCGACGTTGCCGCTCACGGTACCGATATGCAGGCGCAGACCGGCAGGGACCCGCACGGTGAAATGCACTTCGGTGTCGTTGCGGTCGCCGTTGCCGCTCCAGCGCCCCTCCCAGCTGCAGGGGTTCCTGGCGAGGGCTTTCTCGGAGGAGCGGTTGCCGCGACGCTCGGCGGGGTAGCGCACGCAGAGCGCGACGCCGTCGTCGAGCTCAATGGTCTCGATGGTTACGTCCTCTGGCTCACCATGGCGGCCCGCCTGCTTGACCGCGCTGACCTCCACCGTGCGGCCGGAGCCGCCGGTCACGGTCACGTCGCCGATGATGTCGGAGAGGTAGAACCGCTTGCCCTGCGTCAGCTCGCGGCGGAACTCGAAGTCGGGCTTGCCCTGAGCGGCGGCGCCGCCGCCGAGCAACGCCACTCCCGCCGAGGCCGCAAGCCAGTAGCCCATTGCCGACAGACGATAGCCCATGGTCCCGGCTCCCTAGTGAGCGTGAGCGTCGTACTCGTGATCGTCGTCCCTATCGGGCTTCTGCTTGTGCCTCAGCTTCTGTTCCATCCGCTCCTGGCGGGCGCGCAGCAGGCGGTCGAGCCGCAGCGAGAGCTCGGGCCCGCGCATCAGCTGGATGTCGCCGCTGAAAGTTTCGAGCTCGACGGTGGCGCTGCCGTTGCCGAGCCGGTAGGTCTGGCGCCGCCGGCTGGGGCGCTCGGAGGCCGGCAGCGGGAAGCTGGCGCGCACTTCGCCCGAGCCGATGGCCGTGGAGATGGTCGCGTTGGTGCCCTCGGCGACGGAGAAGAAGATCTCGCCGCTGTGGGTGAGCAGGGAGTAACGGCCGCCATCCATGACCCGGCCGTCGAAATACAGCTCGCCGCTCACGCTCTCCACCTCGACCGACTTGGCCACGATGTTCCGGAGGATGAGATCGCCGCTCACGGTCTCCGCGACGATATCGCCCTGAATGTCCGATGCTTCAACGTCCTCGCTGACACTGTTGAGCTCGAGCCGGCCGCGCACGCCCGACGCGACGATCCTGCCCTGGACCGAGCCGAGCTTGACGAGCTCGGCACCACCCTTGACGGTGATGTCGCCCTCCAGGGTTTCGATCTCGATGGGTGCCTTGCTGCCGTCCACGGTGACCGTCGCGTACATCCCGCCGAGCTTGAGGGGCATCCAGGACGGAACGGTGAGCTCGTAGTCCACCATGTTGGGCGGGCCGCGGTCGGCGCCGGCCTCGAGCGAGAGCACCGCCCCGCTGAGCCGGGCGCTGACGTGGGTGCGCCGGTTGTGGCTGGCCTGGATGCGGACCTGATTGCGCTCCCAGGTGTGGACCACGATGTCGCCACCCTGGTTCTCGATCCGGAGCCGGGTGCCCTGGCTCACCGAGATGGTGGTGTCGGTCGCACTGCCCTGGGGCATTGCGGCGGCCAGCAGGGACAGCGTGGAAAGCAGGTACATTCGGCGCTCCTATCAGGTTCGGGCAGCGATCGCGTTGGTCGCAGCGCGCAGCAGGTTGAGCTTGCGTCGCATGTTCGCAGCGATCTGACGACTTAGATACTCGTTGGCGGGGTCGCGTTGCACCGCCGCGCGTGCTTCCGCGATCGCGGCGTCGATGCGTTGCAGACTCACTTCGATGGTCCTGACCGTGGCGCTGTCGAGCCGGCTGCGGCCGGCGTCGAGCACGAGCTCGAGATCGCGAACGGCGGAGTCGTACTGCTCTTCGGCGTAGGCGACGGTATGGGAACTGTCGGACGGCGCAGGCAGCGAGCTCAAGGTGCTCGGTGGAGTCGGTGAGGTCGTACGGACCGCCAGCCAGGTCGCCCCACCCCCGACGGCCGCCATCACGAAGGAGGCCGCGATGAGCTGGGACCAGGAAAAGCGGCGGACGACCGGTGCGACCGGTGCGGCCAAGCGTGACGCTAAGGACGGGCGGGCGGAGCCGATGGCGATCACCTCCGGCTCATCGAGCCTGGCGGCGATAGCGCTCCAGAGATCGCGCTCGGGAGCGCGGCCTTCGTAGTGGGGAGCCGCGGCCACGATCGCGCGGAGATCGGCGAGCAGCGCCGAGCATTCGGGACAGGCGGCAAGGTGCGCCTCCAGGCGGCGACGGCGCGCAGGGTCGAGCTCGCCATCCAGATAGGCGGAGAGCTGATCGGCGTAGAGATCGGGCATGTTTCGGTCCCGCGTCAATTGGCGAGGTGCTGCCGGAGCAGCAGCCGCGCCCGGTGAAGTTGCGATCGCGAGGTGCCGGGATCCACGTCCAGCAGTTCGGCGATCTCGTCGTGCTTGTAGCCCTCCATATCGTGGAGCACGAAGACCTCGCGCGCTCCGCTGGGCAGCTTGGCCACGGCCCCCTCGATGGCCACCCGCAAATCGGGACGGTCGACCGGAGCCGAGACCGCGTCCAGGGTCGTGGCGTCGTCCACGTGACGCTTGCGGGCGATGCCGAGCGTCTGGCGGCGGCGCAGCATCAGGTTGACCGCCACGCGGTGGAGCCAGGTCCCGAAGCTCGATTGCCCCGCGAAGGTATGCAGCTTCTGCCAGACCCGGATGAAGACTTCCTGCACCGCATCATCGGTATCTCCCGCATCGAGCAACCAAGTGGCAAGGCTCGTCACCCTGGGAGCATGGCGCCGGTACAACCGCTCGAAAGCGGCGTGATCGCCCGAGCTGGCAAGGGCGACATCCGCCCGATCGAGGTCGGCGTTGCTCACGGCGAGTGCGGCCTGCAGAGGTCCTCCTCCGGTCGTGGCGCCAGCGCTCCATCTCTCGGTGCATTGGAGACTTGGGGGAGGTGAAACGTTGGAAACACCGGGGTCGGGTGACCGGTGACCAGTATGAGCGGCGGGCGGACAGCTTGACATCGATCTAGCATTATGATATCATTGCGCTATCACTCCAACGGAGCCTGGCTGTCATGATCCGCGAGAAGGTGCTGCGCCCGCTACCCGGACTGCCCCTGTTTCTCCTCTATATAGTGGCTCTCGGGCTCAACTTTTGGCTATTCATGCGGGTCATGCCGGCCGGGGAGGTGGGACCGATCGCGGTCACCGTGGGGGCGTTCGTGCTGCTCATGCTGGTGCCGCCGGGCTTCCTGGTGGTGCAGCCCAACGAGTCCAAGGTGCTCACGCTGTTCGGCCGCTATTACGGAACGGTCAAAGAAGCGGGGCTATGGTGGGCCAATCCGTTCACGGTGAAGAAGCGGCTGACCCTGCGGACCCGCAACTTCGAGACGGCCAAGCTCAAGGTGAACGACGCCAACAGCAACCCGATCGAGATCGGGGCGATCGTAGTCTGGCGGGTGGTGGACACCGCCGAGGCGATGTTCGAGGTGGACGACTACGAGAACTATGTGCGGGTGCAGAGCGAGTCGGCGGTGCGCGCGCTGGCGTCGAGCTACCCCTACGACTCCCACTCCACCGGCGAGCCGGCGCTCTCCAGCCACACCGACGTGGTCGCCGCCAACCTGATGACCCAGCTGGGGGAGCGGCTGGCCAAAGCGGGGGTCGAGGTCAAAGAGGCGCGCATCTCGCACCTGGCCTATTCGCCGGAGATCGCCCAGGCGATGCTGCAACGGCAACAGGCCAGCGCGATCATCGCGGCGCGCTACAAGATCGTGGAGGGCGCGGTCGGGATGGTGGAGAACGCGCTGGAAATGCTGGCGCAGAAGAACATCCTGCACCTGGATGACGAGCGGAAGGCCGCGATGGTCTCGAACCTGCTCGTGGTGCTCTGCGGAGAGCGCGGGACGCAGCCGGTGGTGAATACCGGAACCTTGTACGCCGGCTGACGCGCGCCGCCATGGAGCGCAAGGCCTTCCTCCTCCGCCTGGACCCGGCGCTGCATGAAGCCTTGCAGCGCTGGGCCAGTGCGGACCTCCGCTCGCTCAACGCGCAGATCGAGTTCCTGCTGCGCCGGGCGGTGGTGGACGCGGGCAGGATGCCGCTGCAGCAGGGGGACCAGTGAACGGCGACCCCGGCTCTCCGGCTACTTCTTCTTCATGCTGTCGTAGACGATTCCCAGGAACACCTCCGGCTTCATGAAGCCGGTGCCCCAGGCGGCATCCCATTCCGCCGAAGGCTTGGCGGCCACCACCTGCTCCTTGGTCTTGCCCTGCTTGATGAGCGCAGCCACGCGGTCGCGGATCTTGACCAGCACGTCGCGGTAGGCGATCAGCTCGGCCCGGCCGGCGAGCGCGCCGTGCCCGGGGATGATCCGGGTGCTGTCGTTGACGTAGGGAAGCGCCGCGTTGACGGCGCCGATCACCCCTTCGAAGCTCCCCCCGCTGGAGAGATCGATGAAGGGATAGCGGCCGTTGAAGAAGGTGTCGCCCATGTGGATCACATTCCCGGCGGAAAAGTGGATGATCGCGTCGCCGTCGGTATGCGCGGGCGGGACATGCACCACGTGGATATCGTCGTCGTTCAAGTGGAACGCCACGCCGTCCATGAAGGTGACCATGGGAAGCGCCTTGGCGGGGGAGGGCTCCACCTTGGAGTTGAACGCCGCGATAAACTGCTCGCTGCTCATGCGGGTGCGCACGTTGTCGTGCGCGACGATGATGACGCCGGCGTTGGCCAAGTTCTCGTTGCCGCCGGTGTGATCGCCGTGCCAGTGGGTGTTGACCAGGAAGCGCACCGGTCTGTCGGTGACGGCCTTGACCGCGGCCAGGATCTTCTCCGACAGCGGGGCGAACTGGTCGTCCACCAGAAACGCGGCGTCCTTGCCCACCGAGAGGGCGATGTTGCCGCCCTGGCCCATCAACATGTATACGCCCTTCCCCGCCGGCAGGGTGCGAATCTGGACCGTGTCGATGCCGGCCTGAGCGGCGACCCGCACCGCGGCCGGGGGGAAGAGCGTCAAGACGACCGCGAGCAATCCGACGGGACGGCGAGGAGCGAAGCGCATGGGCAATCTCGGGTGAATGGGTAAAGTGAGTGGAAGCCTACCGCGGAGCCTCCCCGCGGGGGGCAAGCAGGCCGGCTAACCCGCAGGACAGCGCGGCGGCGCTCCAGGCGAGCAAGCCGGGAAGCAGCAGCGTCGCCAGCAGCAACAGGGGAAACGGCACCGCCAGGATCCCGCCCAGGCGCGCGCCGAGCCGACCGAGGGCCCCGTGCCCCTGCACGGCATCGAGCAGCAGCCAGAATCCCCAGCCGAGCGAGGCGGCGAGGGCGGCGCTCAGCATGGGGCGCCAGGTTGCCGGGCGCAGCATCCCCCACAGCGCGGCGACGGCCGGGATCGCCCACCAGCCAAGCCAGGAGGCCAGCGCGAAGGCGGCGACGAGGGCGAGAAACCCCAGACTGGAGCGCATCAGGGGACCCGGGGCTGGAGGAGCAGCTCGGCCCGGACGCGCGCCGCCGGCAGCGCCTCGGGCCGCTCCGGGAACAGCACCGTATCGAGCTGCCCGGCAAGCCAGCGCGGCAGGCGATCGAGGTAGCGCGCACTGGCCGGGTTGCCCGACTGTCCGCCCGGGTAGGTAGCCCAGGCGCGGACCGCACTCCCCAACTCCACCACCATGCGCCAGCTGGCCCCGTGCGTGCCCCGGCCGGGAGATGGGCTGAGGGTCGAGGTCCCGCCCTGCACGGGCAGGCCGAGCGCGGAAAGCGCGGGCAGTCGCAACAAGTGGTACAGGTTGGCGTGGTGGGCGTTTTCCCAGCGCCAACCCGGACCATCGGCCGGGCCGTGGTCGCGTAGCGTCCGCGCCAGGCCCAGCCGCAGTGCCTGGGCCAGCACGGCATCGCGCCGCTCGACGGCGGGGGTGTTGCGCAGGTCCCACCAGGCGCTGGCCGAGTCGGCGACCAGCTCGAGGAGGACGGCCTCCTCGGGCAGGGTCACGGGGAGCGCGGCCGAATCGGTCCTGCGCTCGGGCGGAATCAATTCGTCCCACACCAAGGGGCCCAGTACAGCCATCACCGCCTCGAAAAGCACTGCGCCGCGGCTCTCGCGCCGGTAGCTGCGATCCCATTCGGCGAGCAGGGTCGCGGCGTCGGAAAGCGAGGGGTCGCCCTGCGCCGCGGCGAGCAGAACCGGCACGAACGCGTCGGCGCGCGCGCTGCCGGCGTCACCCTGATAGCGGCGCATGGCATCAGGCGTGACGGCGGAATCGGCCCGCAGGAGCTGATTGATCCGGAGGGCGCGCCAGGGAGAGTACCAGTCAACCCCGAAATAGTGCGGGTTGGCGCGGGGATCGACCGGCTGCTGGTTGGCCGACGCGAGATATCCCTGCTGGGGATCGCGCGCAAACGGATAAGCGTCGACCGGGAGGAAGCCGGTCCAGTCACTGGCACTCCGGCTGCCGTCCTGCAGTGCGTCCCCGCGCCCAGCGGGCCGCACGGGGTACTTGCCGGTGGAACGGATCGCCACGGATCCGCTGCGATCGGCCACCACGCCGTTCTGGGCCGCCGCGACGTAGTCGCGCCAGCCGTCGAGCCATTCCTGCACGCTGCGCGCGCGGTCGAGCCGAAGAAACTCCTCTCCGGGGCCCCTGGCCTCGAACGGCGTCCAGCGCATGGAAAGCCAGCGACCTCCTTGCCGCGCGAGAGGACCGCGATGGGTAAAGCGCACCGTATCGGCGGCGAGGGCTTCTCCGCGACGCCCCCGCACGATCTCGATGCGGGACTCGAGCGGCCGCCAGGCGCTGTCGAGCAGATAGCGGGTGGGCCGCAACGAATCGTCGACCGTTTCCTGGTAGTGATCGCGCACGTCGGCGCCGGTATTGGTGAACGACCAGGCCACGTCGCGATTGAAGCCGATGATGACCCCGGGCGCCCCCGGGAAGGTCACGCCCGCCACATCGGGGCCGGCGGCGACGTGCAGATGGATCTCGTACCAGACCGAGGGCAGCGAGAGCTCGAGGTGCGGATCGCCGGCGAGCAGGGCATAACCCGCAGCGGTACGCCGAGGGGCCACCACCCAGTTGTTGCTGCCGATGGCGTCGCCCTCGCCGGGGCGGCGCGGATTCCAGCCGAGTGCCAGGTCCTCTGCGGCGCGCTCCCGGGCCGCGAGCAGCGCGGCGGTGTCGGGTGCGCCGGGCGCGGGGAACGGCCGCAGGAAATCGTAGCGCGGGGCCGCCTCGCC
>DATCWE010000143.1:0-11891 GCA_036566495.1 Gemmatimonadales bacterium | reverse complement strand
AGCGGGCCCTCCGGTCTTTCGCCCCCCTTTCGCAGGGACTTGCCGGGCCTTACTCATTCAACGGGATGACCTCCTCACCCCTCGACCTGCCGGACCATCCCGGCGCCCGTCACCTCGGAGACCTGGCACGCGGAGGGACCGCGTGGCGGGTCTACCTGGAATCGCGTCCCGGAGAGCAGTCGGCCCGGGGGCGGATCCATTTCGTGTCCGATGAGGGCACCCGCTCGACCGGCTGGATTTTCGTCGAACCGTCGGATCAGGACCTGCTGCGCCGCTTCCACGACTTCAGCGCCGTGGAGCTCTGGAAGCTGCTCGAGAGTCTCGGCTAGACCCATCTTGCTTCGAAGCATGCCCGCATTCCGCTACGCGGCGGCGGCGCTCGCCGCGCTCCTCCCGCGCCTTGTCCACGCCCAGCAGGCGCCGCTCGACAGCGCGCGGATCATCCGCGGGGTCGAGATTCGCCGCTTGAACATTTTCGCCCCGACGGAGACCTCGAGCTTCTTTGCCCGGCTCGCCAACAGCCTGCATCGGACCACCCGGCTGACGGTGGTGCGCCGCGAGCTGCTCATCGGCCCCGGATCGCCCTACGACTCCGCTCTGGTGCAGGAAACCGGGCGCAACCTGCGGGGATTGGGGATTTTCCGCCGGGTGATGATCGATTCCCTGCGAACCGACAGCGGACTAGTGGCCCGGGTCACCACGGCCGATGGCTGGAGCACCAAGGTGATCGCGAACGTGAGCAGCACGGGCAAGAGCATCGTTCCCGTGATCGGGATCGCGGACAACAACTTTCTCGGCACCGGCACGTACGTCGGGCTACGCTACCGCCGGAACCCCGACCGCTCCATGGTGACCGCCACGTTCCAGGCCTTGCGGTTCCTGCCGGGCCGGATCGGGCTCTCGCTCCAGTACGAGGACCGGAGCGACGGCCGGCTCAGCTTTGCCTCGCTCTCCAAGCCGTTCTATTCCCTTTCGGCACGGACCAGTTGGGGTGTCGCGGCGGATGACCGCAAGGTTCGCGTGCTGCGCTTCTTCGACGGCGCAGACACGGCGCGCACCCAGTTGCAGCGGCGCTACGCGATTGGCTTCGTCAACGTCGCGCGGGCACTTCGGGCGGGCCCGGAGGGGTATTTCAGGGTTGGGGTGAGCGGACAGATCCGGCGCGACGACTATGCCGACGTCCTCCAGGTGGACACCCTGGGGCATACCGTCACCGGGGCGCTGGGGGGATTCCTGCAGTGGCGTCGGGCGCACTTCCTGGTCTCGACCGGGCTGCAGGGGTTTGGACGGGAAGAAGACATCGACGTCAGCACCGTGGTCGGGTTCGGCGTCAACGCGACTCCCCGCGCCTTCGGATACCCGGAGGACGGCATTGTGCCCGCCCTCTCCATCCGGGCCGGATTCGGGCGGGTCGATCGCTTTGTCCAGCTCTACGCGAGCTCGATCGGCCGCTTTACCGGCGACGGGCTCGATTCGGCTTCGGTACACCTGGCCGCCACGGCGTTCGTGCGGCCGGCGGCGAAACAGCTGGGCGTCTTCCATGCCTCGACCGGCTGGCAGCGGCGACCTCCACCCGGCGGCGAGTTCGACTTGGGGCTTGGCATCGGTCCGCGCGCCTTCCGGCAGCACGCCTTTACCGGCGATCGCGCCTTCTTCACCTCCGCCGAGTACCGCTTCACGCTCACGGATGAATTCCTCAAGCTGAGCGCACTGGGCCTGGCTGGTTTCCTGGACTACGGCGGGGCCTGGTACGCCGGGACCAAACGACGTACCGGCTGGGACTTCGGGGCCGGGTTGCGTTTCGGACCGACTCGCACCACCAGCGTGCGCAACACCCGGCTGGACTTTGCGTACCGCGTCAAGAACGATGCACAGCGGGGTGGCTGGGTGCTGATTTTCGGGAGCGGCTTTGCCTTTCCCGCGAGCGGGCGGCTAGATCCATGACCCGCGGCTGGTAACTCCTCTGGCGGTTGGCAGTTCTGCGCGTAGCTTCCGGCCATGACCGAACCCCTGCAGCCCGAGCCGCCGACCGCTGAGGCTCCGCCGCCGGCTCCCGCACCCCGGCGTTGGTGGCGTCGCTGGAAACTGTGGGTAGCCCTGCTCCTGGTCACCCCCATCCTGTTGTTCGTGCTGTACACGGTGAGCGCGCTGAGCTGGTCGTATTCCGAGGGGAGCCGGGCCGGCTACCTGCAGAAGTTCTCGAAGAAGGGCTGGGTCTGCAAAACCTGGGAAGGCGAATTGGCTCTCACGACCGTCCCCGGAGTCGCGCCCACGATGTGGGCGTTTACCGTGCGCAAGGAAGCCACGGCTCGCCAGCTCAACGTGGCACTGGGACGCAGGGTGCTCCTGTTCTACCGCGAACATAAAGGGGTGCCCTCGCGCTGCTTTGGCGAGACCAGCTACTTCGTAGACAGCGTGAAGATCGTGCAGTAGGTTTCAGTCGGCGCCGATTCGCGGTGCCGAGGAGCGGTCAGCTGGTGCGGCGCCGTAGCCAAGTGGTAAGGCAGAGGTCTGCAAAACCTCCATTCGTCGGTTCGATTCCGACCGGCGCCTCTGCCCTTTCGAGGTGGCGGAGATGACTCCCCGGATCCGCGTCTGTCTCGCACTCCCGCTCTTCCTGGCGTTGCCGGCCCCCTGCCTGGGGTTACAAGTGCAGCACTCGGGCTCGATTACGGGGGTCGTCCGGGCGGCGGCACGCGGGCCCGTCCTCGAAGGGGCGCGGGTCATTCTCGTGGGGACTACCCTCTCGGTCATCACCAGCAAACGGGGCGAGTTCGTGTTCAACGGACTGATACCGGGCAAGTACGTGATCCAGGCCAGCGCCATCGGTTATGCCACCCTCAGCTCGGAGATCGAGGTCAAGAGCAAGGAGACCCTCGAGGTCGAGTTCGAGACCGAGCCCGAGGGGGTCAAGCTGCCCGATCTGACCGTGGCGGAGAAGCCCAATCTGCCGCCCGAATTCGTGCGGCGCAGTGAGTCGGGCGGGGGGCGCTACATGAGCCGGGCGGATATCGAGCGTCGCAATGCCAACAGCCTGGGAGATCTGCTGCGGACCGTGCCAGGACTGCGGGTCTCCTGCGCTACGTTTCCTTGCCGGATCCAGATGATGCGCGCGTCGCGCAATTGTCCGCTGGCCTACTGGCTGGATGGCACGCCGGTGGATGCCGGCATGGTATTAGTGCAGCCGCCGAGAGACCTCGACGGAGTGGAGATCTATTCCGGGGTCTCCGAAACTCCGCCCGAGTTGTATCAGATCAACACCTGCGGGGCGCTGGCGGTGTGGACCCGCACGCCGCCCAAGGTCACCCGGAAGCCCAAGGCCCCGAAGCCGGTGGCCGTAGACACCACCGCCGACCTGGCAGGCAATCGGAGTTAGCGAAGGAACGGCCTACCCGCGCCGGCTATTTGCTCGGCTCCAGCTTCAATTCGCCTTCCCACCTGGCCATGACGGCCGAAGCCAGGCAATTCCCCAGCAGATTCACCGACGTTCTGGCCATATCCATGAAGGCGTCCACGCCCAGAATGACGGCGACCCCCTCCAGCGGGAGGCCGAAGGTCCCCAGTGTTGCGAAGAGAATCACCAGCGAGGCCCGCGGGACCGCCGCGACTCCTTTGCTGGTCAGCATCAGGGTCAGCATCATGACCAGCTGCTGACCCAAGCCGAGGTGGATGCCGGCGGCCTGGGCCACGAAGATTGAGGCCACCGCCAGGTACAGGGTCGAGCCGTCGAGGTTGAAGGAGTACCCGGTCGGCAGCACGAAAGAGACGATCCGCCGGGGGACGCCGAACTTCTCCATGTTCTCCATGGCCAGGGGGAGTGCGGCTTCCGAGCTCGCGGTGGTAAAGGCCAGCAGCCAGGGCTCTTTGACCCAGCGCCAAAAGTCGCGCAGCGGCAGGCGGGCGAGCAGTGCGACGGGGATCAGTACCAGCAGCACGAAGACGATCAGCGCCCCGTACAGGGTGAGCACCAGCTTGCCGAGATTCACGATGACGCCGAGCCCGTTCTTGCCGATGGTCCCGGCGACCGCAGCGAAAATGCCGAAAGGGGCGAAGCGCATCACGATATTGGTGAATTTGAACATCACTTCTGAGAGGCCTTCGAAGAAGGCGAGAATCGTCTCCTTGGGTCGGCCGGTGCGCACCTGGGTCAGTGCCGCGGCGAAGAGCACCGAGAAGAACACGATCTGAAGCACTTCGTTGTCGGCGGCTGCCTTGAAAAAGCTCTGGGGCACGGTGTGCTCCAGCACGCCGGATACGGTGATCGGCGTCCCCGCAAACTGTTTGGCCTCCTCGGCCGATACGGCGAGGGAGACCCCTTCGCCGGGCCGCACCAGATTCACTGCGGCGAGCCCGAGGAAAAGCGCCAACGTGGTGACGATCTCGAAGTAGAGGATCGATTTCCAGGCTAGCCGGCCCACGCGCTTGAGGTCGTCGCCGTGGCCCGCGATGCCCACCACCAGGCTTCCGACGATCAGCGGTACCACGATGCTCTTGATCATCCGGAGGAAGATGTTCGAGAGCGGCTTGACGGCCTCTCCGACGTTGGCGGTGAGCCAGACATCGTGATCGAGCCAGCCCACTACGGCGCCGGCGAGGGTGGCGACGATGATCCACTGGGTGAGCGTGGTACGGCGCAGGAAGTTGGCCATAGGGATCCGCTTCAGCTTCCTACCAGCGCGGACGCTTTCGCTTCGATGCCCTTCAGCAGTTTGCGGTACGAATCCGCGAATTTCTCCACGCCCTCGCTTTCGAGAGCGCGGGTTATGGCGCCGAGGTCGATGCCCGACGCCGCCAGCGCCGCCAGCCGCTCGGGTGCCTGGGCGATGGTGCGCTCGATCCGCAGCTCCGGCGTGCCGTGATCGCGGTAGGCGTCCAGGGTTTCGGGGGGCAACGTGGTGACCGTGTGGGGCGCGACCAGCGGCTCGACGTAATGCGTGTCGGGATAGCGCGGATCCTTGGTGCTGGTCGAAGCCCATAAGGGCCGCTGCGGGCGGGCGCCCGCGCCGGCCAGCGCCTGCCAGCGCGGAGTGGCCAGCGAGCGCTCGAAGCTGGCATAAGCCATCGCCGCGTTGGCGATCGCGATGGTGCCACGCAGGGTGCCGGGGTCTCCCGCCTTGTCGAGCAGCGGGTCCACTTTGGCGTCGACCCGGCTCACGAAGAAGGAAGCGACCGAGGCGAGCCGGTCGATCGGATGCCCCGCCGCGCGGCGGTGCTCCAATCCGCGCAGGAATGCCTCGATGACCGCCTGGTAGCGCTCCACCGAAAAGAGCAGGGTGACGTTGATGTTGATGCCGGCCGCGAGTGAAGCCTCGATGGCGGGCACCCCCGCCGCCGTGCCCGGGATCTTGACCATCACATTGGGGCGATCGACCGCATTCCAGAGCCGGGCTGCCTCGGCGATGGAGGCCTCCGTGTCGGTGGCCAGCTCGGGATTGACCTCGATGGATACCAGGCCATCAGCGCCGTCGAGCCCGTCGTAGGTGGGTCGGAAGATGTCGCAGGCGGTGCGGACATCGGCGACCGAGAGCGCGTCGAAGATGTCACCGGGCTTCTGGCCCATCGCGATCAGGCGCCGGATATCCTCGTCGTAATCTTCGCTGCCGGAGATCGCTTTCTCGAAGATGGTGGGATTGGAGGTCATCCCCCGCAGGCCGTCTTCGGCGATGAGCGTCGCGAGTTTGCCGGACAGCAGCAGCTCGCGGGTGATGAAGTCGTACCAGGGACTCTGTCCCAGGCGTCCCAGCGTGATCAGCGGATTGTCCCTCATGCGCGTGCTCCCGCGAAAACCCGCCGGACCGCCGCGATGGCGGCGTCGGCCGTGATGCCGAACTCCTGGAAGAGCCGTTCGCCCGGCGCGGAGGCGCCGAAGTGATCGATCCCGATGATCTCGCCGTCCTCGGTGACCCATTCGCGCCAGCCCATCCGGGCCGCCGCCTCGAGGGACACTCGTGCCCGAACGACGGGGGGCAACACCTCGTCACGGTAGCGTTGCGGCTGCTTGCGAAACAGCTCCCAGGAGGGCAGCGAAACGACCCGGACCCTGATGTCCTCGATTCGCCTGGCGGCCTCGAGCGCCAGGTGCAGCTCGGAGCCGGTGGCGATCAAGATCGCCTGAGGTGCCCCGCCGGGAGGATCGTAGAGGACGTAGCCGCCACGGTGCACTCCGCTTGCCGCGCCGAGTCCGCTGCGATCGGGGACGGGAAGCTTCTGGCGCGTGAGGATCAGCGCCGTGGGCCCGCCGCGGTGCTCGAGCGCGGCACGCCACGCCTCCGCGGTTTCCGCCGCGTCCCCCGGGCGGATCAGGGTCAGATTCGGCATCGCGCGCAGGGAGGCAAGCTGCTCGATGGGCTGGTGGGTCGGGCCGTCCTCGCCCAGTCCCACCGAATCATGGGTGAAGATGTAGATCACCGGCAGCCCGGTGAGCGCGGCGAGCCGGATTGCCGGTCGCATGTAGTCCGAAAAAATCAGGAAGGTGCTGCCATACGGACGGATGCCGCCATGGAGCGCCATGCCGTTGAGCGCGGCGCCCATGCCGTGCTCCCGCACTCCCCAGGCCAGCGTGCGTCCCGGCTGGTCCGGCGCGAAGGTCACCGAGTTCTTCAGGTTGGTGCCGGTGCTCCCGGCCAGGTCCGCGGATCCTCCGGCCAGCTCGGGGACCACGGAGACCAGCGCCTCGAGCGCCGCTGCCGAGGCCTGCCGAGTGGCGAGGGCCTGTCCCGCCGGGAACTCGGGGAGGAGCGTGTCCCAGTCGACCTGCAGCCGCCCCGAGAGCGCAGCGTCGAACTGGGTGGCGAGCAGCGGTTCCCCGTCGCGGTAACTCTCGAGCAGCGAATCCCACGCCTGATGCAGCCGCGCGCCCCGCTCCACCCAGGCCGCGGTGGCCTCGGTTACTTCAGCGGGGACGTAGAAATCCAGGTCCGGAGGCCACCCGAGGATCTCCTTGGTCTTGCGGACTTCGTCCTTGCCGAGCGCCTCACCATGCGCCTTGGGCGTGTTCTGCCGGGTCGGAGCGGGGTAGCCGATGATGGTGCGCAGGACGATCAGGGTAGGGCGTCCGGTTTCGGCCGCGGCCTGGGCGAAGGCGCGATCGATCGCGTCGAGATCGTTGCCGTCGCCCACCTGCATGACTCGCCAGCCGTAGGCCTCGAAGCGGGCGCCCACGTCCTCGGTGAAGGTCAGACCGGTGTGTCCGTCGATCGAGATGTCGTTGTCGTCGTAGAGAACCGTGAGGTTGCCCAGGCGAAGATGACCGGCCAGCGAGCAGACTTCGTGGGAAACTCCTTCCATCATGTCGCCGTCGCTCGCGAACGCCCAGATGCGGTGCTGCACCAGCTCCAGGCCCGGAAGATTGAAGCGCTGCTCCAGCAGCCGCTCCGCGATGGCCATCCCGACCGCATTGCCGATCCCCTGCCCCAGTGGACCGGTGGTGGTTTCCACCCCCACGGTATGGCCGTGCTCCGGGTGGCCCGGGGTTCGGGAACCCCACTGGCGGAAGTTCTTGATCTCCTCGAGCGGGAGGTCGTAGCCCGTGAGGTGCAGGAGGCTGTACAGCAGCATCGAGGCGTGACCGCAGGACAGCACGAAGCGGTCGCGGTCGGGCCAATCGGGATGCCGGGGATCGTGCTTGAGATGGCGGGTCCAGAGCAGCCAGGCCGCCGGAGCGAGCGCCATGGGAGTGCCGGGGTGCCCATTCTCGGCCTTCTGCACCGCGTCCATGGTCAAGACACGGATGGTGTTGATACAGCGCCAGGTGAGCGCTGCGTCGAGAATCGGCAATCGGGAATCGGGAATCGGGGGGCGCTTGGCTTCGACCGTCAGGGTGGGCTCCTTTGGGCTGAGCCGCTGATGCAGGTGACGCTCGAGAAGCCGGATAATAACCGGAATCTCAATCCTAGGACCAGCAGGCCACCGCGACTAAATTTGAGCCTCAAGAGCCGCTGGTGCTCGGCCTCCCTGTGGCCGGACGGCGGTTCGGACTCGTATTGGATTGTCATCATTCACACCACACTCGTGCCCCGCAAGCCTCGCAAACGCTCCGCTGCTCCGTCCGTTTCCACCTCCAAGACCCTCCGCCGGTCCGGCGGGCGGTCGTACCAAGCCCACCGAGACTGGCTGCTCGCTCAGCACGGCTCGGTCTGCGCCTACTGTGGCGTGACGACCAGCCCGGAGACGATCACCCTCGATCACGTGCGGCCCCGCAAGGGCCAGACGGCCTACGACCGGCCCGATAATCTGGTCCTGGCGTGCTCGACCTGCAACGCGGCCAAGGCCGACATGCCGTTCCTGGCATTTTTGCTTGCGCGGCGCAGCCGGGGTGTGTATCTGCTGCACTACGGCGACCATCTCTCCGACGGGATCAAAGAGATCGTGCGCCAGGTTACCGAGCGGCCGCTGCTGCCGCCGGACTAGCGCCGGGAAGCCAACAGCCCACAGCTAATAGTCGCCTTATCCGGCGAGTGCCTCGGCCACGATCCGCGCCTGCTCGGCGGAGTGGGCGTTGGCATAACCTTCCGCCGGACTAGCCCGGTCCGGCCGGCCCACGTAGCGCAGCACCGCACCGGCGGGAAGCAGCTCGGCGAGCCGGGGGGCGACGAAGGTCCAGGCGCCCATGTTGCGCGGCTCTTCCTGAGTCCAGACGATCTGCTGCGCGGCTGGATACCGGGCAAGGGTGCTCCGAATCGCACCGTCGGGGAAAGTGTGCAGCCCTTCCACTCGCACGATCGCGGGGCGCTGCTGGCCCAGCCGCTCGGCCTCCGGAAGGAGGTCGTAGTAGAGCTTTCCCGTGCACAGCACCACGCGGGTTACCGCCGCCGGATTGCCCTGGATGTTCGGGTTGGGATCATCGAGCACGGGCTGGAAGATGCCGCTGGTCAGATCCTCGATGCGCGAGCTGGCCTGGGGCAGCCGCAGCAGACTCTTGGGGGTGAAGATCACCAGCGGGCGCACCCGGTTGCGGCGCGCCTGCCGGCGCAACAGGTGGAAGTACTGCGCCGGCGTGGTGCAGTTGGCCACGCGGATGTTGCCTTCGGCGGCGAGCTGGAGGAAGCGCTCGACCCGGGCGCTCGAGTGCTCCGGTCCCGCTCCCTCGTAGCCGTGGGGGAGCAGCAGCGTGAGCCGGTTGCTGACACCCCACTTCGACAGTCCCGCCGCCATGAACTGGTCGATGATGACTTGCGCGCCGTTGATGAAGTCACCGTACTGCGCTTCCCAGAGCACCAGCGAGTCGGAGGCCGCGGTGGCGTAGCCATACTCGAAGCCGAGCGTCGCGAGCTCGGAGAGCGGGCTGTTGTAGACCTCGCAGGCGGCGAGCGCCCCCGGCAGATGCTGCATCGGCGCGAAGGTGTCACCGGTCCGGGCGTCGTGCAGCACCAGGTGGCGGTGACTGAAGGTCCCGCGCTCGGTGTCCTGCCCCGTGAGCCGGATCGGTACGCCCTCGGTGAGCAGCGACGCCAGCGCGAGCGCCTCCGCATGCCCCCAGTCGATCCCGCCTTCTGCGCCGAGCGCGGCGCGCCGCCGCTCGAGCTGGCGCTTGAGCTTGGGGTTGACGGTAAAGCCTTCGGGCACCGCCAGCAGCTGCTCGTTGAGCGCGGTGAGCTGCTCGGCCGGCAGCGCGGTGGCCACGACTTCGCCGGGGACCAGTTTGGCGGGCGCGGGCTGCACCGGTGCCGTCTTGGCCGCGCTGGCGCGGAAGCCCTGTTGCAGCTCCACTAGACGCTGGTAAGCGGCCTCATAGCGGGAGGCGGCTTCCTCTGCCGAGATCACCCCTTCGGCTGCCAGCGCGGCGGCGTACAGCTCCCGCGCCGAAGCGTGCGTCTTGATCCGCTCGTACATCAACGGCTGGGTATAGGCCGGCTCGTCACCCTCATTGTGGCCCCAGCGGCGGTACCCCACCAGATCGATCAGCACGTCGCGGCGGAACTCCTGGCGGAACTGCAGCGCGAGCCGGACCGCAGCGAGACAGGCTTCGGCGTCATCCGCGTTGACGTGGATGATGGGGATGTCGAACCCCTTGGCCAGATCGCTGGCGTGCCGGGTCGAGCGCGCGTCATACATGTCGGTGGTGAAGCCCACCTGATTATTGGTGATCAGGTGCACCGTGCCCCCCACCCGGTAACCGCGCAACGCATTGAGGTTGAGCGTCTCGGCCACCACCCCCTGGCCCGCGAAGGCGGCGTCGCCGTGGATGACCACGGGTACTGCGACCGACGGGTCGTGGTGGGCTTCGCGGCCGCGCCGCTGGGTTTGTCGCGCCCGCGTGTTGCCGGCGACCACCGGGCCGACGAATTCCAGATGGCTGGGGTTGTGGGCCAGCGCGATAGTGATGGCCTTGCCCGAGCGGGTGAGATAGGCCCCCTCGGCACCGTGATGGTACTTGACGTCGCCGGTACCGTCTTCGGCCTCGGGCACGTCGCCCTCCAGCTTCTTGCCGCCCTCGAACTCCGCGAAGATGGTGCTGTAGGGCCGGCCCACATTGTGGGTCAGCACGTTGAGCCGCCCTCGGTGCGCCATGCCCACCACCACCTCGCGCGCGCCGTCGTTGGCCGCCAGCTCGAAAACCAGGTCGAGCATCGGGACCAGCAAATCCACGCCCTCGATCGAAAAGCGTTTCTGCCCCAAGTAGGCCTTGTGGAGGAAGCGTTCGAAGGCTTCGACCGCGATGAGCCGGTCGAGCAGCGCCAGCTTGTCTTCCTTGGGCAGAGGGCGACGGTGCGCCCCCGATTCGATCATCTGGCGAAGCCATACCCGCTGGCGGTGATCGCTCACGTGCTCCACTTCGTAGGCGATGGTGCCGCAGTAGGTGGCCTGGAGGTTGGGCAGCGCTTCGGCGAGGCTGCCGCCGGGGACCGCGATGCGCAGCACACTCGCCGGGATGGCCGCCATGGTTTCGGGAGTCAGTCCGAGGGCGGCCGGATCCAGGGAGGGATCGCCCGAGGGCTCAGTGCCCAGCGGGTCGAGCCGTGCGGCAAGATGGCCATGGGTGCGGAAGCCTTTGACCAGCGCCATCGCCGCGGCAACCGACTGCAGGACGGCAGGTGAGGTCGGTGAGGTGAGTGAGGTCGGTAAGGACGGTCGGACGACCCCGGCGACCGCACCGACGTCCCCCTCCGTCGCGAGCCCGAATGCCGCGAAGATCCCTGCGTAGAACCCCTGGTCGCCAGCCAGCAGCTGCTCTACGGTACGCAGGAACTCGCCCGACTCGGCCCCCTGAATGACTCGGTGGTCGTAGGTGCTCGTGATGGTCATCACCTTGCTCACGCCGAGCTGGGCGATGGTCTCGGGCGAGCTGGTGGTGAATTCAGGGGGATAGGCGATCGCGCCGACGGCAATGATGCTTCCCTGACCGGCCATCAACCGGGGGACCGAGGCAACGGTGCCCAAACCACCGGGATTGGTGAGCGTCATGCTGCCGCCGGCGTAATCGTCCGGCATCAGCTTGTTGGCGCGCGCCTGCTCCACCAGCCGATCGTAGGCGGCCTGGAACTCGCCATAATGCAGCCGCTCCGCGTGTTTGAGCACCGGCACGACGAGCCCGCGGGAGCCGTCCTTTCGCTCCACGTCCACCGCGAGGCCGAGGTTGACACCATCGGGCGTGACCCGCTGCGGTGCGCCATCGATCAGCGCGAAGCTCTGCGTCATCACCGGATGCTGTTTGGCGGCCTGTACCAGCGCCCAGGCGATGAAGTGCGTAAAGGAGGCTTTCTCCCGGCGGCCCGCGTCCTTGAGGCCGGCGTTGAAGCGGGTGCGGGCTTGCTCCAGCGTGCGCACCGCGATCTGGCGAAACGTGGTGGCGGTGGGAACCGAGAGGCTCTCGGTCATGTTCTGGACCAGCCGAGCGGCGGGACCCTTCAGCGGGACGGTGAGGACGCTGGGGACAGCGGGACTGGAGGCTG
>DATCWE010000101.1:0-3366 GCA_036566495.1 Gemmatimonadales bacterium | reverse complement strand
TGCTGGAACGGCGGCGCTACCTGCTGGTCCGGCGCGCCGCAGCGCTGCGGGGAGCCGCCGCCCCGTGATCGCGAAGGAGGAGCGGGCCGAATCGCGCTCGGGGTGGACCTTCGTGGCGCCGGCGTTGCTGCTGATCGGCGTGTTCTTCGCGATTCCCGTGGTCGGCGCGCTGGTGCTCTCCTTCACCGACTTCGACATCTACTCGATCGGAGACTTCGGCAGCACGCGGTTCGTCGGATTCAAGAATTATCACGACCTGTTCACCAATCCGGTCTTCTGGATCGCGCTGCGCAATACCCTGTACTTCGTGGTGGTCGGCGGCCCGCTTTCGGTCGCCGCCTCCCTCGCGGCCGCCCTGCTGGTGAATGCCAAGCTGGCCAGCTTCAAGCCGTTCTTCCGCAGCGCCTTCTTCGCCCCCTGGGTCACCACGCTGGTCGCGGTCGCGCTGGTCTGGCGCTACATCTACCATCCGCAATACGGGCTGCTCAACGCGGGGCTGCACCAGCTGGGGATCGGCCCGGTCGACTGGCTGGGTAACCCGCACTGGGCCATGCCGGCGATCATCCTGCTTTCGGTGTGGAAGAACTTCGGCTACAACATGCTGGTCTTCCTGGCCGGGCTGCAGAGCATTCCCGAAGAGCTCTACGAGGCCGCGGAGCTGGACGGCGCGGGCACCTGGCGCAGGCTCAAGCACATCACCTTCCCCATGCTGGGACCCACGTTCGTGTTCGTCGGCGTGGTCACGATGATCGCCTCGTTTCAGATCTTCAGCGAGCCGTACGTGATGACCCAGGGCGGCCCGCTCAAGAGCACCACGACCCTCGTGCTGTTCATGTACGAGGAGGGCTTTCGCTGGTGGCGTCTGGGGGTGGCGGCCGCCATCGCCATGGTGCTGTTCCTGCTCACGCTGGCGGCCACGCTGGTCCAGCTCCGCTTCCGCCGCAGCGTCCCGCGATGAAGCAACCCTGGCGCGTCGCGGGTCTGGATTTGCTCCTCCTGGTCGGCGCGGTGCTCGCCGCCACGCCGCTGCTCTGGATGGTGTCGGCGTCGCTCATGCGGCCGGGAGAAGCCAACAGCTCGCCGCCCCCGCTGCTGCCCAGCCACCCGACCCTCGAGCATTATCGCGCCTTGTTCACCAGCCAGAACCTGGGCCGCTACTTCTTCAACAGCGTGGCGATCTCGCTGGGCGGCACGGTCCTGGCGGTGCTGATCGTCGGCATGGCGGGGTACGCCTTCGCCAAGCTGCGCTTCCGCGGCCGGGACCGGGTATTCCGCGGCCTCTTCGCGGGTATGGTGATTCCAGGACAGGTCGCCATGCTCCCCATGTTCATCATCCTGCGTGAGATGGGGCTGATCAACACGCTGTTCGGCGCCATGATCCCGGTGCTGGCGCCGATCTACGGCATCTTCCTGGTGCGCCAGTACGCGCTCTCGATTCCCAATGACCTGCTCGACGCCGCGCGAATCGACGGCGCCGGCGAGTTCCGGATCTTCCGCTCGATCGTGCTCCCCACCATTGCCCCGGTGCTCGCCACGCTGGGCGTGTTCACGTTCCTGAGCGCGTGGAATGATTTCATGTGGCCCCTGATCGTCCTGAGCGACGACTCGCGCTATACGCTGCCGGTGGCTCTGGCCAATCTGGCGGGCGAGCACGTGCAGGACGTCGAGCTCATGATGGGCGGAGCGGTCGTGACCGTGTTGCCGGTGTTCATCGCATTCCTCTTCCTGCAGCGCTATTACATCCAGGGCATCATGGCGGGGAGCGTGAAGGGGTGACGGGTCTGCTGCTGCTGGCCCGGGTGCTGCAAGCAGCCGCCGCTCCCGCCCCCCGCCTGGTCGACGGCTTCGAGCGGGTGGACGCCTGGACCCCACACGCCGCGGATGGCGTGGAGCTGAAGCTGGGCAGCGGGCCGGGAAGGCAGGGCCGCGCCATGCGGCTGGACTTCGGCTTCACGGGCGGCGGCTACGCCATCGCGCGCCGCGCCATCGCGCTCGAGCTGCCTCCCAACTACGCGTTCTCCTTCTGGATCCGGGGCGAGGCCAAGCCCAACACGCTCGAGTTCAAGCTGCTGGATGCGAGCGGCGACAACGTGTGGTGGTACACCGAGCGGGACCGCGTCTTCGATGGGGCCTGGCACCGGCTGACCATCCGCCGCCGGCAGATCAGCTTTGCCTGGGGGCCGCAGGGTGGCGGCAGCCTCGCTCAGGTGGCGGCGATCGAGCTGGTCATCACGGCCGGAGCGGGCGGCGGGACGGGGACGGTGTGGTTCGATGAGCTGACGCTCACGCCCCTCCCCGAGGTCGCTCCCTACGCCCTGACTCCCCGGGTCACCGCCACACGCGCGCGCCCCCGCTTTCCGGCGGAAGCCGCGCTCGACCACGACAGCAGCACGGCCTGGCGCGCGCCGGGCGCCTCGGCGGTGCTGACGGTCGACTTCCGGCAATCCCGCGAATACGGCGGGCTTACTCTCGACTGGGAGCCCGGGCGCAAGGCCCGGGAGTATGCGGTCTCCATTTCGGACGACGGCAATCGGTGGCGCGCCGTGGAGCGGCGCCGCAGCGGCCCCGGCGCGCGCGACTATCTCTTCCTGCCGGAAGCCCAGTCGCGCTACCTGCGGCTGAGCCTGCGAGGCGCAGGACCCCAGGGGTTCGGGCTGCGGGAGCTCCGGGTCGAGCCACTCGAGTGGTCCGCCTCGCGCAACGCCTTCTTCGCGGCGATCGCGCGAGAGACCCCGCGGGGCAGCTACCCGCGCTACCTGCTCGACGAACGGGCGCAGTGGACCGTGCTCGGTGTCGATCGCGCCCGCGAGGAAGCGCTGCTCGGTGAGGACGGGGCCCTCGAGGTCGGATCCGGCGACTTCAGCCTCGAGCCGTTTCTCGCCGTGGCGGGGCGGCTGCTGTCCTGGAACGAGGTGAGCGCAACGGTTTCGCTCGCCCAGCAACGGCTGCCGATCCCGTCCGTGCATTGGCGCGCCGGTCCGGTCGCGCTCTCGATCACCGCCGCCGCCATCGGGCCGGAAAGCGGCTCGAGCGTCGTCGCGCTCTACCGCGTTCGCAACACAAGTAGCGCGCCGCTGTCCGCCACCCTCTACCTCGCGTTGCGCCCTTTTCAGGTCAATCCCCCGTGGCAGTTCCTGGGAACCCCGGGGGGGACGACGCGGATCGACTCGCTGGCGTGGGACGGCCGCAGCGTCCGCGTCAACGGCGATCGACGCGTAGTACCGCTCGACCGCCCGGGCGGGTTCGGCGCGGCGCCGTTTGCCGGGGGCGACGTGGTGGGCTTCCTGCAGCGGGGCTCGCTCCCCGTTGTGGCCGCGGTGCGCGATCCGTTCGGCGCGGCCTCGGCGGCGTTGGCGTGGCCGCTCT
>DATCWE010000353.1:0-31942 GCA_036566495.1 Gemmatimonadales bacterium | reverse complement strand
GATCGCTATGACTGGTCCCCTCGGGAAACAAGGCTACGGCCCCGCCCGCCGCGAGGTGGGCCCGGACCCGCGCGAACATCTCCCGGTTCTTGCTTAGGTCCACGCCCGGATCCTGGCGACGCTCCACCGGGATCGAGCCGGCCGCCCGCACCAGCCAGCCCACCAACGGAATCTTGAAGAGCGGGGCTTTGGCCAGGAACGAGACCGGCCGCGGCGCCAGGCAGAGCACGAAGACGGGATCGACCAGCGAATTCGGGTGGTTGAGCACGAACATCAAGGGCCCGGTCGGAGGGACCTTCTCGTTGCCCGCGAGCTCCACCCGGCGGAAAAAGATCCGGAGGGTGAGGCGGAGCAGGGCAATGACCGCGGTCCGCAAAGTCATTGCCTTCAAGTAATACTTGAGGGGGGAACCTTCAAGTGGTTTCGAGGGTGGGGACGCCCCGCTGGGCCCGACGTTTCTTTTCGGCCGCCACGAACAACTGGCCGCAGGCGGCATCGATGTCGAGCCCCCGGCTCTTGCGGACCACCGCCTCGACTCCCTGGTTGCGCAGCCGCTCGGCGAAGGCGCGGATTCGATTGCCCGAGGTTGGGGTGAGGCCGGGGCCGCCACCGGGGTGCAGCGGCAGCAGATTCACGTGGGCGCCCAGCCGGTGGGCCAGTTTGGCCAGCTGGTCGGCGTCGGCATCCGAATCGTTCTTCCCCGCGATCAGGACATACTCGAAGGTGATCCGCTTGCGGAAGGCCAGCGCGGCCTCGAGCACCTGGTCGAGGCCGTATTTGCGCTGGACAGGCATCAGGCGAAGGCGCTCGCCGGCGTAGGGCGCATGCAGGGAGATGGCCAGCCGGAACTGCTCCGGGCGCTTGGCGAGCTCCGCCATGCCCGGGAGAATCCCCACCGTGGACACCGTGATGTGGCGCGCACCGATGCCCAGTCCCGCCGGGTCATTGAGAATGGTCAGCGCGGTGTTGACCGCGGGCCAGTTGAGCAGGGGCTCGCCCATTCCCATGAATACGACGTTGGTCGGCCGCTGCTCCGGGTCGGCCAGCACGATCTCGCGCGCCTGAGCCGCGATCTCCCAAGCCGACAGATTGCGCCGGAAGCCCATCCGGCCGGTGGCGCAGAACACGCAGCCGAGGGCGCAGCCGGCCTGGGAGGACACACAGAGGGTCCGCCGCTTGCCGGAGGGGATCAGCACCGACTCGATGGCCTCGCCGTCGGCCAGCCGCCAGAGGTACTTGCGGGTGCCGTCGCTCGATTGCTGCACGGTTTCGGGGTGAAGCCGGGGCAGCGGCAGCTCGGCCTCGAGCTGGGTCCGCAGTGCAAGGGGCAGCTCGGTGGCCTCCTGCCAGGATCCGATCGGTTGCTGCCAGAGCCTGCGCTGCAGCTGGCTCGCCCGATAGGCCGGCAAACCGTGGTCCTTGACCCAGCGCTGCAAGGTCGCGGCGGCAGCAGCGGGCGTCAGGTCGAGCAAGGTGGCGGACATCCAGCGCAAGATAACGCCGAACTTTGCTTGATCCCCCTCGGAGCGCCCGTTACGTTTGCGCGATGCTACCCACCTCTTTGCGCACCGATTCCGGCGCCCAGCTGACCCGCGCCGACGTCGGTCGCGTGGTGCGGCTGGGGGGGTGGGTGCACCGGCGCCGCGACTTGGGCGGACTCCTGTTCATCGATTTGCGGGACCGCCACGGCCTGGTGCAGCTCTCCTTCGATCCGGCCTTCACGCCGCCCGAGGTGCTCGAGCGCGCCAGTGCGTGCGGCGCCGAAAGCGTGGTGCTGGTGGCCGGCACCGTCTCGCCCCGTCCCGAGGCCGCCCGCGACGAGGCAATGGTGTCCCGTGAGGTCGAAGTGCAGGTCACCGAGCTCGAGCTCTGCGGGCCGGCGGTGACCCCTGCGATTCCGGTGGCGCGGAAGGAGCACGAGGAACTCGCCGCCGAAGAGCTGCGCCTGAAGTACCGGGTGCTCGACCTGCGACGTCCGGAGCTGCAGGCCAATCTGGTGCTCCGCCATCGGCTGGCGCAGCGCGCCCGGCGCACCCTCAGCGCACTCGATTTCCTCGAGATCGAGACGCCGATCCTGACCAAGCCGACGCCGGAAGGCGCGCGCGACTATCTGGTCCCGTCGCGGCTGCATCGCGGAGAGTTCTTCGCGCTACCCCAGTCGCCCCAGATTTATAAACAGCTCCTGATGGTGGCCGGCTTCGATCGCTATTTCCAGATCGCGCGGTGCTTTCGCGACGAGGATCTCCGCGCAGACCGGCAGCCCGAGTTCACCCAGATCGACGTCGAGGCTTCCTTCGTCACCCAGGAGGACGTGCTGCAGGTCATCGAGCAGGTGCTGGTCGCGCTGTGGGACGAGGCGGGGCACGCGATCGAGCGGCCGTTCCGCCGGATGATCTGGCGGGAAGCGATGGAGCTGTACGGCACCGACAAGCCGGATCTGCGCTACGGCTACGAGATCGCGGATCTCAGCGGCAAGCTGGGGGCCGACGCGGCGCCCTTCCTGCGCGAGGCCGTGGCGGGGGACGCGCGACTGCGCGGCATCCTGGTGCCGGAGGGCAGCGGATTTTCCCGCACGGAGCTCGACGCGCTGACCGCCACGGTGAAGGGAGCCGGCGGGAGCGGATTGTTCTGGGCGCGCCGCGCCGCGCGCTGGGAGGGGTCCGGAGTCAAGGCGCTGGGCGCCGACCTGCTGGACGCGATCGGCGGCAACGAAGGCGACCTGCTGCTCGCGGTCGCCGGGCCCGACGCGACAACGTCGCCCGCGCTCTCCGCGTTGCGCAGCGCGTTGATCCGCCGGATGGCGCCGGAGCCGCGCAGCGCGCACGCCTTTCTCTGGGTGGTGGACTTTCCGCTCTTCGAGCCCGACCCGGAAACCGGCGCGTATACCTTCGCGCACCATCCCTTCACCGCGCCGCACCCCGACGACGTGGCCTTCCTGGACAGCGATCCGGCCCGCTGCCGGGCGCTGCACTACGACGCCGTCTACAACGGGGTGGAGCTGGGCAGCGGCTCGATCCGGATTACCGATCCCGTCGTCCAGCGCAGCATCTTCCGGCTGCTCGGCATTGCCCCCGAGGAGATCCGGCGCCGCTTCGATTTTCTGCTCGAAGCCCTGGCGGCCGGCGCGCCGCCCCACGGCGGCTTCGCGATTGGATTTGACCGAGTGAGCATGCTGTTGGCCGGCGCGACCTCGCTGCGGGATGTGATCGCCTTCCCCAAAACCACGGCCGCCCGTGCCCTGTTTGAAGGCGCGCCCACACTGGTCGGCGAGGCGGAGCTGGCGGCGCTGCACCTGGCGGTTCGCCCATGAAGACCGAGCACCCGGTCGAGCTGGTAACCCAGCGTCTCAACATCGAGGGGGCCGACCCGCTGCTGCTGGCCGGAGTCAACGACGCCAATCTCGCCGAGCTCGAGCGGGCCACGGGGGCTCGCGTTTCGTTGCGGGGCGACACCCTGACCCTGAGCGGCACCGCGGAGCAGGTCGATCGCTCGGCGGCGGTCGCGCAGGCGCTGCTGGATGTGGCGCGCATCGGCGAAGCGGTCACCCCCGAAGACGTGCACCGCTTCGTGCTCGATGGCGTGCCCTCCGACGGGCCGCTCGCCGGCGGCGAGTCGAAGATCGTGCTGCCGGGGTTACGGCGCGCGATCTCGCCCAAGACGCAGGGCCAGCGCGATTACGTGCACGCCATCGCCACCACCGACATCGTGGTGAGCATCGGCCCCGCGGGAACCGGCAAGACCTATCTCGCCGTCGCCAAGGCGGTCGAGGCGATGGCGCGCAAGCGGGTCAAGCGGATCATCCTGGCGCGTCCCGCCGTGGAAGCAGGCGAATCCCTGGGGTTCCTTCCCGGCGACTTGCAGGCCAAAGTGGACCCCTACCTCCGGCCGCTGTACGACGCGCTGGAGGACATGATGCCGCCGGAGCGGGTGCAGAAAGCGCTGGAGCAGCGCACCATCGAGATCGCGCCGCTGGCCTATATGCGCGGCCGCACCCTGTCCGACGCCTTCATCATTCTGGACGAGGCGCAGAACGCCACCGGTCTGCAGATGAAGATGTTCCTCACCCGTCTGGGTGTGAACAGCAAGGTGGTCGTGACGGGTGACAAGACCCAGATCGACTTGCCGAAGCGTGAGGAATCGGGGCTGATCCAGATCGAGCGGATCCTTCCCGGGATCGACGGCATCGCCTTCTGTTACCTGGGCGATGCTGACGTGATCCGCCACCGCCTGGTCCGGGAGATCATCCGGGCATATGCCGCGGATCAGAGCGGCTGATGGACGGACGCGCGGGCGGGCGGATCGGGTGACGGTGGCGGGACGCCACCCGCCGCTGACGAGAGCCGCTATCGTTCGGGCCGCGGAGCTGGTGCTGCGCGGCGAGCAGCGCCATGCCATGCTCTCCGTCAGCTTTCTCGGTCGCGACCGAATGCGTGCCCTCAACACCCGCTGGAAGGGGACGGCTCGCCCCACCGATGTGCTGGCTTTCCCGCTCGCGCTGCCCGATGGCTCCCTCGCGGGGGACATCTACATTTGCCGCTGGGTCGCCGCGCGCGAGGCCCGAGCGCGGCGCATTCCGGTCGGGCAGGAGCTGTTGCGGCTCGTGGTGCACGGCGTCCTGCACGTGCTGGGGCATGAGCATCCCGAGGGGGCGGACCGGGCGGACTCGGTCATGTGGCGCCGCCAGGAGCGCTATGTGAAGGCCCTGGAATGATCCGAGACCTGCTCGCGGCACTGCAGCTCCGGGTGGCGCCGATCCTGGCCGTCCTGTTCACGCTGTGGTCGGCGCTGGTCGCACTGGCCGAGCACGACGATGCCGGGGTGCCCCGCCTGCTGGGACCGTCCGGCGGGCAGCCGGGCGGCGCCCTCAGCCCCGCGCGCAGCCTCCACGTCGTACATCTCGCCCTGCTGGCCATGGCCGCCGCGCTGGCCGCGACGGGGCTGGGCTGGTGGGTATGGCCGCTCCCGCTGGCGCTGGCGCGGTTTGCTCTCGCGGTGCTGCTGGTCTGGATCGCGGGCGAATTGCTGCCCCGGCTCTGGGCGGCCAATGAGCCCGGATTGATCCGGTTCGACGGCCGGTTCGTCCAGCATACGCTCACCCTCTTCGGGCCCTTTCTCGTGCTGGTGGCCTGGATGGACCGCGGCTTCAGAGCCCGCCGCAGCACGCCCCAGGCATCCCAGCCCACCGAGCGCGAAATGCTGACCGGCATCCTCGGCCTGGCCGAGATGAGCGTCGCCGAGGTGATGACACCGCGGCTCGACATCATGGCTGTCGACTTCTCGGCGACGCGAGAACAGGTGATCGAGATGTTCCGCAGCGCGGAGCATTCGCGGCTGCTGGTGGTCGACGGCGATCCCGACTCGGTGACCGGAGTCATCTACGCCAAGGATCTGCTTCCCGGGCTGGGGCCGGAGGCCGGACCCGCTGACTGGCATCCGTTGATCCGGCCGGTCGGGTTCGTCCCCGAGGCCAAGACCCTGGATCGCCAGCTGCAGGACTTCCAGCGCAGCGCCAGCCACCTGGTGGTGGTGGTGGACGAGTTCGGCGGAACCTCGGGCATCGTGACGCTGGAGGACGTGATGGAGCAGATCGTTGGCGAGATCCGCGACGAATACGACACCGACGAGGTCGCCCCCGTGCAGCGGCTTCCCGAGGGCGGCTGGGCGGTCCAGGGTGGAGTTCCGCTGGCGGATCTGGAGGCCGAGCTGGGACACAACTTTGCGCGCGAAGACGTCAGCACCGTCGGCGGGCTGGTGCTGACCCTCTTCGGGCGGGTACCGCGCCCCGGCGAGACCCTGGAGCTGGACGGGTTCCGGCTGACGGTAGATCAGGTGGTGCGCCGGCGCATCCGCCGGGTGACGCTTGCGCAGGTCGTCGGAGCTGTCGCCGGCAATCCGGTGGAGCCCTCCCAGTGATCTGGACCATCGCCGTGCTCGGCCTCGCGCTCACGGTGTTGAGCGCCACCGCCGCTGCGGCGTTGATCACCTCCAGCCGGACCCTGCTCGCGGACATGGTGGCGCGCCGGCTGCGGGGCGGTCCCGAATCGCTGGCCTGGCTCCCGCCCCTCGAGCGCGATCTCGCGGCCGCCTCGGTCACCACGACGCTCGGCATCGCGATTCTGGGGGCCGTGTTCCCGGCGATGTTCGCCGGCGCGGGGCTCGCCGAGTTCGGGCTGCTCCTGGTCTTTGTGGCCCTGCCGACGGTGATGCTGAGCGGCTATGTCCTGCCGCGCTTCCTGACTCGCCGCCGCGCGCCCCGGGTGGCGGAGCGGCTGCAACCCTTCCTGCGCCCCTGGTCGGCGGTGCTGGCCGGCATTCTGCCGTCACCCTCGGTACAGCCGGAAGCACTGATTACCGAGCTGTGGCGCGAGCGCGCGGCGGCGGGTGCCGCGCCCGACGAGCAGCTGCTCCGAGTGGGAGCGGTGCTCAGTTTTTCGCAGCGCGTCGTGCGCGAGGTCATGACCCCGCGTACCGAGCTGGTCGCGCTGCCGGAAGAGGCGTCGGAAGAGGAGGTCCGGCAGGCCTTCATGCAGACCGGCTACAGCAGGTTGCCGGTCTATCGCGGCACGCTCGATGAGATCATCGGCATGGTGCACGCCTTCGATCTCTTCCGGCTCAAGCCCGGCAATCCGCTGCCCATCCGCTCGGTGGCTGTCGCGCCGGCAGGCCGGCCCTGCGGTGACGTCCTGCTCGATATGCAGCGGGAGCGGCGCCACCTGGCCGTCGTGCTGGACGAATTCGGCGGCACCTTGGGGATCGTGACTCTGGAGGACCTGCTCGGCGCGCTGGTCGGTGAAATCGTCGACGAGGACATGACGGTCCCGCCGCCGCCCGCGCCGGCCGGGCCCGAGCTGCTGGAGGCCGAAGGCGGGATGCCCGTGGTGGAGATCGAGGCGCGCTTCGGGGTCGAGCTGCCTCCGGGTCAGGCGACCACGCTCGGCGGGCGGCTGGTCGAGCTGGCCGGCCGTTTCCCCGCCAGCGGGGAGCGCTTCCTGGTGCGCGGGCTCGAGTTCGACGTGCTGCTCGCCTCGGCCACCCGAATCGAGCGGGTGCTGGTGCGGCGGGGCTCTCCGGCCTCCACACCCCTCGATCGCGCCCCGTGATCCGACGGATTCCTCCCCAGGATGTCCTCGCCCTGCTGCGGGAAGGCAGGGTGAGCGAGTTTCTGGCGCGCACCCGGCGGCTGGAAGCGGCCGACCTCGCCGATGTGCTCGCGCTGGCCGACGAGGACGAGCGGGTCGAGATCGCGAAGCTGCTGCCGCCGGAGCTTACCGGCGAAGCGCTGATCGAAATGCCGGAACAGGAGCACGCCGAAGCCACGCTCGCGGCGCTCACGCCGGAGCAAGCGGCGGATATCGTGCAGCAGATGCCGGACGACGATGCCGCCGACATCCTCGGCGAGCTGCCCCCCGAACAGCAGCGGCGCATCCTGTCGCAGGTCGACTTCGAGGAGCGGGTCACCGTCGAGCGGCTGCTGGAGTACCGGGAAGACAGCGCGGGCGGCCTGATGACCGGCGCCATGGTCACGGTGCAGCAGGACGAGACCGTTGGCGAGGCGGTGGAGAGCATCCGCAGGCAGGCCGAGGCCGTGGAGGAGTTTACCGAAACGTATGTGGTCGACGCGCACGGCCGGCTCACCGGCGTGCTCGGTTTCAAGCGACTGGTGCTCAGCGCCCCGGACCGGGCCGTGCGCGAGCTGATGGAGGAGCCGGGCCCGACGGTGGGACCCGAGATGGACCAGGAGGATGTCGCGCGCCTGATGGCCCGCTACAACGTTCCCAGCATCCCCGTGGTGGACCGCGGCGGCCGCCTGCTGGGCCGCATCACCTTCGATGACGTGTCGGATGTGGTCGAGGAAGAAGCCACCGAAGACCTGTTGCGCTTCGGTGGTGTGTCCGCGGAAGAAGACCTGGGCGCCCGCTGGTTCGAGGCCGTGAAGACGCGGCTTCCCTGGCTGTTCGTCAACCTGCTCACGGCCTTCGTGGCCGCCGCGGTGGTTGCGCTGTTCACCAACGTCGTGCGCGCGCTTCCGGCCCTGGCGGCGTGGATGACGATCATCTCGGGAATGGGTGGTAACGCGGGCACGCAGACCCTGGCGGTGACCGTGCGGCGGCTGGCCCTCGGGCTGATCGCGCCGGCGGCCTTCGTCGGCGTCGTCGGCAAGGAGGTCATGGTCGGGCTTGCCTGCGGCGTCGCGAACGGAGTGGTCGTGGCGCTGGCCGCGCTGCTCTTCCATCAGCCGGTGATGCTGGGGGTGGTCGTCTGCCTCGCGATGGTCGGCAACCTGTTCGTCGCGGGATTCGCGGGTGCGTTCATTCCGCTGCTGCTGGAACGCTTCAAGATCGATCCTGCGATCGCCTCCTCGGTGTTTGTCACCACCTTTACGGATGTCTGCGGATTCGCTCTCCTGCTGGGGCTCGGCGGCTGGCTGTTGCTGTAGCGCTCTGATACCTTGCAGCCATGGATGCCGAGGCGCGGCTCGCCGGGATTGGACCCGCAGACACCGCGGGGCTGGCGCGGGCCATTTCGCAGGTCGAGAACGGCCGGCCCGGCTTCGAGCAGCTGCTCGCGGCGGCGCACCGTCGGCTGGGCCACGCGCGCCGCATCGGGATCACGGGCCCGCCCGGAGCAGGCAAATCCACGCTGACCCGCCAACTGGTCCAGCGATGGCGCGGAGAGGACCTTACCGTGGCCGTGGTCGCGGTCGATCCCACCAGCCCGTACTCGGGGGGCGCGCTGCTGGGCGACCGAATCCGGATGGAGGCGGTGGCGCTGGACCGCGGCGTCTATATCCGTTCCATGGCCACGCGGGGCTCGCTGGGGGGCCTGGCCACCAGCACGCGTGAGGTGTGCGACGTGCTGGACGCCGGCGGATTCGACCGGATCCTGATCGAGACAGTCGGGGTGGGACAGTCCGAGCTCGCGGTGACCACCATGGCCGACAGCACCGTGCTGGTGCTGGTGCCCGAGTCCGGCGACGGCATTCAGGCGCTCAAATCGGGTGTGATGGAAGCAGCGGACCTCTACGCGATCAACAAGGCGGATCGCCCCGGCGCGGCCAACCTCGCGCGGGAGATCGAGGTCACTCAGGGGATTCGGCGCGGAAACGCCTTCAAAGGGATGCGGGCGCACCACGGATTCGGGACGGACGGTCGGACCGGCAAGCCGGCGGCGCGGGCGGGGACGGACGCTCCTGCGGCCCCGTCCGAGGCTGCGTCCTGGGACGCTCCCGTTCTGCTCACCACCGCCACGACCGGTGCCGGCATCGAGGAGCTTGCCGCCGCGCTGGAGCGCCATCACGCCTGGATGGTACAGCACGGCGAGCTCGCGGCGCGGCGGCGCACGCGCTTTGCCGCCCGGACGCGTGAAGTGGTGGATCGCAGCATGCACCGCTGGGTGTGGGACGAAACGCGGGCCGAGGCGCACCTGCAGGAGCGGATCGATGAAGTGGCCGCCGGCCGGCTGAGCCCCTACGAGCTGGCCGGGGAAATCGTGGCGGCACTCAAGGAGGGAGCCCGGGTATGAGCGGGGACGGGGAGCTGGCGCGGCTGCGGGAGGAGGTGGCGGCATGGCGCGCGCTGTACGCCGCGCTGCCGCTGCGCGAGGGCGTGGAGTTCAGCTCCGTGTCGGGGCGCGAGGTCGAGCCGGTCTACACCCCGCTCGACCTGGAACATCGCCTCGGCAATGCCGCGGAGCTGCCCGGGATCTATCCCTACACCCGTGGCATCCACCCTACCATGTACCGCGGCCGGCTCTGGACCATGCGCCAGTTTGCCGGCTTCGGGACCGCCGAAGACACCAATCGCCGCTACAAGTTCCTGCTGGGTCGCGGCCAGACCGGGCTGTCGGTTGCATTCGACTTTCCGACCCTCATGGGCTACGACTCCGACCATCCCCGCTCCGAAGGCGAGGTCGGCAAGTGCGGGGTGGCTATCTCGAGCCTGCGCGACATGGAGGTGCTCTTCGACGGGATTCCGCTCGATCGGGTATCGACGTCCATGACCATCAACGGCCCCGCCGCCATCCTGTTCTGTTTTTACGTCGCGGCGGCGGAGCGACAGGGGGTCGACATCGCGCGGCTGCAGGGAACGGTGCAGAACGACATCCTCAAGGAGTACATGGCGCAGCACGCCTGGATCTACCCGCCGGAGCCGGCGCTCAAGATCATCGTCGACATGTTCGAGTGGGCCGCCGAACATACGCCGCGCTGGAACACGATTTCGATTTCGGGGTATCACATCCGCGAAGCGGGAGCCACCGCGGCCCAGGAGCTGGCCTTCACGCTGGCGGACGGCTTCTGCTACGTGGAGCACGGGATCGCGCGCGGCCTGCCGGTCGACGGGTTCGCCCCGCGCTTGTCCTTCTTCTGGGACGTGCACAACGATTTCTTCGAGGAGATCGCCAAGCTGCGCGCGGCGCGGCGGATCTGGGCCCGGCACCTGCGCGAGCGCTACGGGGCGCGCGACGAGCGCAGTTGGAAGATGCGATTCCATTGCCAGACGGCGGGAGTGACGCTGACCGCCCAGCAGCCGCAGAACAACATCGTCCGCGTGGCCTACCAGGCCCTGGCGGCCGTGCTGGGCGGGGGCCAGTCGCTGCATACCAACGCGCTCGACGAGACGCTGGCGCTGCCCACCGAGGAATCGGTGCGGATCGCCCTGCGCACCCAGCAGATCCTGGCGCACGAAACCGGGGTGGCCAACGTCGCCGATCCGCTCGGCGGTTCGTGCTATGTCGAGGCGCTGACCGATCAGATGGAACGGGAGGCGGAAGGGCTCTTCGCCGAGATCGAGGCACAGGGCGGCGTGGTCGCGGCGATCGAGAGCGGCTGGTTTCAGCGCCAGATCGCCGGGAGCGCCGCCCGGTTCCAGGTCGAGGTGGAGCAGGGCCGCCGGGTGATCGTCGGCCTGAACGAATTCATCGAAGCGGGGGAGGCGCCGGTCGAGATTCTCCAGATCGGCGACGAAGCGGATCGTACCCAGCGCGTCCGCCTGGCGGGGTTGCGCGCCGAGCGGGATGCCGCCGCCGTCGAGCGAAGCCTGGAGGCGCTGCGCGCCGCCGCCGCCGCCGATCGCAACGTGATGCCCGCGATGCTCGACTGCGCGCGGGCCTATTGCACCCTGTACGAGATTCGCGAGGTGCTGGAGCGGGTCTACGGCGCCTATCGCGAGCCGGTTTTCTTCTAGGAATCCTATGGCCTCGCGTGCCCTGAGCGACGTGCGCCGCCAATTGCAGCGCCTGGTCAAGCTGCAAAGCGGCAAGCACTGGATCCTCAGCTGCTATCTGAAGCTGGAGCCCCGCGACCGCAGCCGCGGCAAATATCTCATCAAGCTGAAGAACCGGATCCGCGAAGTCAGCGAAGCGCTGCCGGCCGAAGGCTTGAGCCGAGCCGAGCTGGAGCAGGTGAACGCCGACTTGCGCCGCCTCCAGACGTTGCTGCAGCGCCCCGACGCGCTCCCGCCGACTCAGGGGCTGGCGGTATTCATCTGCAAGCCGCTCGGCCTGTTCGAATCGATTCCGCTGCCCAGAGTGCACCGCTCGCGCCTGCTGGTCGCCCGCACCCCGCTGGTGCGCGAGCTGGCCACGCTGGAGGACGAGGTGGGCAGACTGCTCGCGGCGGTGCTCGACAAGAACGGAGCCGCGATCTATGAGGTCAGCGCCTTCGAGGCCCGCAAGCTCGAGGAGCTGCCGGCCGGAGCGCCGCGAGGCCGCCGGTTTCATGGCGATCGCCACGGCGCACCCGGCCAGGGCGAGCACGGCTTCCACAACCGCCTGCGCCACGATCGGGATCAGTTGTTTGCCTCGGTGGCACAGCGACTCTTCGATCTTGACCGCCAGGAGCCGGTGCGCGGGCTGGTGCTGGCTTCCGCCGGGAATGAGGCCGAATCGCTGCGCATGTTTCTCCACCCCTACGTCGCGGGAAAAGTGCTGGGGACCACCCGGTTCGTCCGGAGCGGCGGCGCGTCGCTGACGGATCTGCACAGTATGGTGCTGAGCGTGCGCGAGGGCTTCGAACGCAAGCTCGAGCGTCATCTGGTCGCGGAAATGCTGCTCGGACAAGGCTCCGGGTGGGCCGTGAACGGCATCGCGCCGACGCTGGATGCGCTCTCGCGGGGCCAGGTGCGGACTCTGCTGGTTCGTGCCGATGCCTCGGTGCCGGGCTTTCGCTGTGCCGCGACCGGCCGGCTCACGCTGAGCGCAAAGGAATGCCGCGGACTGGGCAATGCCGCGCCGGTGCCCGACGTGATCGACGACGCGATCGAGGAGGCGCTTCGGCAGCGGCTGGATCTGGACGTGGTCTTCGAGCCGGACGCAGCAGACACGATCAACGGGCTCGCCGCCCTCCTGAGATTCCGATGACGCCACGTCCCATTCGCGTTCTCGTCGCCAAGCCCGGTCTCGACGGGCACGATCGCGGCGCCAAAGTCGTCGCGGCGGCACTGCGCGACGCGGGCATGGAAGTGGTCTATACCGGGTTGCACCAGACCCCGGAGATGATCGCCACCGCCGCCGTTCAGGAAGACGTGGATGTCGTGGGCCTCTCGATTCTGAGCGGCGCGCACATGACACTGTTTCCGCGCGTGCGCCAGCTGCTGAACGAGATGGGCCGCAAGGATGTCCTGCTGACGGGGGGCGGCATCATCCCCCGCGGCGACATCGACGCGCTGCGGCAACAGGGGGTTGGCAACCTCTTCGGACCCGGCACTCCCACCGCGGACCTCATCGAGTACATCAAGTCCTGGGCGGCCCAGCACCTTGAGCACTGAGGCCGCCGCTCCCAAAGCGTCCCGGCTGCGGGAGCTGACTGCCGAATACGTTGCCCTCGCCGCCAAGCTGCGGGAGGGGGGCGGAGCGGCGCGAGTCGCGAAGCTGCACCAGCAGGGCAAGCTCGCCCCCCGCGAGCGAGTAGCCGGTCTGCTCGACCCCGGGTCGCCGTGGGTGGAAATCGGATTGCTGATGGCGCACGACCGCTATGACGGCCAGGCGCCTGGCGCCGGGGTCATCACCGGGATCGGCTGCGTGGGTGGCCGCGAGGTGGTCGTGGTCGCGAACGACGCGACGGTCAAGGCCGGTGCCTGGTGGCCCGAGACGATTCCCAAGATGCTTCGGGCGCAGGAAATCGCGATGCGGCAGCGCATTCCCATCGTCTACCTCGTGGACAGCGCGGGTGTCAATCTCCCCTACCAGGGGGGCGTCTTCCCCGGGCAATACGGCGCGGCCCGGTTGTTCTACTACAACGTCCTCATGCGCCGCTATCTCCAGGTCCCTCAGATCGCCGCGGTCATGGGCAGCTGTGTCGCGGGGGGAGCGTATCTCCCGGCGTTGTCCGACGTGATCTTCATGGTGGAGGGGACCAGCTTCATGGGCTTGGGGGGGCCCAATCTCGTTGCCGGAGCGACCGGACAAAAAGTGGATGGCGAAACGCTCGGCGGGGCCCGGACGCACACCACGATCAGCGCGGTGGCGCACTATCGAGCCGCCAACGACAAGGAATGCCTGCTCCGGGTCCGCGAATACCTCGCCCGGCTGCCGGCGACGGCGGGGGTGAGTCACCACCTGGTGCCCGCGCTCCCGCCCTCCCGAGCCGCTGCAGACCTCTACGACCTGCTGCCGCACGATCACCGCATGTCGTACGACATGCATCAGGTGCTGGCCTGCGTGCTGGATGATGGCAGGCTCGACGAATTCCAGCCCGAGATTGCGGCCGAGTTGCTCTGCGGTCATGGCCGCATCGAGGGACGGCCCGTCGCGATCCTCGCCAATCAGCGTGGGCTCATCAAGGCCAGGCCGGGGGAACGCCCCCGTTTCGGCGGCATCCTCTACGCCGAGAGCGCGGAGAAGGCCGCGTACTTCATCGAGACCGCCAACCGCGAGCGACTCCCCATCCTCTTCGTCCAGGATGTGAGCGGATTCATGGTGGGCCCCGAAGCGGAGCACGCGGGGATCATTCGCGCGGGCGCGCGCTTTGTGGAGGCCATGGCCGCGGCGTCGGTGCCGAAACTGGTGCTGACGGTCAACCACGCCTCCGGTGCGGGTTATTACGCCATGGCGGGCCAGGGTTTCGATCCCGATTTCATCCTGAGCTGGCCCAGCGGACGGATGGGCGTCATGGAGGGGGAATCGGCGATCATGGCCGTGCACGGTGCCGAGATCGAGCGGGCTCGCCAGGAGAAGCGCGACGTCTCGGCCGACACCAAGGCGGTGATGGAGCAGATGCGGGCCGATTACGACCGCGATCTCGACGCCCGGCACGCCGCCGCGCGAGGCCACGTGGATCTGATCGTCATCCCCGAGGAGACGCGCGCGACGCTGGCCTTCCTGCTGCGGGTGACCTCGAGCTACCCCGGTCCCCACCTCGGCCCCTTCGTGCTGCCGGCGCTCGATGGCCGCTGAGCCCCAGCGGCCCGGGGCAATTCCTCCCGGCCGGCGGTAAAGCCGATGCTGCGCCGATCACGCTGCACTCGGGTTCTCTGGGGCCTCGCCGTGCTGTTGGCTGGCTGTGCGCCGACCGCGCAGACCCTCGGCGGGCCGCACCCCGAGCCCGATCGCCCCGCCGTCGAGGTGCCTCCGGAGCCGGCCGACAGCCAGAAGCCGACCCCCAATCTGCCTCCCCTTTCGCGCGAGCCGGCGGTCCCGCCCGCGCTGGCCCTCGCCCGCGGCTGGATGCCGCTCGGCCCCACCGGTGTGCCTGCTTTCCTGACCGCGCACCCGTCATGGGATGGCCGCGGCGTGCTGATCGCTATCCTGGACAGCGGGGTGGATCCGGGCGTGCCGGGACTGGACTCCACCAGCACGGGCCGGCCCAAGCTGCTCGATCTCCGTGATTTCTCGGGTGAGGGGCGCGTCGCGCTTAGCCCGCTGGCGCCCCAGGGTGACACTGTGGACATTGCGGGTCGCCGCCTGGCCGGGTTCGGCCGCGTGCGGGCGGTGGCGGCTGGCCCCTGGTTCGGCGGGGTCCTGTACGAGCGCGCCCTGGGCGAACCGCCCGCGTCCGACGTCAATGAGAACGGCCTCGACACCGATTCGCTCATCGTGGTGGTCGGTCATGCGCCCGATGGCTGGCTGCTGTTCGCGGATACCGAGGGGGACGGGTCGCTGGCGAATGAGCGTCCGATACACGACTACCTGGTTGCGCGGGAGACCTTTGGCTGGCACCGTCCGGGCGCGCCTCCCCCGCTGACGCTCGGGGTGAATTTCGACTCCGCGTCGGTGGGATCCGCGCCGTCGCTCACGCTCGTCTTCGATACCGACGCCCACGGTACCCACGTCGCGGGAATCGCAGCGGGACACCGGATCGGCGGTGCGCCCGGACTCGATGGGGTGGCACCCGGCGCTCAGCTGCTCGGTCTCAAGATCGCCCGGAACGACTTCGGCGGACTTACCACGACGGGAAGCGTGCTCGCGGCGCTGGGGTACGCGATCCGCTTCGCCGCCGGGCGCCGCCAGCCCCTCGTGGTCAACCTGAGCTTCGGGGTGGGCAATGAGCGAGAGGGCGCGGCACGGCTCGACGCGCTACTCGATTCCGTCCTCCGCGGGCATCCGGAAGTCGTGTTCGTGACCTCGGCAGGAAACGACGGACCCGGACTATCGACCATGGGGTTCCCGGGCTCGATGCACCGGGCGATCACCGTCGGCGCCACCCAGCCCGCCGCCTTTTTCGCGCCGCCCCAGCGCGCACCGCGGCCCGCGGTCGATCCTTTGCTTTTCTTCAGTTCTCGTGGCGGTGAGCTCGCCAAGCCCGACGTGGTCGCGCCGGGCACCGCATACTCGACCGTGCCCCGCTGGAACCTGGGCGAGGAATTCAAGACCGGCACCAGCATGGCTGCTCCCCACGTCGCGGGGCTCGCGGCGCTGCTGCTTTCCGCGGCGATTGCGGAACACCGGGCCGTCACGGCCGAGGATTTCCGTCGCGCCCTGCGGGGCGGCGCTCGAGCGGTGCCCGGTGCGGGTATCCTGGATGCGGGCTCCGGTGAGCCCGAGGTCAATGCCGCCTGGCGCATCCTGCAGAGCCCCTCGCCCTCCGCCGACTACGACGTCGAGCTCGCCGAACGGCCCGGCGCCACCGCCGCGTTTGCCGTGGGTGCCGGCGACAGCCTGATCCATTTTCAGCTGCGGCGCTTGCGGGGCACCGGGCCGCTCGACGTTACCCTCTCGAGCGACGTGGCGTGGCTCGCGCCGCCGGCCCGGCTGCGGCTCGACTCGGCCGAGCAGACCGTCACTCTGGTGCAGCACCCGCCCCGCACGGTGCCGGGCACCTTCACCGGAGTGGTCCGAGCTACTGCCCCGGGCGTGGAAGGACCGCTCTTCTACCTGGTCAGCAGTACCGTCATCCCGGACGCCGAAATCGTCGCGCCAGTGCGCGTCAAAGTTCAGCTCGCCCGAGGGGTCGAGCGCCGCGTGATCTTCGCGGCGGACTCGGGCCGTCCCTTCCGCGTTCGGATGGCCACTGCCGCGGCCGCCGATCACCTGATCGCCGCCTTGCACCAGCCGGGCGGAGCTCCGGTCTTCGGCGACAACGGCATTCCGGGCGGTGCGGACTCGGCGGCGGCGGTCTACGACGTGGACGGGCGCGATGCCCGCCCCGGTCTGTATCAGGCGGTCGCTGTCGCTCCTCCCGAGGCTGGCGCGACCGCGCTGGTCAGCATCGACCACTCCCCCGTGGCGGTACGTCTCGATGCCAGGGGCCCCGACTCCCTCACCATGGTGGTGAGCGCCCTGGCCGATTCGGCGCTGTCGGGACGGTTCCGCGCCGGCATTCTCGGTGGCGAACAGCGGCGCGCCATCGGCGGAGTGGGTGGGGCGGACGTCCGGGTCCCATTCCGGTTGCCGTCCTGGGCGCGCCACCTGGTAGTGGATCTGGAGCTGGATCCCGCCCAATGGCCTCGCTTTACCGATTTCGGCCTCAGCGCGGTTGACGGCGTCGGGCGCATACTCGGCAAGGCGCCGGCCAATTACGCCCACGCGCGCCTTATGGCGGACCTCCCGGTCCGTCCCGGGGATACCACTGCGGTGATCGTGCTGGCTCCCGGCTTCGCGGAGCCCGGCAGCATGGAGGCTTGGTCCGGACGGGTCACGATTCGGCTGCAGGCCGACCGGCCTGTGGTGCTGGAAGCGCGCGAGGGTGACGAATTCCACCTCGCCGGCAAGCGAAGCGTCAGCTTTCATGCCGGGTTTGCAGAGCTCCCCTGGATGCTTCCCGAGGAGTTTGCGCCCCTCGTGCTCCTCCTCGCGGAAAGCGGAGGCATGACCTGGACCTGGGAGCTCCCGGTTCAACGCCGGCCGCTAGCCAGGCCCTGAACAGCTCAATCCGCTCCGGCTTGCGCTGCTCGGGTTAGCGATTCCGGGCACCCACCTCGCACCGTTGGGCATGTCCGCCCCGGACCTGCTCGAGCCCGCTCGGCAACGGCTTCAGCGCCACTTCGGCTACGCTCAGTTCCGGGCCCTGCAGGCGCGGGTTATCGGCGCGCTGCACGAGGGCCGCGACGTGCTGGCGGTCCTGCCGACCGGCGGGGGTAAGTCGATCTGCTTCCAGGTTCCGGCGTTGCTGCAGTCCGCACCTACCTTGGTCGTGTCTCCGCTGATTTCCCTGATGCAGGACCAGGTCGCCGCGGCCAAGGCGAGAGGGATCGCCGCCGCGGCGCTCAACAGCACGCTGACCCCAGCCGCGCAACGCCACCTTCTGGCGCAGGTCGCGGGCGGCCAGCTGCGCCTCGTCTACACCTCCCCCGAGCGCCTTCCCCGTCTCGCCGCCGACCTGGCCGACCTCGAGATCCGTCCTGCCCTCCTGGCCGTCGACGAAGCGCATTGCATCAGCGAGTGGGGTCCCGATTTTCGACCCGCCTACCGGGCGCTGCGCCGCTTCCGGGCCGCGCTGGGCTGGCCTCAGGCCATCGCCCTCACCGGCAGCGCGACGCCGGCGGTACGTCGAGACATCACGCGCGTGCTCGGGCTCGGCGGGGCGAGAGGCCTGCGGCAGGTGCTCGGTTCCTTCGATCGCCGCAATCTCTGGTTCGGGGTCGTCCGGGTCAGGGATGAGGGTGCGCGCCTTCACGCCTTGCTCTCCCTGCTTCGCATGCAGGACGCCTTGGCGATCGTCTATGCGCCCACCCGCAACCTCGTGGAAGAGCTGGCCCGGGTCGTGGGTGACGCCGGATTCCGGGCCGCGCCGTATCACGCCGGACTCGCTCCGCCCCTCCGGCAGGCGGTGTTGCAACGCTTTCTCTCCGACGAGCTCAACGTGGTGGTCGCGACCTGCGCCTTCGGGATGGGGATCGACAAGCCCAACGTCAGGCTGGTGGTCCATTGGACCCTCCCTGCCACGCCCGAGGCCTATTACCAGGAAGCGGGACGCGCCGGTCGCGACGGCAGCTTTGCGCGCTGCGTGTTGCTCTACCGGCCGGGCGATGCCACGATGCCGCGTCGCCAGTTGGACGTCACCTTCCCCCCCGAGGCGCTAGCCCGCCAGGTTTGGCAAGGCGAGCTGAGCCCGGACCGGGTCCCCGCGAATCTGCGCAGCTCCATCGAGCGGCTGCACCGCGAGCTGCGCCCCGAGCGTGGCCCGGTCTGCTGGGATGCCGTGCGCGAGCGGCGCCAGGCCGCCGCCGCGAGGATTGCCGTGATGGAGAACTACGCAACCCGACGCCGTTGCCGTCGTACCGCGCTGCTGGAGTACTTCGGCGAGCAGGTGCCGCGCTGCGCTGGTTGTGATGTCTGTTCCCCGCGGCAGTTCGACCGGCCGTCCTCCCGCCCGGCCGATCGAGTGGCAGCGCGCCGGCTGACCCGCTTACGCCTGGCGCTCGCCTCGCGCCACACTCCCTGGGGTGGCTGTATCCTCGAGCCCCAGGTGCTGCGCCGTCTCGCGGAGGATCCGCCCGCTACCGAGGCCACCCTGGCTGCGGTGGAGGGAGTCGGGCCGGTCTTGAGCCGGAAATACAGCCGGACTATCCTCACGGCACTCGAGGTGCTGGGGCGCTGAATGCTTCGCGACGAAATTGGGTATCGGCCCGCGCTCGTCTCCGACGCCGGCGAGCTCGCCGCGTTCGGGTCCGAGGCCTTCGTCGCCGCGTACGGCCACGCGCTCAACCCGGGCAACCTGGCCCTCCATGTCGCCCGGACCTACTCGGAGGAGCGGCAGCAGCGCGAGCTGGAGGATCCCGACGCCTGGACGATCATCGCCGATCGGGATGGCGATATTGTGGCCGCGGCCTACCTCCGGTGGGCCGCACCCCCGGCCAACCTCGCCCCCGAGCTGCGCTGGGCCGAAATCGGCCGTTTCTATCTGGCCAAGCCGTACTGGCGGACCGGGATCTCCTCCGATCTGATGGTGGCCACCTTGGCCTCGATTCGGGAACGCCAGGGTGAGCTGGTGTGGCTGCAAGCCTGGGAGCACGCCGAGGTCGCGCTGCGGTTTTACCGCAAATGGGGCTTCCTCGAAGTCGGTGAGACGCCCTTCCACCTGGGCTCCGAACGGCAGCGGGACCTGATCCTGGCTCGCAGCCTGCGCGGCTCGCGGAATTGAGGGCGGATTCTCCCTATATTCCACGCATGGACGATTCGCTCTATTTCACCGAGCAGCACCACCAGGTACGCGAAATGGTCGCGGAGTTCGCTCGCGACAAGGTCGCTCCGGTGGCCCGCGAGCTGGACCGCACCTCGACCTTCCCCTGGGAGAACATCAAGCAGATGGGTGAGCTGGGCCTGCTGGGCGTGCCCTGGCCGGAGGAAATGGGCGGGGCAGGGATGGACCAGCTCAGCTACTACATCGTCATCCACGAAATGGCCAAGGTCGACGCCTCGCACGGACTCACCATCAGCGCCCACACCAACCTCGGCACCTCTCCCATCATGGAGTTCGGGACCGAAGCGCAGCGGCAGACCTACGTGCCACTGCTCGCATCGGGCAAGGTCATGGGTGGGTTTGGTCTCACGGAGCCGGGCGCCGGGAGCGATGCCGGCGGCACCGCCACGACCGCGGTCGACCAGGGAGACCATTTCGTGCTCAACGGGGCCAAGAGTCTCATTACCCACGCAGGCGTGGGTGAGATTTTTTCCGTGACCGCACGAACCGATCCGGGGCCGGGGCATCGCGGCATCACCAGCTTCATCGTCACCAAAGACAGTGTGGACAAGGAGCTCTGCGAGCAGCTCGGCGTGGGCCACGCGGAAGCGCTGCCCAAGATCGCGGGGATTTCGGCGGGCAAGAAGGAAGACAAGATGGGTTGGCGTGCCAGCGACACCCGCGCGCTCCATTTCCAGGACGCCGTGATTCCCCGGGAAAACATGCTGGGGCGGCGCGGCGAAGGGTTCGTCAACTTCCTCAAGACCCTCGATGCGGGGCGTATCGGAATCGCGGCCCTGTCGCTGGGCATCGCGGAGGGTGCCTACGAGGCCGCCCGCCAATATGCCGGCACCCGCAAGCAGTTCGGCCGCTACATCGGGAGCTATCAGGGGGTGTCATTCCAGCTGGCCGACATGGCCACCGAGATCGAGGCCGGCTCCCATCTGCTTTACCATGCGGCGCGGCTCAAGCAGGCCGGCAAGCCCCACAAGAAGGAGGCGGCCATGGCCAAGCTCTATTGTTCGGAGCTTGCCATGCGTACGACCACCAAGGCCGTCCAGATCTTCGGCGGCTACGGCTATACGGCGGAGTATCCGGTCGAGCGCATGATGCGCGATGCCAAAGTCTGCGAGATCGGCGAGGGAACCAGCGAAATCCAGCGCATCGTGATCGCGCGGCAGATTCTCGGCAGTGTAGTCGACGACTGAGGGGCTTGATGAAACGACTCTACCTGGCGGCCGGGTTGGTGTTGCTCGGGGGCGTCGCGGCGGTTCGCTACGAGGTTCGGCCCTGGAAGCCGGTCGGCATCTCGAGTCCGCGATTCGAATCGCATCCCGCCTTCGATCCCCGAACCGGCGAGTTCTATTTCGTGCGCAGCTCCCCCCAGTTCACCGGCTGGCGCATCCTGCACAGCCGCTGCACCGCAACGGGATGGTCGGCACCCGAGTCGCCGAGCTTCGCCGGGGATGGGGTGGAGGCGGACCCCTACTTCACGCCCGATGGCCGCAGCCTCTACTTCATCTCTACGCGCTCCGCCGACGGGGTGAAACGAAGCGATCTGGATATCTGGCGGGTCGATCGCGACACGAGCGGTGTTTGGGCTGCTCCCGCCCATCTGCCCGAGCCGGTGAACTCTCCCGGCGCCGAGTGGTTTCCGCGTTACGGCGCGGACGGGTGGCTCTACTTTGGATCGGATCGGCCAGGAGGTTTGGGCGGCACCGATATCTGGCGCGCCCGCTCCGACGCGACGGGCCAGTGGACGGTGGAGAATCTTGGCGCGGCGGTGAACACGCCGGGCGATGATTACGAGCCGCTGCCCGCCGCCGACGGATCCCGGATGATCATCATGGCCGACGGAGGCCTGTACGAAACGCTCAAGACGGCAACGGGGTGGGCACCGCGTACCAAGCTGGGCTCCGAGGTCAACCAGAATGGAAGCGAGATTGGCGCGCTGTTTTCTCCCAGCGGGAGGTCGCTGCTGTTCGCGAGAGACACCAAGGGGGAGGATTCGGGCGAGTTCTTCGTATGGTACGAGCACGGCCCCGAGGCGTGGCCCCCGGAGTGCCTTCCGCGCGGGGATTAGGACGACCCTTCAGGAACGTTTCACGCCGGCTTCACCGGCGGCACAATACCGTCCGGCGCCGGCCACCCGAGGGGCTCCGATGCGCACCAACTTCACCATCTTCATCCTCTTCTTCGGTATCGCCTTGCTGGACGCCATCCGGGGCGGTCACTGGCTCCGGATTCTCTTCTGGCTCGCGATCGGGGCGGTCTTCTTTCTTGCCGATCGGCGCCAGCTGGCGAGGCGCGCCCCGTAATCAGTATGCCCGAGCGCTCCTGGTGAGCGCGGTCGAGCCGAGGACGGGACCACGCCCGAATCCTCCGGTGTAGGCCGCGCGTAGGGCGGGGATCCCCAGTGGCGCATCATCAACAGGACGGTGACCGGGTGTTCCTCTCCAACTGCGTCGCGGTCGCGCTTGCGGTGTTGCCTCCGGCGCAGGCCAAGGACTCCTCCGCCCGGGTCGAAAAGCTAGCGGAAGGCGTGTATGCCATTATCCACGCTGACGCCACCCACGACTGGCCCAGCGGGGCGGTCAACTGGCCGCATGGAAACACCGGAGTGGTGATCGGATCAAACGCGGTGCTGGTGGTCGACGCTACCTATTACCCGTCTCGGGCCCGGGCGGACATCGCTCTGATCCGCTCCCTGACGAGCAAGCCGGTGCGCTACCTGGTCAACACCCATTGGCACGGCGACCACACCCACGGCAATTCCGAGTACCAGGATGCCTTCCCGGGTCTGACCATCGTGGGGGCGCGCCCCAACGCCGACTTCATCGGGCTCAATCAGGCCCGAGTCATGGAGCTGGCTCGAGCTCCGCAATCCGCCAAGCGTGCGGAGCTGGCGCGGCTCGAAGCGGCCCGGACCGCGGGAAAGGACAGCGCCGGCCGCGCGTTGACCGCGAGCGAGCGAGGGTCGCTCGATCGGGCCATCAGCGAGGCACAGACCGAGCTGACCGAGCTCGCGGCCATTCGAGTGGCGCCGCCCACGTTGCTCTTCGACGAGGAGATGCGGCTCGACCTGGGCGGGAAGCAAGTGGTCCTGCACGATTGGGGTCGGGCCAACAGCCCAGCCGACGTGACCGTGTATCTGCCCACCGAGCAGGTGCTGTTCACCGGGGACATCCTGGTCCATCCGGTGCCCTACGTGTTCGGCGCCTATCCCGGTCCCTGGATTCCGGTGCTCCGCCGCGTCGAGGCCATTCCGGTCGCGGCCCTGGTGCCGGGCCATGGTCCGGTGCTGCACGATCACGCCTACACCCGCCAGGTGCGTGAGCTGCTGGAGGCTGCGGTGGCCGAGGTGACCGCGCTGCTACGACACGGGAAGACCCTGCAGGAAGTGCAGGCAACGGTGACGCTCGATGCGTACCGCTCGCGCTTCGTGAGCGGCAGCGATCCGACGCCGCCGGCGGTCTGGGATCAATCGATCCGGGCCGGACTGATCGAGCGCACCTATCAGTGCGTGATCGGATCGCGTTGCTGAGCACGGCAGAGCCGCGCGAAGGGCAGGACGCTGTTCTACGCGGGCACCTTCCGGGCGACGAAGATCAGGTCGCCCGGATACGTCGATCCGTACGGGCTCTTGTCGTAGTCGGCGTAGAGTTGTTCGACGAGAAAGCCGGATCGCGCCAGCAGGTGCTCCGCCTCGAACCGGAACAAGTAGCGCATCCGGAAGGCATGGACCACGCGTTCCTCTCGACCCTCAGGGTATGACACGTCGTAGCTGATCTCGACGTCGTTGATTTGTTCGAAGCGGTCCTGGGCCACTACCTTGTGCCGCCGGACGATGCGGCGGCCGTCGGGCATCGAGAACGGCGGCTCCTCGCCCAGCTCCGCCCCAATGGCGCGATTGGCCAGGAAATCGAGCGATGGGTTGAAGAGATCGAGAATGAGTACGCCGGCGTCGGCCAGATGCCGGTGGATCTGAGCCAGGCAAGCGAGCTGGTCTTCGACGGTCAGCAGGTGCTGAAAGGGACGAAAGGGTAGGGTCGCGAGGCCGAAACGCCGCCCCAGCTCGAAGCGGCGCATGTCGGCGTGCACCAGCTCAACGCGGGCCTGGACCTCCTCGGCCTCATTCCGAAGTCGTTCCCGGCACACGGCCAGCATCCGGGGGGAGAGGTCGACACCGACGATCTCGAGCCCGGCGCGTGCGGTGGGTATCAGGATCCGGCCGGTCCCGCAGCCCAGCTCGAGAACGGGGCCTCCCGCTTCGCGGGCGGCGGCAACGTAGAAATCGACGTCGGGGCGCTCGCGGTAAGGGATCACGTGGTCGTACAGGCCGGCGATCAGCGCGTATTCATCGGAGGTCATGCTGCTCCGCCATATTCTGATTCGGGGCCTTGACGCACGGAGATTCCGTCCTGAATACTAATGTGCGGCGGAGACCCTCGAGCGGTCCCCATTCGGAAGGATCAGCGATGCCGACGTCGGGTCGTAGCGCCGTTGCCCCCTCCGCCCTCCTTCCAGCCCTCTGGATCGGGCTGACGGCTGGGGTTCTCGAAGTCGCCATTCGCGCCTGCCAGCACTTCCTGTTCGGAAGGCTTCTCTTCGTTGGCGTCGATTTCTGGGCGGGTGCGCCGCTGGTCACCGCCGGGCTGATCGCCGTCCCCGCAACCCTCCTCGCGGCTCCCTTGGCGCGGACCCGGTTCGGCCTTCGCGTGCGCTACGGCGTGCCGCTCGGCCTTGGCATCCTCGGACTCATCCTGCTGATTCCCGGTCTGGCCAAGTGGGCTGCGTTGCTGTTCGCCGCAGGCCTTGCGGTGCAGAGTGCAGGCTGGCTTGCGAAGCGGAGCGCGGAATTCGAGCGGCTGGTGCGCCGGACCCTTCCGCTGATGCTGGCCCTTCCGATGCTGGGCGCCGCGGGCCTCCACATTGCCCAGGCCAGGAGCGGAGTGCCGCGCGGAATGGTGCGGGCCGAGCCGGGCACGCCCAACGTGCTCCTGCTCGTACTCGACACGGTTCGCGCCATCGAGCTGGGGCTCTACGGGATGAAACCCACCACGTCGCCGTTCCTGGACGCCCTCGGTGCCCAGGGCGTGATCTTCGACCAGGCGTTCTCGACTGCGCCGTGGACCGCGCCCTCGCACGCCAGCCTGTTTACTGGACATCGCCCGTACGAGCTCTCGATCGACTGGATGACTCGCCTCGACGGCACCTGGCCCACCCTGGCGGAAGTGCTGGGGACCGCGGGCTATGCCACGGGAGGCTTTGTGGCCAACACCGAATACGCCAGTGCGGAAACCGGGCTCGGGCGCGGCTTTGGCCACTACGAAGACTATCGGCTGACGGCGGCGAACGCGCTGCGCTGGACCAGCCTTTCCAGGTCCGCCGTAAACCTCTGGCACGGGCTGCGGACCCCGCGGCCGGGCGACTCCCCGGGCCGCCTCGCGTCGGACGAGATCAATCGAAGCTTTCTGGGCTGGCTGGACCGGCTCGCGGGGCAACCGTTCTTCGCGTTCCTCAACTATTTCGATGCCCATGCGCCCTATTTCCCTCCCGAACCGTACTGGAGCCGCTTTCTTCCCGGTGAGCCGCGGCGGCCGCGCGCTGTGGGGCCCAGTGCGTGGTCGCCGCAGGCGGTAACGCTCGGACGCCGGGCCTATCAGGGTGCCATCGCCTACCTCGACGAGCAGATCGGCGCACTGCTCGATTCCTTGCGGGTCCGTGGAGCGCTGCGACACACCCTGGTGATTGTGGTAGGCGATCATGGCGAGGAATTCTTCGAGCACGGACTCATGGGGCACGGGAACAGCCTGTATGCACCGTCCGTTCGGGTGCCCTTCCTCGTGGTATGGCCCGGGCACGTCCCGGCTTCTCGAGTTGCCGAACCGGTCAGCCTGGCGGGGATCCCCAGCACCGTGCTGAATCTGCTCGGCCGACCGGGACCGTTTCCGGGACCGGGCCTCGCCGGCTACTGGACCGGACAGCGGCCCCCACCGGCTGCGGTCACTTCGGCGGTGAGTTTTGCACGCGACCTGCCCTCGCACTATCCGGTGAGTCAGGGAGCCCTGGCGAGTGCCCGACTGGGCCGCTACCGCTTTCTCTCAACGCCCCATGACACCGTGGGCCAGCTCTACGACCTCGAGAGCGACCCCTTCGAAACCCGCAATCTGGCTGGGGAGCCGTGGGCGGCGTCCATCCTCCGCACCTTGCGGGACACCGCCACGGCGATCCTGCCCAGAAGGAACCGGCGCTAAGGCCGGTGGACCGGGGCGCCCCCACGGCGCAATGCGGAGGTCAGTGCTCCCACGACTCCGACCGAAACCCACTCCTCTCTTGCAGTCGACGTTGTCAGGTTCGTCACTGCGAGAGTGTTCACGGAGATCACGTAAAGGTCCGGGTTACCGGTCGGCGCGGCAATGAAATAGACGCGTTGCCCGTCCCGCGACCACGCCGGGGACCACTCAGGCGTCAGGGGTGATTCGGTCAGCGCCGTTTCGGCGCTGCCATCGACCGCGAGGACGGCCAGATCGGTTGGATGGTGGTTGGTGCTACAGTAGTAGTAGTAGTAATGACAGTAGTCAGGCGTCACGAGCGTGACGATCAGCCTGTGACCGTCCGGCGACCACGGGCCGGCCAGGCGGTAGCTCGCGAGTTGCCGGAGCTGGCTGCCATCGCTGTTCACCAGATACAGGTCGTAATCCCGGGAAAACGCGATCTGGCCGCCGTCGGGCGACCAGTACGGATCGCGGTCGTCGATCCCGCTGGTCAACGCCGTCTCCGCGCTCCCATCCGCGTTCATCAGGTACAGACGGCCGCGCCGGGCGAAGGCGATTCGGGTACCGTCGGGGGACCACACCGCGCGGTCGACCCCTTCGGTTGGTAAAGCCGATTCCTCGCGCTGGGCGCGATCGAGCAGGACGAGCTTCCTGGGGCTGCTGAGCCAGTCCACGAAGAGAATCATGCTTCCGTCCGGTGAAAACTCGGGGACCATCTCCTCGCCGGCATCATCGGTAAGCCGTTGCCGGCCGCTCCCATCCGGGTTCATGATCTCGAGATTGGCATCCCCGCCTGCTTCGCGACCGGATACCACCAGCTTCTCGCCGGGGGTGTCGTCGGTGCGGGAGATACAATTCACGTCGAAGGTGATCGTGAGGGACTGGTCCTCGGTGACCGTCACGATCCGGCTGCTCCCACCCGCGACGGTGCAGTTTCCGGCGACGGAGGACAGGCGGAAGAGGTAGCTGCCCGGTGCAACGTCGGCCAGATGCGCGTGATCCAGCGACGCCACGTGCTGCAGCACGCTGCCGTCCCGGCTGAGCACATAGCCATTCTGGTCAAGGCTTACTCCGGTGGTCGCGATCACAACATCGATCGTGTTGAACTTCGGGCAGGCGAGCTGAAAGGTGACCGCGAGCCGCTGACCGGCAACGACTGTGAAGGTTCTGGGATTCTCGCCGGTGATCGCACAATTGCGGGCCACGTCGGAGAGCCCCAGTGAATGCTGCCCGGGCACGAGGGGCAGCTCCCGCTCGGCGGTGACGTCCAGCTGGGCATAGTTCACGCCGTCCACGACCAGCAGGTAGCCGGTCACGTCGGGGTCGCCCCCGGTCGTGATTGTGCTGAGCACGAGCACCGCCTTTTCGGGAGCTGCCGGCGGGGGTGAAGGCGGGGGAGTCGCGGTCGGATCATCGCCACATCCGACCAGGATGCCGATGCAGAGCAGGCGGAGCAGGGGTGCCGGAACGAGAGGGGAGCGAATCGGGGTTGCCATACGGCCTCCATCGGTGGCTGCAGCGGGCAGCGACCCGGTCGGTCGTCCTGCCACGTTGTGCTTCGCCACACATGGTACCGGCCGTCCCTCAATCCTTGCTCACCTCCTCCTCAGCAATTCCTCACTTGAGGAACCGGACTCCCGTGAGACTGCTTCACCGGAAAACCGTGGTGGCGTCCGCGTACCCTGCGGACACCGTCACGGCGATCCGGCCCGGACCGACCTGGCCTCAGGGTCGCCGGATTCCTGCGCCCCTGGTGCGCGAAGCGGACACCGGGAGTCCTACGACTCCTGCCGAAACCCATTCCTCCCGCGCGGCGGACGTCGTGACCTGCTCCATTGCAAGGGTCGCCAGGGTAATCGCGTAGATGTCCGGATTACCGGTCGACGCGGAAATGAAATAGATCCGTTTGCCGTCCTGCGACCACGCCGGCGACCACTCGGGGACCGAGGCGGTCGCGGTCAGCGCGGTTTCGGCGCCACTCTGGACATCGCGGACCACCAAATCGGCGGGAGTGTGCGCGTTGGTCACGTAGCAGTACGAGTAGTAGTAGTAGCACACGGTCCCCGTGAGCATCGTCGCCACCAGGCTGCGACCGTCCGGAGACCAGGGACCTGCCGCCCGATTGGCGGCGAGTCGCCGCGGCTGGCTGCCATCGACGTTCATCAGGTACAGGTCATAGCCCCGCGTGAACGCGATCTGGGCGCCGTCGGGGGACCAGTACGGATCGTGGTCGTTCCCGCCGCTGGTCAAGACCTTCTCCCCGCTTCCATCCGCCTTCATCAGGAACAGACTCCCGCGCCGTTCGAAAAGGATTTGAGTACCGTCGGGAGACCATACCGCGCGGTCCACTCCCAGGGTCGTCAGGGGCGCTTCCTGCTGTTGGGCACGATCGAGTAAGACCAGCTTCCGGCTGTTCGCGGTCCAGTCGATGAACAGGATGGTATTGCCGTCGGGGGATAGCTCGGGAATGGCCTCCTCCCCGGCATTGTCGGTCAGCCGTTGCCGGCCGCTGCCGTCAGCGTTCATGATTTCGAGGTTGGCGTCACCGCCGACTTCTTCGCGACTGGAAATCACCAGCTTTTCGCCGGGCGTGTCATCGGTGCGGGGGGAGCAGGTCACGTCGAAGGTGATGGTCAGGGTCTGCCCCTCGCCGACCGACAGCACCCGGTTGCTGCCCCCGGCGACGGCGCAGTTGCCGGCGACAGACCAAAGGCGAAAGGCATAAGATCCCGGCCGCACCTCGGCCAAGTGGGCGTGATCGGTCAGGGATACGGCCTGGAGCAAGCTGCCGTCCCGGTTCAGCATGTAGCCGTCCGGATCCAGACTCACGCCGGTGGTGGCGATCACGATCTCGATCGTGCTCAGGACCGGGCAGTCCAGCTGGAAGGTCATCCCGAGGCGCTGGCCGGCGATGACGCTGATCGTCTTGGGGTTCTCTCCGAGCAGCTGACAGTTGCCGGCGATGTCGGAGAGCAGCAGAGTATGTTGCCCGGGCGGAAGCGGAAGCTCGCGGTTTTCGCTGAGCGCCAGCTGGGCGAAGCTGGCGTTGTCGAGGAGGAGTACGTAGCCGGTCGGGTCGGGGTTGCCGCCGGTAGTGATCGTGTTGAGGACGAGGGTCGCGGTGGTCGGGCGTATGGGCGTCGCGATCTGATCTTCGGAGCAACCGGCCAGGATGCCGATGCAGAGCGCGCGGAGCAGGGATGCCGGGACGAGAGGGGAGCGACGAATCGGGATTCCCATAAGGCCTCCTTGTGTGGCTGCGGCGGGCAGCGACCCGGTCGGCCGTCCTGCCACGCCGCTTTCACCACCCAAGGTGCTTCGTGGGACTCAACCTCTGCTCACCGCTCCCTCATTTATTCCTCACTTCGGAGGGTCGGCCGCCCGTCAGGTCATCTCGCAACAGCCCTCAGGACAACGAATCCACATGTCCTCATCGTCGACCTGCCACCGCCACCGCACGGCTCCCGGAATCGAGATGCCAGGATGAGTACGGCGGATGACGCAGCGATATCTGGTAGTGCCATCCGCAACAATCTTTCCCCACCAGGGGTCATCCTTGTTCGGGCAGGACGCAGGCACCTGAGCGTTGGAGATTCCGCAGGCGGCCGGGTCGCCTTTGCAGAGCCACACCTCGCTCTTTCCCGCCGGTGGGGCCGCTCGTACGAAATTGAACTTGTCGTGGTACTTGGGCGAATCGTCTGAGAGGGAAACCACGGCGACCTTCTGCCAAGTCGCGTCAAAGTTCGCGACGGTGAAATCGGCCAGGTTCGCCACCGGGATGATCGTTGCCAGCACGCCACCGGGCGCCAGTCCATTGCCTCCAACCGACCTCACGGCCAGGTATTGCTCGTCGTACCAGCCCTTCACCGCAGCCTGAATCGAGCCGGCGTAGTGAGGCGATGAATTCAAGGTAGGCTGGCTCAAGTCGTAGACCTCGCACCACTGGCTTCCGCAGCGGATCCCGATATAGTGCTTGCGGACGATAGGATCCCAGTCCCACCGGGCGACCGGCGGAACGCTGTCGCCCCGGGGCCCGGCGAGCACGGTCACGTTGAGGTCCGCTCCACCCGCGTTCTCGCTCATGGGCCGGACGCAGGCGCTGTCGGACCAGACCTTGACGATGTGCGCCCGCCAAATCCCGTTCGAAGTCACCATGTACAGGCAGTTGATGCCGTGCTCGATGCTCAGCGGCTCATAGGGGTCGTTGTAGTTCAGGATCGTCGCGGCCGCCCGCTCTGTTCCGCCGAGCAACGCCCGGGTGGGCTGTTGCGGCACCACCGGATCGGGAACCGTATCCAGCTTGTAGGTCGCAAAGATCGCGACCAGCGGCCCGTAGGTGGTCTTCTCCGGATTGACGAACCGCTGACAATCGTGGTACTCGGGGACCAGGCTGATGGGACCCGGGGCTGCGAGCTCCGTGGTGGTCACGTAGCCGGTGTCGCTCGGAAGAACGATCACGTCGGTGGGGCACTCCGGCCGGCCGGCCACTTGCGGGCCCGACGGATGGCACCCGAACAACCCCAGCGTGACTGCGATCGCGCCCAGGGGTATCGCCAGCGGGCGGTAAAGGCCTTTGCAGGACATGAGGAGCTCCTTCCCTTTCAAGGGGTTGTGCCACGTGACGCGCGCCGCGCCCGCTCGACGACCGGCGCCAGGAATGGATCGGATGAGGACCACAGCACGGCGACCGCGCGGCCCCAACGCCTGGCATTTGCAGAGTCTCTCATCGCCATCGCGAGGTCGGCCCGGAGTGCCATCGCCCGCACCAGCAGGCCGGCGCCCACGGGATCGCTGACCCCTGGAAGAGAAACTCGACGCAGGGTGGCGAGAGTCGGGTCGAGCCGGCCGACGGCCGCCGCAGCGTCGCCCATTGCGGCGAGGAGCCGCGCCTCGGGAAGGAGTGCTTCGAACATCATGTCGGAGGCCGGCATCCCGCTTCGGCTGGCCGCGGCCCGGCGCAACAGGCGCCGCGCGGTTGTGGTGTCCCCCTTCGCTTGAGCTGCTGAGGCGTCAATCAAGTAGTCCCCGGTGCCGACCAAACGGGCGATCGAGGGCAAGCCCAACTCAAATGGAGCAAGCGCCAATGGTCTGCCCAGCCACTCGCCCTGTTCCGCCGCCCGTCTCCCGGCATCCACGCCGGTGGCGATCCCCTCGGCGACTCGGCGCTCCAGCTCAACCAAGCTGTCCGTCGGACCACCGAGCGCTGCAAAGACGAGGAAGGCGAGGGCATCGGCGGTGAGCGCCGGGGGGAGTCTCCATGCATAGCGCGGACTGGCACGACGGATGAATCGCGCCGCCAGCTTAGCCCTCCCGGTGAGTGCTGCCGCGGTCGCGAAATCCAACGGATCGACCCCGGGGAGGTCGGAATTCATGGCCAACACCGAATCGGTGACGATGCGTGCCTCGGACAGCTCGGCGGTGTCTTCGGCACCTCTCAGGATTCGCATCAACGCCTCGGAGACCCCGAGCCGTGCCCGGTCGGCGGGGGATCGTGCATATGCGCGAGTCGCCCTGATGCTGTCGATGGCCGATGCATTGCCAAGTGACCACAAGGCCAATGCAACCGCCTCCCGGGCCTCGAGGCTCTGAGGGTCGGTGCTCGCCCACTCGGTCGCGAGATCATAGAAAGCCAGGCGCTGTTGCGTCACCGCCTCTGTGGTAGATCCGCCAAGGCCTGCCTGGCCCGAGGAGAATTCCAGCGCGCGCCGTGGAAGGAATGCCAGCGTGTCTCCCTGCCAGGTTGGGCGACTGCCAAAGAGCCCGGTGTCCGGCGGAATCGCGCTCCCGCTTCGGCCCCGGCCGGGCTGCGTCCAGAGCAGCCACCCCGGGCCCCGCAGTCCGCCGGCGCGGTAGTCGCGATAGATCGCGGGGAGCAGGGCAAAAGCCTGGCGCCAGGCCCGCTGCGCTTGGTGGTAGCTGCTGCGGAACCTCCAACCGGTCGGGCTCGCCGGGTCGCGTTCTACTCCGGTGTCCCGGCCCAGGCAAGTCGCCGCGCCGTACCAGACTGGAAACTCGCCCGGCCAGGTGCGGGTTAGCTCGAGCCAGCGGGGGCAGGCCGTGCCATACTCGCCGCGCGACATCGCCGCGACGAGCCCGGCCAGGGCGATAT
>DATCWE010000050.1:0-6729 GCA_036566495.1 Gemmatimonadales bacterium | reverse complement strand
GATGACCAGCGGCAACAGTGCCGAGGAGCCGATCGCCACCGGGAACGAGGAGGCGATTGTCCGCCTGGCGGAGATCGCCGACGGATTCCTGCTGCATGATCGCGAGATCGTGGCACGTTATGACGATTCCGTGGTGCGGGTGGTGTGCGACCAACCGGTTTTCCTGCGCCGGGCCCGCGGTTACGCCCCGTTGCCGCTGGCCCTGCCGGTGCCGAGCCCGCGGCCGCTGCTCGCAGTCGGCCCGCAGCTCAAGAACACGCTGACGCTGGTGCATGGTGACACCGCCTACGTCAGCCAGCACGTGGGAGATCTCGACTCGCTCGAGACGCTGGAGCACTTCCAGGCCACGCTCGCCGCGCACCGCCGCCTGTTCCGGATCGAGCCGGAGGTCGTGGTCCGCGATCTTCATCCGGGCTACCTCTCCAGCCGGCTGGCGCAGGAGCTGGGCTTTGCGCGCACCCTCACGGTGCAGCACCACCACGCCCATATCGCAGCGGTGCTGGCCGAGCATGGCGTGACGGAGCCGGTGCTCGGGGTCGCGTATGACGGCACCGGCTACGGTGACGACGGAACGACCTGGGGGGCGGAGCTGCTGGTCGCCGATCTCACCAGCTATCGCCGGGTGGCCCACCTGCTTCCCGCACCGCTGCCCGGCGGTGATCGCGCCGCGCGCGAGCCGTGGCGTGTCGCGCTCGGATATCTCTCGATCGAGCCCGGATTCGCTGGCAATTTCGCGTCCGCCTTTGCAGGCGTGGACCCCCGCGAGCGGGCCGTCGCCGAGCGACAGATCTCGCAGCGGCTCAACGCCCCGCTCGCTTCGTCGATGGGGCGCCTCTTCGACGCTGCTGCCGCGGTGATCGGCGTACGCCGGCATGCCTCCTATGAGGGCCAGGCCGCCATGGAGCTGGAGGCGCTCGCCGGCCGCCGGCCCGCGACCGAATACCCCTGCCGCTTCCTCGAGCTCGACGGCCGGCTGGTGCTGGACCCGCTGCCGCTGCTCGCGGTGCTCGGCTCCCGGCGCGAGCGGGGAGTCGATCCGGCCGATTTGGCCGCGGACTTCCATGCGAGCATCGCCTGGGCCACCGCGGAGCTGGTCCGCCGCCTCGCCCGCTCCACCGGGCTCCAAACCGTCGCGCTCGCCGGAGGAGTGTTCCAGAACGCCCGCCTGCTCGAGTCGATTCGCGGCCGGATCGAGGCGCTGGGCCTTCGGGTGCTCACGCCCCGGCGGCTCTCACCCAACGACGGCGCGATCAGTTTCGGACAGGCGGCGGTGGGTGCGGCCCTGCTCGCCGCGGAACAGGAGGGCTGAGCCATGTGCCTCGGGGTGCCGGGACGCGTCGTGGAGGTTCGTGGCGCAATCGCGCTGGTGGATTTCTGGGGGGTACGAAGAGAAACGCGGCTCGATGTGGTCGATGAGCCGGTGGTGGCGGGTGACTACATCCTGAACCACGTCGGTTTTGCCATCCGCAAGATTCCTGCGGGCGAGATTCAGGAAACGCTCGCGCTCTATGATCTGCTGCTTCAGGAAGCGGAGCACGACATGATGGCGGCCGATGTCCGCGGAGAAATCGCGGCCGCGCGGCTCGACCAGGCGGGGCGCGATGACTGAGCTGGTTCTGGACCGCGGCGTGAGCCAGCTCCGCTTCCGCGACCCGGGCCGCGCCCGGGCGCTGGCCGTGGCCCTGGAACAGCTCTGCACCCAGATCGGCCGCGATGTGGCGGTGATGCACGTCTGCGGCAGCCACGAGCAGTCCATCGCCAAGTTCGGGTTGCGCACGCTGCTTCCCAAGGCGCTCAACGTCATCATGGGGCCGGGCTGCCCGGTCTGCGTCACCGACGTGCCGGAGGTGGACGAGGCGGTGGCGTTGGCGCTGGACGGCAAGATCATCGCGACGTACGGCGACATGGTCCGCGTACCGGGAACCTCCCGCTCGCTGGGGGATGCGCAGGCCGAAGGCGCCCGGATCGAGGTGCTCTACAGCGCCGCGGAAGCGGTCGAGCTGGCCCGCGACACCACGGAAGAGGTGGTGTTCTTCGCGAGCGGGTTCGAGACCACCGCGGTGGCCACGGCGGCCGTGGTGCTGGGTGACCTGCCGCCCAATTTCTCGGTGCTGTCCGCCCACAAGTACATCCCGCCGGTCATGGAGATTGTCGCCGAGATGCCGGGCAACCGGGTGGAGGGATTCCTGGCCGCGGGCCATGCCGCCGCGATCACCGGGTCCGCCATCTTCGAGCGGTTCGTGCAGCACCACCGGGTTCCTGTCGTCGTCGCCGGCTTCGAGCCGCTCGACATCCTGGCCGGTCTGGTCAAGCTGCTGGAAATGATTCGCGACGGCACCCTGGCGGTCGAGAACATGTTCCCCCGCTGCGTGACGCGAGAGGGCAATCGCAACGCCCAGGCCCAGCTCTGGCGAGTCTTTCGCGCCGTGGGAGGCAACTGGCGCGGCATCGCCCACATTCCCAACGGGAACCTCCGGCTGCGCGACGAGTTCGCCCACCTCGACGCCCGGCGCCGCTTCGCCATCAATGTCGAGCGCCTCTGGCAGCACGCCCCCGCGGCACTCACCCAGAGCTGCATTTGCGGCAACATCATGGCCGGCACCGCGTCGCCCGACCGCTGCCCGCTCTTCGGCAAGGCGTGCACGCCGGATAACCCGGTAGGAGCCTGCATGGTCTCGAACGAGGGCACTTGTAAGATCTGGCATCAGTACGGAGGGCATCCCGACCTATGACGTGCGTGCTCCCCCTCGTTCGCGACGAGCTGATCAGCCTGCGCCAGGGCGCCGGTGGGCGCGCCATGCGGCTGCTGATCGAGCAGTGTCTCGCTGCGGGGTTTCCGGCCGCTCCCGCGGCGACGGTCGGGCTCGCCCAGATGGACGACGGGGCGGCGTTTCCGGTCGGAGATCAGTGGCTGGTGCTGACCACCGATTCCCATGTGGTGCACCCGATCGTGTTCCCGGGCGGCGACATCGGGCGGCTGGCGGTCGCCGGTACGGTGAACGACCTGGCCATGATGGGAGCGACGGAGCCGATGGGGCTCACCTCTGCGGTCGTCATCGAAGAAGGATTCCGCCGCGACCTCCTCGAGCGCATCCAGCTTTCCATGCGTGACGCGTGTCGTGAAGCGGGGACGGCGGTGGTGACCGGCGATACGAAGGTCATGGGACGCGGCGAGCTCGACGGTATCGTGATCAACACCACGGGCATCGCGCTCACCTCCCGGCTGGTCACTGACGCGGGCCTGCACGCGGGCGATCGTCTGCTGTTCACCGGAACCATCGGCGATCACGGCATCGCGTTGATGGCCAAGCGGCACGAGCTCGGGCTCGACGGCGAGCTTCGCTCCGACGTGGCGCCGATCAACGGGCTGATTCGCGCCGCCCTCGCCGTCGGCGCCGGGGACATCGTCGCGATGAAGGACCCGACTCGGGGTGGCGCGGCCAGCGCGCTGCACGAGATGGCGGCCAAGAGCGGCGTGGGGATTGTGATCCGGGAGCCGGAGGTGGCGGTCACGCCAGTGGTGCGGGCCGCGGCGGAGATGCTGGGCCTGGATCCCTTCCACATCGCCAATGAGGGCAAAGCCATTCTGGGTGTGCGGCCGGAGGCGGCCGACCGCGTGCTCGCGGCCTTGCTTGCCCATCCCCAGGGGCGCGACGCGGCCATCGTCGGCGAGTGCATTGCCGAGCACGGCGGGCGAGTGATTCTCGACACCGGACTCGGGCGTCGGCTGATGGCCGAGCCCGATGGCGAGCCGCTGCCACGGATATGCTGAGCCGAACGCTGCGTCCGGTCGCGTCGCAACTTCCCTTGCGCGTCGCGCTGCTCACCACGAGCCGCGCGCCGGGGCTGTCCTACCTGCTCGAGCAGGACCCGGAGCGCGGTCGGCTCTACGACATCGTCGCGGGCATCGCAAGCGATCCCGAGAGTGAGGCCCTGGGGCAGTTGCGCCAGGCCGGCATCCCCGCGCTGAGTCACGATCTGCGCGCCTTCTGCAGCGCGCGCGGGGGCAAATGGACCGATTTGGCGCTGCGCCGGCAGTACGACACGCTGACCGTTCGTCTGCTGGAGGCCCATCGCCCGGGACTCATCGTCCTGTGCGGCTACCTCCACATCGTGACCGAGCCGCTGCTGGCTGCGTACCCCACGGCACTGATCAACGTTCACGACGCGGATCTGCTGGTGGCCGGGTCGGAGGGCGGTCCGCGCTTCCGTGGCCTGCATTCCACTTACGACGCGTTGGCCGAGGGCCGCGACGAGACCCGATCCACCGTGCACCTGGTTGCGGCCGACGTCGATGCCGGCCCGCCGCTGGTGCGCTCCTGGGGCTTCCCTTCGCATCCGCTGGTGGCAGACGCGCGCCGCTGGAATGCCGCCAAGATCCTCAAGGCCTATGCCTTTGCCCAGCGCGAATGGATGATGCGTTCGGCATGGGGACTCCTGCTGGCGCGGGCCCTCCGGCGCTTCGCCCTCGGTCAGGTGCGCGTGCTCGACGGGCGCGCCGTGATCGCCGGCCGGCTCGGTCCCGAGGAGCTGCGGCGCGAATCCCCGCCAGTCCTGCGCGCCGCGGAGGCCTGATGCCCTCGGTTCTGGTCTCTCGCGAAGGAGCCGTCGGCGTCATCACCATCGCCCGGCGCGACCGCTTCAACTCCCTGGACGTGACCACCGCCCGCGAGTTCCGCGCCGCCGGGCTGCGGATGGCGCGCGATGCCGAGGTGCGCTGTGTGGTGCTGCGGGGCGAAGGCGGCGTGTTTTGCAGCGGGGCAGATCTCAAGTACATCCGGGAGCGGGGGGAGCCGGCCGACTTCGGCTATCTCCAGCCGGACGGCGTGGGGCCGGGCAAGGGATTCGGCGAGAGCTTCAAGCAGATCCTCGAGTACCTCCACAGCGCGATCTCGGAAATCCGCCGGGCGCCGAAGCCGTTCATCGCGGCCGTGGACGGGATCGCCGCAGCGGGCGGGTTCGGGATTGCCATGGCGTGTGATCTGGTGGTCGCGTCGGAGCGCGCCGCCTTCGAATGGGCCTATCACAAGACCGGTCTGTCCGGCGCGGAGAGCTCCACCTTCTTCCTGCCGCGGCTGGTGGGCTTTCACAAGGCCATGGAGCTGGTCCTGCTCAACCCCCGCCTCAGTGCGGAAGAGGCGCGGGCACTCGGCATCGTATCCCGGGTCTTCCCGGTAGCGGGCTTCGAGTCCGCGACGCTCGCCCTCGCGCAGCAGCTCGCGGCAGGACCGACCGGTGCGTATGCCGCGGCCAAGAGCCTCATCAATCAGGCCACCGGGGTCGACCGGCTCGACTATCACCTCGACCAGGAGCTCCAACAGCTGGCCCGTACCGCCGACAGTGCGGAGTTCGCGGAAGGGCTGGCGGCGTTCTTCGAACGGCGCACCCCGGACTTCGGGGCCACCATGACAAAGGCACTACCATGAGAAACTCGACGGCACTCTTCGCGGCGGGCGCAGCGCTGGCCCTGCTCGCCACCCCGGCGTGGGCGCACCCATCCACCAGCGTTCACTTCCACGTCGACCAGGTGATCCCGCTGCTGACCCTGGGCGCCGCCCTGGTGGCCGCGGTAATGCTGCGACGCTCTCGCTCCCGTACCGGGTAGTCCGAACTGCGGCGGAGCCCGCTCGTTCCCGCGTCACCCCTTGACGCAGGATCGCTTCCGCCTGAAGCTCCGGCACGTGCATTCGCGGGGCCTTGCGCCCCGCGCCCGCCAACGTCAGCGAGGGAGGCTCCCCCCATGCCATTCCGCTCCGGCGTCTACATCGTCCCCACCAATCGCTGGTACATCGAACGGACCGTTTGGCTGGTGGCCGGCATCGTTTTGCTGACTGGAACTGCCCTCGCGGCGCTGGTGCGTCCCGAATGGGTTTTCCTCGTCATTGCCACGGGGGCCGCGTCGATCCTGGTGGCGTTTACGGGCTTTTGCCTCGTCGGAAACGTGCTCCGGCTTTTCGGGTTCACCCCGATGCTGGGACGCCAAGGGCCGACGCCGGGCAACCTCTACTTCATGCAGACCGACCGCTGGTACCTGGAGCGGCGGATCTACCTCGCGGTCGGCATCAATATCTCGGTCGCGTCGACGCTTTCCCTGCTGTGGAGCCCGTGGTGGCTGCTCTTCACCGGATTCGTCGGCGCCGCGATGGTGTGGTTCGCGGCGACCGGCTATTGCATCATGGCGAATGGACTGTACTGGCTGGGGGCGGAGCCTCGGCTGGCTCCCGAGAAGGGGTGCCTCAGCGGGACGACGGTGCCCAGCCCGCCCGCCGTGGACGCCCGCTCAGCCGCTTGAGCCGGGTGTGATCCTCGCGCTCCCGTTCCTCCAGTAGGCCGCGCACCCGGCGCACCTCGCGCTGGAGCGCCGGCGCGACGCGCCGCTCCAGGGTGTTGACCTGACGCGACGTGCGCTCCAGCGCCTCCGCCAGGCGGCGCAGTCGCAGCTCGGTGGACGCCGCATCCAGGAGCAGTTCCAGCAAGCGCTCGAATTCCGCACTCGCCGTGCCGGCCGCCGGTCCCGTCCAGCGCGGGTGCTGACCCCGGGCCGGCAGGGTGCGCCGCAGGGCCACCAATCGTTGCACGGCGCCCGTCGCCACGCCCCAGGTTTCGCTCACCGCAACTTCGACTTCGAGCTGGCGCGAGGGCCAGCCCAGCGCCTCCAGCTCCGTGCCACCCTGCGCCGCCAGGGCGGCGAGCAGGGCGGGGTAGGCCGCGGCGGCGCATTCGGCGATC
>DATCWE010000005.1:0-5404 GCA_036566495.1 Gemmatimonadales bacterium | reverse complement strand
CCCTACCCCATCGTGAGCTGCCGCCTGATCGCACGCAGCGAACGGGGCGACCTGGTCTGGCCGCGCCGATTTCCCGGCGCCGGCGAGCCCCTCAGCGAGTATTTCTTCTGTCGCCGCACTCCGTTTACCGGAGAGGGGATGGTGATCAACTCCGCCATCCTGACCCGGCGCCAGCTGCTGGACCGGGTGCCGTTCCAGGATGGGCTCGAGCGGCACGTCGATCCCGATTGGCTGCTGCGCGCCGCACGGGAGCCGGGTGCCGGGCTGGTGTTCGTGCCGGAGCCCGAGCCGCTGCTGATCTGGCACGTCGAGCAGGGCCGCCGCCGCATCACCACCATGCGGGACTGGCGCGCCTCGCTGGCCTGGTGCCGGGAGCAACGGGACCTGTTCACTGCCCGGGCCTACGCCGCGTTCGTGCTCCACGTCGTCGGCTCGAATGCCGCCGCCCAGGGAGAGGGCACCGCGTTTCTGCTGTTGCTGCGCGAGGCGTTCAGGCGCGGGCGTCCGGCTCCGGTCGACTTGCTCTCACATGTCGGGAACTTTCTCTTGCCTGACCGGGCGCAGCGGGGTCTCGCGACCTTGTTCGGCCGGCTGAGCGCCGCTCGGCGTCCCGGATGAGGATCCTGATCCTCAATGACTATGGCACCCTGGGAGGGGGTGCGGAGCGCGTCTCGCTCATCCTGCGCGACGGATTCCGGGCCCGGGGCCATACCGCGCGGCTTTTCGCGAGCTCCGCCCGGCCCCTGAACCTCGAGAACCGGGCGGACGATCGCTGCTTCGGGAGCGAATCTCCGTTGCGGCGCATCCTCGGGACAGCCAATCCCTCCGCCGTCCTCGCGCTGCGCCGGGTGCTGCGGGAGTTCCGTCCCGACGTGGTTCACGTGCGGATGTTTCTCACCCAGCTCTCACCCCTCATCCTGCCGGCGCTGCGCGAAATCCCCGCGCTGCTTCACGCCGTGAACTATCAGACTATTTGCCCCCTCAACACCAAGCTGCTGCCGGACGGCGCGCGTTGCGAAGTGCGGGCAGGACGGGCGTGCTACCGGAACCACTGCGTCTCCTTGGCGGGGCTGGCGCGAACCGCGGTGCAGCTCGGGCTCTGGCGGCGCTGGCGTGACGTCTTCGACCTGATCGTTGCCAACAGCGAGTGGCTCGGCCGGCGTCTGCGGGGCGATGGGGTGCCGGTCGGCGCGGTGATTCCGAACGGAACTCCGCTCCGTCCCCAGCGGCCACCGCTCGCGGACCCTCCCGGCGTCGCGTTCGCCGGGCGGCTGGTGCCCAAGAAGGGCGCCGACACTCTGGTCCGGGCGATGGCCGCCGTGGTGGAGCAGCTCCCCGCCGCGCGGCTCCTGATCGCCGGTGACGGACCCGAACGCCAGGCCATCGAGCGACTGGTGGCGAAGCTCGACCTGGGGGCACGAGTCAGGCTGACCGGACAGCTCACCCCGCCGGAGCTCGAGGACCGGCTCGGCGCCGCCTGGGTCCAGGCGGTGCCCTCCAGCTACGAGGAGCCGTTCCCGAACGTGGCGGTCGAAGCCATGATGCGGGGGACAGCAGTCGTCGCCACAGCGGTAGGAGGCTCGACCGAGATCGTACGCGAGGGACAGACGGGATATCTCGTGCCGCCCGCTGACCCGGCCGCGCTGGCTGAGGCGCTGCTCAGGGTGCTCCGGGACCGGGAAGCGGCGGAGGCCTTGGGGGCGGCTGGCCGAGCCCTGGCCCTCACCGAGTTCCCCGAGGCTCGGATGGTCGAGCGTTTTCTGGCGCTCTATGGCGGGCTCACTCGAGGCCTTTAGCCCCTCCGGTACTCGATTACCCCGAAACCACAGTCCGAGCTGCGTCCTGCGACCTCGGTAGCATCAAATACCTGGTCCGCGGGAAACCAGCTCTGCAGCTCCTTCCATAGTCGCGCCATCGACGCATTGAGATGGATGTCATCGAGCACGATGAAGCGGGGATTCAGGCTGCGCCCATAGCCCTCGAAGCAGGCCCTGGTGTGCTCCATCGTGTGCACCGCGTCGAGAAACACCATGTCGATGGGAGGCTCGAAACATTTCGCGACCCGTGCGACGATGGCGGCCGCGGCGCCGTCGCCCAGAATCCGCCTGATTTCAGGGTAGCGCTGAAGGGCATGCCCCTGATGTTCCGTCAGGTCGACCGTCACCAGCACCGGGCGATCGGGATGCGGCTCGGCCAGACCCTTGCGCACCGCGAGGATCGATCCGCCGTACCTGGTGCCCACGTCGAGCACCTGCGACATCCGCTGGGTTCGGGCGAGCCCTGCCAGCAAGGGGTAGTACGTGCAGGGGACGAACGCGTAGGGTCCGGACACTTCGTAGAAGCATCCGGTCAGATCGATCTGACGCCCCTCCAGCACCGCTGCTTCACAGATTTCCTGCAAGCCTTTGCCCATGCAGCCGCCTCACTTCAGCTTGATGGGAAGATGACAGCTCCCAGCTCGTACGAACGCATCTGGCCCGAGGGCCCGAAGCGCAAAGCGTCCACTTCGCCGGAAGGTACCGCCGCCTGAGGTCCAGTCTCCTAACCTCTTGAAAATCTAGGCAGTTACACCCCCGGAGCGCGGTTGCTCCAGGCCCGGTCACCCACCTATATTCAGGCATTCCGGGAGTCCCTTCCCGGCATGCCTCACCTCCGCCCGATGTGCCCATGACCGCGCCCAATTCGCGTGAACGAATCCTGCCCCGCCCCATCGAAGAGGAGATGAAGCAGTCGTTCATCAACTACTCGATGAGCGTGATCGTCTCCCGCGCGCTGCCCGATGCGCGGGACGGGCTCAAGCCGGTGCACCGCCGGATTCTGTTTGCGATGAACGAGCTCGGCCTGGTGCCGGGCCGCCCCTACAAGAAGTCGGCGACGGTGGTGGGCGACGTGCTCGGCAAGTATCACCCCCACGGCGACACCTCGGTCTACGACGCGCTGGTCCGGATGGTCCAGGAATTCTCGCTGCGCTATCCGCTGGTGGATGGGCAGGGCAACTTCGGCTCGGTGGACGGCGATCCCGCCGCGGCCTACCGCTACACCGAGGCCCGGCTCACCCGCGTGGCGGTCGCGATGCTGGAGGACATCGACAAGGACACCGTCGACTTCCAGCCGAATTTCGACGACCGGTTGCGCGAGCCGACCGTATTGCCGTCCAAGATTCCGAACCTGCTGGTCAACGGCTCGAGCGGCATCGCGGTGGGGATGGCCACCAACATCCCGCCCCACAACCTGCGCGAAGTGGCCAAGGCCATCGAGCACCTGGTCGAGCATCCCGAGGCCCCGCTCGAGGAGCTGCTCAAGCACATCAAGGGCCCGGACTTCCCCACCGGGGGCTACATCTACGGCACCCAGGGGCTGCGCGAGGCCTACGCCACCGGCCGGGGCAAGGTGATCATGCGCGCCCGGGCCGTGGTCGAGGAAAAACCCTCGACCGGCCGCAGCGCGATCATCGTCACCGAGCTGCCTTACCAGGTCAACAAGGCGACCCTGCACAAGGACATCGCCACCCTGGTCAACGACAAGAAGCTCGAGGGCATCAGCGACGTGCGCGACGAATCGGATCGCGACGGCATGCGACTGGTCATCGAGCTCAAGCGGGATGCGATTCCGCACGTGGTGCTGAACCAGCTCTACAAGCACACCGCGATGCAGTCGACCTTCGGGGTGATCAACCTGGCGCTGGTCAAGGGTCAGCCCCGGGTGATGCCGCTCAAGGAGCTGCTGGAGCATTTCGTGGCCCACCGCCACGAGATCATCATCCGGCGCACCAAGTTCGATCTCAAGGCGGCCGAGGAGCGCGAGCACATCCTCGAGGGTCTCAAGATCGCGGTCGACAACATCGACGAGGTCATCAAGATCATCCGCGGCTCGGCGGATACCGAGACGGCGGACGCGGCGCTGCGCAAGCGCTTCGGGCTGTCCGAGCGGCAGAGCGAGGCCATCCTCAACATGCGGCTCGCCAAGCTCACCGGCCTCGAGATCGACAAGCTCGAAGCCGAGCTCAAGGAAGTGCGGGCCACCATCGGCGAGCTCAAGAGCATTCTGAAGAGCAAAGAGAAGCGGATGGGGATTCTGAAGTCGGAGATGGCCGAGGTCGCCAAGGACTACGGCGACGAGCGGCGCACCGAGATCATCCCCGACCAGGACGAATTCTCGGTGGAGGATCTCATCGCCGAAGAGGACATGGTCATCACCATCTCCCATTCGGGCTACATCAAGCGGATTGCGGTGTCCACCTATCGCAAGCAGCGGCGGGGCGGCCGCGGGCTGACCGGCGCGACCGCGAAGGAGGACGACTGGATCGAGCACCTGTTCATCGCCTCGACCCACGACTATGTGATGTTCTTCAGCGACAAGGGCCAGGTCTACTGGCTCAAGGTGCACGAGATCCCGCAGGGCGGCCGCGCCGCGCGCGGCAAGCCGGTGGTCCAGTGCATCGCGATCCGGCCGGAAGAACGGATCACCGCGCTGGTGCCGGTGCGCGAGTTCATCGACAGCAAGTGGCTCATGTTCGCCACGCGGAACGGCACCGTGAAGAAGACGGTGCTCTCCGCCTACGGCAACGTGCGCGCCAACGGCATCAACGCGATCAACATCGAAGAGGGCGACGAGCTGATCGACGTCCAGATCACCGACGGCAACAACGACATCGTGCTGGCGACGCGCGGGGGCATGAGCATCCGCTTCCACGAGAGCGACGTCCGCGAGATGGGCCGCGCCACCACCGGTGTCAAAGGCATCGAGCTCGACTCCGGCGATGCGCTGATCGGCATGGTGGTAATCCGGCGCGACTCCACCCTGCTGGTGGTGTCGGAGAAGGGTTTCGGCAAGCGCAGCGAGCTGGCGGACTACCGGGTGCAGCGACGGGGCGGCAAAGGCATCATCACCTTCAAGAACACCGACAAGACCGGGGCCTGCGTCGCACTCAAGGAAGTGATCCCCGACGACGAGCTGATGATGATCACCCGCAAAGGCATCATCATCCGGGTCCCGGTGGACGGTATCCGCGTGATCGGGCGCAATACGCAGGGCGTCCACGTCATGAACCTCGACGAGGGTGACGTGCTGGTGGACGTGGCCCGGGTCGTGAAAGAGGACGAGGGAGGCGCGGAGGAGGCCACTGAGGAGCTGGCGCCGGAAAGCAGTGAAGGGTGAAAGGTGAAGGGTGAAGGGAGCGCCGGCACTCGCTGAGCTCCAGGCCGCTGCGGCTGCGCTCGCGGGCGTCGCGGTCCGCACGCCGCTGGTGGAGGCGCCGGAGCTGGCCCGCCGGCTCGGCGTCCCGGTCTGGCTCAAGTGCGAGCAGTGGCAGCCGATCGGCGCCTTCAAGGTGCGGGGCGCCTGGACCGCGGTCACCCGGATTCCCCAGCCGGTTCGCGCCGCGGGCGTCATCGCCCACTCCAGC
>DATCWE010000419.1:0-5440 GCA_036566495.1 Gemmatimonadales bacterium | reverse complement strand
GGCAGCCGGCCAGCTTCTGCGGGGTGGTCGGCGTCAAGCCCAGCTATGGGCGGGTGAGCCGCTACGGCCTGGTGGCGTTCGGTTCCTCGCTCGACTGCATCTCCAGCTTCGGGCGCAATGTCGCCGAGGCCGAGCGCGTATTAGCCGTCATCTCGGGCCCCGACCCGCGCGATGCGACTACGCTGCAGCGTCCTCCCCTGCAGCCGGCGCCGGCGCCCGCCACGCTGGCCGGGCTGACGATCGGGCTCCCCGCGGAGTATTTCCCGGCCGATCTCGACCCCGGCGTGCGGGCGGGCTGCGCGGTCGCGATCGAACGCCTGCGGGAGCTGGGGGCGCGTATCGTCGAGTTGTCGCTGCCGCACACCCGCTATGCGGTGCCCACCTATTACATCATCGCGCCGGCCGAAGCCGCCGCGAACCTGGCCCGCTTCGACGGCGCCCGCTACGGCCCGCGCTTCCCGGCCGAGGGCGATCTGCGCGCCCTGTACCGGGCGACGCGCGGGAAGGGGTTCGGCCCGGAGGTCCGCCGCCGGATCCTGATCGGCACCTACGTGCTGAGCGCGGGCTACTACGGCGCCTACTACGGACGGGCCCAGGCTGCCCGCGCCCGCATCGTGGAGGATTTCGAGCGCGCCTTCGGGTCGGGAATCGACCTGCTGTTCACCCCCACCACGCCGACCCCGGCATTCAAGGCCGGCGAGAAGACGGCGGACCCGGTGGCGATGTATCTCGCCGACATCTTCGTCTGTCCGGCCAACCTCGCGGGGCTGCCCGCGATCAGCCTGCCGATCGGACGCAGCGGCGGACTGCCGCTCGGCGGGCAGCTGATCGCGCCGGCCTTTGAAGAAGGCAAGATGCTGGCCGTGGCGCGGACCCTCGAAGCGCAGCTCGACGCCACGCGCGAGGTGCGCTGATGGCCTGGGAGACCGTTATCGGGCTCGAGGTGCACGTCCAGCTCGGCACCCGCTCGAAGATGTTCTGCGCCTGCTCCACCGCGTTCGGCGACCCACCCAACAGCAACGTCTGTCCGGTGTGCCTGGGGCTGCCCGGGGCGTTGCCCGTGCCCAACGCGGAAGCGATTCGGCTGGCCGTGCGCGGGGCGCTGGCCCTGGGCGGGCGCGTCGCGCAGCGCAGCATCTTCGCCCGCAAGAACTACTTCTATCCCGACCTGCCCAAGGGCTACCAGATCTCCCAGTACGATCAGCCGCTCTCCACCGGCGGCGCAGTCGCGCTGGAGTCACCCGAGCGCGGCAGTGTGACGGTCCGCATCGAGCGGCTGCACGTGGAGGAGGACGCCGGCAAGTCGCTGCACGACCGGATTCCCGGCAAAACCGCCGTCGATTTGAATCGCGCCGGCGTCCCGCTCGCGGAGATCGTGGGCGGGCCGGACCTGCGCTCTCCCGCCGAAGCGCGGGCCTACCTCACCACGCTGCGCCAGCTGCTGGTCTATGCCGGCGTGAGCGAGTGCAGCATGGAGAAGGGCAGCCTGCGCGTGGATGCCAACCTCTCGATCCGTCCCGCGGGCAGCCCGGAGCTGGGCACCAAGACCGAGATCAAGAACCTGAACAGCTTCGCCAATGTGGAGCGGGCCCTCGAATCCGAGCGCGCGCGGCAGCAGGCGCTGCTCGAGCGCGGCGAGCCGGTCCGCCAGGTCACGCTGCTCTTCAACGCGGCCACGGGGCAGGTCCGTCCCATGCGCTCGAAGGAAGCGAGCCACGACTACCGTTACTTCCCCGATCCCGACCTCCCGCCGCTGGTCCTGACGCCGGAGTGGATCGAAGCGGTGCGCGCCGGGCTACCCGAGCTGCCCGCCGCCAAGCGCGCCCGGCTGATGGCGGCGCACGGCCTCTCGAGCTACGACGCTGGCGTCCTCACGAGTGAGCAGGTCATCGCCGACTACTTCGAAGCGGTCGTGCTGGCCGGCGCGCCCGGAAAACATGCGGCAAACTGGGTCATGCATGACGGGATGACGGGGTACAAGGCCAGCGGGGAGTTCACGGTGCCGGCGCCGCGGCTGGCGGAGCTGATCGAGCTGGTCGATGCCGGCGTGGTGAGTCATCAGGCCGCGAAAAAGGTCTACGCCGAGCTGGCCGCATCCGGCGGGGAGCCGCGGGCAGTGGCGGAGGCGCTGGGACTGCTGCAGGTGCGCGACGAGAGTGCGCTCGAAGGCTGGGTGGACGAGGTGGTCGCCGCCCACCCCAAAGAAGTGGAACGCTATCGTGCCGGCGAGGCCAAGCTGCTCGGGTTTCTGACCGGCCAGGTGATGAAGCGCAGTCAGGGGAAGGCCGATCCGAAGGGGGTGCAACCGGTGCTGCAGAGAAAGCTGGAGCGTCCATGACCGTGAGCCTGCGGATCAGCGGGGTGGCGGATGTCGCGGGGATCCGCGCCCAGTTTCCTGCGCTGGAGCGGCGGCACCGCGGCCTGCCGGTGGCCTACTTCGACGGACCCGGCGGGACCCAGGTGCCCACTGCGGTGGTCGCCGCGATGCGCGATTACCTGTTCAACCACAACGCCAACACCCACTGGAACTACCCCAGCAGCGCCGAGACCGACGCCCTGCTGGAGGCGTCGCGCGGGGCGCTCGCCGAGTTCCTGAACGCGCGCGCCGACGAGATCGCGTTCGGGCTCAACATGACGACGCTCACCTATCATCTCGGCCGCGCACTGGGGCGGGGCTGGAGCGCGGGCGACGAGGTGATCATCACCGAGCTCGACCATCACGGCAACGTGGCCCCCTGGCAGGCGCTGGCGCGCGAGCGGGGTATCGTGCTGCGCAGCCTGCAGCTGCGCGTGGAGGACGGCACCCTCGATCTCGCCCCGCTGGGCCAGTGGCTGGGGCCCCGCACCAGGCTGCTGGCGATCGGCGCGGCCTCCAACAGCCTCGGCACCGTGGTGGACGTGGCGGCCGCCTGCGCGATGGCGCGCCAGGCCGGGGTCCTGTCGTTCGTGGACGCGGTGCACGCCGCGCCGCACGTGCTGCTGGACGTGCAGGCCATCGGTTGCGACTTCCTGGCCGGCTCCGCCTACAAGTTCTATGGCCCGCACGTGGGCTTCCTGTTCGGCCGCAAAGAGCGGCTGGAAGCGCTCGACGTGCCCAAGCTGATTCCCGCGCCGGACAGCGCGCCGGAGCGGATGGAAACGGGAACCCAGAATCACGAGGGCATCATCGGCGCCGCGGCCGCGGTGGATTTCCTGGCCGGGTTAGGCAGCGGCCCCACCCGTCGCGCCGCCCTGGCCGCGACCTATTCCGAGCTGCATCGCCGCAGCGCTGTGCTGTTCCGCCGGATGTGGGACGGACTGTCGCAACAGCGCCGGGTCACCCTCTATGGCCCCGCCCCCTCGGCGCCCCGGACGCCCACGTTGGCTTTTACCGTGAAGGGATTCCCGGCCGCGATCGTCGCAGAGCGCCTGGCGGAAGCGAGCGTCTTCGTGAGCCACGGCGATTTCTACGCCCTGACAGTGCTGGAACGGCTCGGGCTGACGGAGGAGGGGTTGGTGCGGGCGGGCTGCGCGTGTTACACGACCGAGAGCGAAGTCGACCGGCTGGTCTCCGCGGTGGCGCGGCTATTCGCCCGCTGAGAGGGCGAGCGGACCGCTGGCGGGGGCGTGCGCGATGCCGGGGCGATCGGCCCAGGGGCGCTCGATCCGCGACTCGTTCCAGTAGCCCAGCTCGAGCGCCCGGGCGCCGAACCGCTCCTCCGCCAGCTCGAGCAGCCGGCTCGGCGAGCCCAGGCTGCCGACCCCGAGCTCTTTCCGGCGCAACCGCTTGGCGGCCCGCAACGCCTGGGCGCCGTTGGGGTCGAGGGAGCGGACTTTGGCGCTCGCGGTACTCTGCTCGGCTTCGGCCAGCAGCTCCACGGTCATGTCGTAGGCAATCCGCAGATGGCGCTCGACATCCTGGTCGTCGAGCAGCCAGCGGCTGCGGTCCCGCGCCGCCTGCATGGCGCGCTGCCAGCTCTTGGTGTGCGCCAGGTGCACCATCCCCCGAAACAGCCGGCGATTGGTGCGCACGCTGAACAGCGTGGGCGAAATGATCCGCTCGAGGTGCCGGTCGGCGGCGGTCTGGTCGAGCTGGATGATCTCGCGAGCCTTGCGCGCGTAGCGGTCGCCCAGGTGGGTCTCGACCCGGCTTTCCCAGTAGCTGTGCCCCATGGAGCGCGTGCTGGCGGTGAGCACCAGCTGACGCGGCACGAAATAGTTGTGGGCGATGGTGTCGGCCGCGAGGTGCGACAGGTACCCCAGCCCGAACGCGCGCAACGCGTCGCTCGGCGCGTAATCGAAGGTTTCCTGGCCGACGTTCCAGAAATGCGAGTGCCGTCCGGCCGGCACGTACTTCTTGGCGATCGAGGTGTCCGGCGCGATGGTCCCGTAGAGGTAATCGAACGGGAAGGCCTGCAGCAGCGTGGCGATGCCCGGGGGCAGGAAGCGCAGATTGGCGAGGATCGCCTCGCCGAGGTAGATGTGGGTTCCCGGCGTCCAGGCATGGGCCGCCAGGGGATGCAGCAGGCTCCATCCGGCCAGCAGGGCCAGGATGGCCGCCACGCGGCTCAAGCTCATCGACGGCCCCGCACCAGCCAGCGGCGCAAGCGGCCCACCATGCCGGCTCCCTGTCGCACCGAGCGCACCTTGGCCGCGACGTCGAGCGCGGTGTCCTCGACTTCCTCGTGGACCACTTCGTAGAGCGCATCCAGATCGGCGAGCCGCGTCTTTACCCGGCGCACTCCCCGCTCGAGGTCCTGCCGGATGGCGCGGCTGGTGCTGAGATACTGGTGGATTTCCTCTTTCAGCTTGACCGACAGATCCTCCCCGGTTTCGGCCACGCGCCGCACCGCATGCATCGCGTCGTGCAGGTCGCCCCGGATGCCCTCCAGCTTCTCGGAGACCTCCGAGATCTCCTTCTTGGCGGCTCGCGCCAGCATGACCGAACCCGCCGCGATGGCCGCGAAGGCCAGCGCGATGATGACGAGCGAGATGGCCGCGGTCGGTCCAACCCATCCGGGCATAGACGCCTCCCTGCCGAAAAGATAAACCGATCCGCTTGACGGGCCCACGCGCGCCGGGCGAGGTTTGCGCCATGCCAGCACGCTTCCAGGTCCAAGGTGGACGGCCCCTGAACGGTACGATCCGCCCGGCCGGCAACAAGAATGCCGCGCTTCCCATCCTGGCCGCCACGCTGCTGGCCGACGGGCCCGTCGTGCTCGGCAACGTGCCGCGCATCCGCGACGTGGAGTCCATGGCTGCGCTGCTCGCCGACCTCGGCGCACTGGTGAGCTGGACCGGTCCGAACGCGCTGACGATCGACGCCCGCCCCGCCACGGCCAAACCGCTCGATCCGCTGCTGTGCGCGCGAATCCGCGCTTCGATTCTGTTTGCCGCGCCGCTGCTGGCCCGCTTCGGCCGCGTCTCCCTCCCGCCACCTGGGGGGGACGTGATCGGCCGG
>DATCWE010000368.1:0-4720 GCA_036566495.1 Gemmatimonadales bacterium | reverse complement strand
ACCGAAACCACCATGCGGCCGGACAGCGGAGCAATCCGGAGCGTCGACTGCACGGTCGCGGTGACGAAACCGCCGAACAGCGCGGTTTTCCAGAGCATTTCGCGGATGCCGTGGCCGCGGATTCTGGTGCTGAGCAATGCCGCGCCGCCGAGCAGGATCGTGCTGTGCACGGCGTAGGTGAGCAACCAGGCGACCAGCGGCGCCGTGGCGGCACGGATCAGCTCGCTGAGCTCAGGACTTGGCATGGGGAGTTCCTCGCTTGGCTTCGTGATCGGCTAGCAGGGTCTTGACCCGGGCCAAATCCCCCGGGCTGATGTCGCGGGCGGAGAGGAGCTGGGTCACCAGCGCGGCGACGTCGCCCTCGAAAACGCGGTCGGTGAGCTCGGTCAGCATACCGCGGCGGACTTCCGGCTCGCTCACCACGGCCGAGTAGAGATATTGGCGGTGCCGCGTGACGTGGCGCACGATGCCGCGGCGCTCGAGGCGAGACAGAATCGTCGCGATAGTCTGTTGAGCCAGTCCGCGGGAAGTGCGCAGCGCATCGGTGATCTCCGCTGCGGTCGCCGAGCCCCGTTCCCACAGGACGCGGAGCACGCTGAGCTGCAAGTCGGTCAACTGGGGCGCATCACTCATATAGAGAGCCCTCGGCCTCAGGCCGTTGCAACGCGGGCCGGAACGACCGGCCTCTGGAACTACAGACGTAATACTACATGTGTAGTTGTTCTGTCAAGAGGGGTCAGTCGGAGACCGGGCGCAGCGCTCCGGTGACGGGGAAGCCGAAGGCCTGCTGGAGGGTGCGCAAGCGGCGGGAGAGCGCCTGCTCGTAGTCTTTTCCGGCGTGGAAGTTGGGGCCGTAGCCGCGGCGGTAGCGGTCGACCAGCTCGGGGAACTCCCGCTGCAGGACGGGCAGGAAACCGGTGCGCGCTGCGGCGCCGAGGCGGAGCGCCGCCCCTGAGACGTAGCGCGCCCCGGCCCCCTGCGCTGCCTCCATGAGCGCGGCGAGCGAGGCCCAGCTGTCGCTGATGCCGGGAAGGATGGGCGCGATGAGCAGGCCGGCGCGAATGCCCGCACGGGTTAGGCGGGCGAGGGCGCGGATCCGCGCGTGCGGCGCGGGGGTGCGCGCTTCCAGCCGGCGCAACAGCGCGGGATCCATCGAAGCGAGCGAGATGTTGACGGACAGCTCATGGCGCGCGGAGAGGCTGGTAAGGAGGTCGAGGTCGCGGGTGACCAGCGGCGACTTGGTGATGATCCCGATGCTGAGGCCCCGGTGCAGCAGCAGCGCCTCGAGCAGACGCCGGGTGAGCAGGAAGCGGCGCTCGGCGGGCTGATAGGGATCCGTGGCGGTGCCGATGACCAGCTCCGTGCCGGCGAGCTTCCCGGGCTCGAGGGTGCGCAAGAGTACCTCGGGCGCGCTGTGCTTGACCAGAATCTCGTGCTCGAAGGCGTCCCACGCACTGCCGGCCGGCAGCATGGCGCCCGCCGCGCTGGCCCGTTCCACGGTCCACTGGTGGGTTTTTCTCGCGTAGCAGTAGGAGCAGCCGAACTCGCATCCCACGTAAGGGTTCAGCGACCAGAACCCCATTCTTGTCGTGGCCGGCGAATTGAGGACGCGGCGGACCGGCAAGGCGCGGAAAGTGGTCTCGCGAGCGCGAACTTCCAGGACGGGGAGCGCGCCGGGGGGAGCGAGCTCGAGCCCGAGCTGGGAGCCGGCCCGGCGGGCCGGTTTCATCCGCAGCGCCCCCAGCCGCACTGCAGACAGGTGACGCATCCGGCCGCCCGAGCCAGGGGACCTGAACATTCCGGGCAGACCCTGATCTTGGTATCGGCGAGGGGAGGAGGGATTCGGATCTGCGACGGCATCGGCGGCCTGCTTCGGTGTTTGTTCGGCATAATACCGAACCAGCGCCGCCTGTCAAGCGGGGTGGGGTGCTCGCCTCCCGGCTCCATTCAGGAGATAGAGCACCAGAAACACCACGCTGGCACTGCTCACCACCAGCCGTTGGGCCAGCGGCCATTCGCTGGAAGAAACGAATCCTTCGATCGAGCCCGCGACCGCCAGCAGCACGATCACCGCGCCGATCAGCCGCATCGCGGTCCGGCCCGCGAGTACCAGGGCGTCCCGTCGCGGCAGCTCGCCGGGTGCGATCAGGGCGCGTCCCAGCAGGAAGCCGGCCGCGCCCGCGACCCAGATGGAGAACAGCTCGAGCACACCGTGGCCGATCACGAAGGTCCAGAGATAGCGCAGCAGTCCTGCGTTGGCGAAGTGTCCGGAGATCGCGCCCAGCTCGAGACCGTTGAATGCGAGCAGTACCAGGGACCCGACGCCGAAGAAGATGCCACCGGCGAAGCAGCTGAAAGCGACTTGGACATTGTTCGCGATGATGGAGGACGCCACGAGGGGACGCTCCTCCGCGCTGGTCTCGACGTAGCCCTTGCCGGCGGATTGGCGCGCCGCTCCCGCCTCGGCCCGTTCGATCATGACGTCGGGAAGCAGCTCGGGGGCGAGGGCGGGTCGCTCGCGCAGCAGAAAGAAGCCGGCCACGGCCGGCAGCATGAAGGTGAGAAAGGCCAGGGTGACGTAGCGCCAGGAGACCACGACCGCTTCCGGGCATTCGCGGGCGATGAAGCGCCACAGCCGGCGCCAGGTGTGGCGCTCTTCCCGGTAAAGCGCGTTATGGCCGGCGGCGACCAGCCGCTCGAGCCGGAGGCGCACGACGGCATCGGCGCCATAGGTTCGCGCCCGTGCGAGATCCGCCGCGATCTCCCGATAGCGCGCCGCGAAGTCCGGCAGCTCCGCCGCGTTCAGCGAGTCGAGCCCGCTGCGTGCTACCCGCTCCGCCAGGCGCTCGAATTCGTTCCAGCGGCCCTCTTTGCGCGCGACCAGGCGTTCGACCACCGAACCTCCGGTGGTCCCGGCGGCGCGCGCCCCGAACTTTCCTTTGCGCCGGGCGCGCTCTTCCTCGAGCAATCGGGTCAGGAAAACGAGCTCACCCGCAGGCCGCTCCGGGAAACGCGCGGCGACCCGTGATACCAGGTCGCGGGCCAGCCGTTCCCGCACCGGGGGCGGGAGCTGAGGAGCGCGCTGGGCGAACTCGCGCAGTAGACGGAACTCGGCGTCGCTGAGCAAAGGAGCGCCAAGCGCGGTGTCGTCGGATGGAGCTCCGGCCGCGCTGCGCTGTTCGCCGGGCACTCCCGCCGGCTGGTCGCGCACCACCACAGTGCCGGCGACCAGATCGCCGAGCCGTTTGGCCCGGGGATGAATCGCGATAAGGAAGACGCCGATCAGGCAGAAGAGGTCGGCCGGGAGGAGCAGGTTGCGCGCCGCGGCGTCGGAGAAGGTGACGGCGTGCCCGGTGTCACGGATCACCCGGATCCCCAGCCATCGCTTGCCCGGAGTCTGTCCCCGCCGCAGCCCTTCGAATCCGGTGAAGTAGCCCCAGATCAGTCCATAGAGCAGCAGCAGCTGGAGCGCGAGCACCCAGGTCGACACCTCCCGCCACAATCCCATGCTCAGCGAGCCGATCAGCGCGAGCAGTGCGATAAGCAGCCAATCCGCCAGCGCGGCGAGCGCTCGGCTGCCCACGCCGGCCACCTCATAGTCGAGGACTACGTGCTCCGGAGTCTCGACTTCGAGGTGCTGGCGATAATCAAAACCGCGGGACTTCGGCATGATGCACCCGGTCAGGGGGTGGCGAGGCGGGCCGATCAGGGTAATCTACGGGCGCCGGCACTGAGCTGAATGTCCGTCCGAGGAGCATCCCATGGCGCCGCCCCCGCTTCGACCGCTGTCCTTGGGCGAGGTGCTCGACGTCTCCTTCGGGCTCTACCGTGCCCGTTTCGTGCCGCTGTTGCTGATTGCGGTGGTCTGCCGACTGCTGCCGATTCTCCTCGCGGTCTACTTCGAGGTTTCCGAGCCGACCCCGTCGCAGCTGTGGCTCCGCCTGCTGGCCTCGTTGTTCTCGCTGGTCCTGGTTGCCATCGCGGTCGCGGCGTCGACCTTCGTCGTTTCCGACGCCTACCTGGGTCGCGAGACCACCGCCGGCCAGGCGCTTTCCAGCGCGATGCCCCTGATCTGGAACCTGGTGGGGATTTCGATTCTGTCCTCGCTGGTCATTTTTCTTGGCCTGCTGTTGCTGATCGTGCCGGGCTTCATTTTTCTGGCCGGGTTCCTGCTCAGCCCCGTCGTGGCCGTCATCGAGGGGCCGCCGACCAGCCGGGATGCAATGCGCCGCTCCTGGGAGCTGAGCCAGGGATACAAGAGCAAGATCCTCCTCACCATGCTGGTTGCCTTGCTGCTGCTGCTGGTCCCCACCATCGCGCTGGGCGGGATCGGGGGGATCCTCGGCGGCGGAACCGGCCGGCCCCTTGCACTGATCGTGATCGTAATTCCCCTCATCCTGCAGGTCTTCGTCTATCCGTTCGTGTACGTGGTGCAAACGGTGCTCTACTACGACCTCAGGGTGCGCAAGGAGGGCTTCGATCTCGAGCTCCTTGCCACGGCCATGGCCGCGGGCTGACGCCGAGCATGCAGCAGGATTCGCTGCGGGCCGTGCTCGACAGTGTCTTCGCGTCACCCGACTACCGTTGGGTCGAGCGGCGGCGGCCGCTGGCGTTTCTCACCGACTGGCTGGGAGCGCTGCAGCGGTGGCTGCAGACCCTGCGCGAGGGTCATCCCCTCGAATACCGCTTGTTCCTGGCGGCGCTCGTCGTGGTATTCGTA
>DATCWE010000308.1:0-4041 GCA_036566495.1 Gemmatimonadales bacterium | reverse complement strand
GCCGGCGCCGCCTGGTTGGGCAGCTTATGGTCGAAAGCAGTCTCCTCGCGGTCCTCGGCGCCGGCCTCGGCGTCGCGATGGCCGCCTATGGCGACTCCCTGCTGGTCATGCTGATGCCGGAGACCTCGGTCGGATTCGAGGTCCACTCGGACCTCGACCTCAGGTTCCTCGGCTTCGTCGTCGCCGTGACGGTCGGGTGCGTGCTTGCCTTCGGATTGCCGCCCGCACTGCTCGCCTCCCGGACGGTGCCGGCCGAAACGTTGAAGAACGGCGGCGGGGGAGGCAGCGCCCGGGGCGGCGGCCTCCGCTCGACCCTGGTCGTAGCGCAGTTCGCGCTTGCACTCTCGATCCTCGTAGGCGCCGCCTTGTTCCTCCGGCGCGACCGGGCGGTGCACTCCATGGATCTCGGGTACCGCGGCGGGGAGCAGGTCCTGCTGGTGCAGACCGAAATGTCGCTCGCGGGTTACGCCGACGCCGCACGATGGGGACGCACCATCGAGTCGGCCGCCGAGCGGATCGCCGCTCAGCCGGGTGTGCGGAGTGTGGCTCTGGGCAGTTTCGTGCCGCTGAGCGTGGTCGGCTACGCCAGGCGGACCGTGACGATTCCCGGCTATCTCCCTGAGCCGGGCGCGGCCGACCGCATCCTGGTCAACGGAGTCGGCGAGGGCTACTTCGATGTCCTGGGCATTCCCCTCCTGCAGGGGCGCGGGTTCACCGGGCACGATACGCCCGATCAGCCCGGCGTCGTGGTGGTCAACCAGGGTTTTGCGGAGCGGTACTATGGCGCGGCGTCGCCGCTGGGGAGGAAATTCACGCTGGGCGACCGGGAGGTCACCATCGTCGGCGTGGCGCGCAACGGCCGCTACGACTACCGGGACATCGACAACGCGAGCATGCCGCTGATCTATTACGCCTGGCATCAGTCGCCCAGCAGTTTCGTCACCATCCACATCCGCGCGGACGGGGACCCGCTGGCTCTCGTCCCCCAGGTTCGCGCTCAGATCCTCGCAGCCGATCCCGCCATCGCGCTGCTTCCGCCCGTCACCCTGCGCGAAGCGGCCAGCGTGCCGTTTGCGGTCGCCCGCTCCGCCCTGACGATCCTCACGGCGCTCGGCGCGGTCGCCCTGTTGCTGGCGTCCATGGGACTCTTCTCCGTCGTCTCGTACGGCGTGTCCCTGCGCACTCGCGAGCTGGGCATCCGCCTGGCCCTCGGCGCCACCGGATCGGCCATCGCGACGCTGGTGCTCCGAGGGGCGCTGCGCCTGGTCGCCGCGGGCACCGCCCTCGGGATCGTGGCCGCCATGGCGCTGGCGGCAGCGCTTCGCAGCGGGATGACCTTCCTGCCGGATGCCCGGATCGTGGAATACGCCCTGCCGGCGCTGCTATTGGGTAGCTCGGCGATAGTGGCCGGGTTGCTGCCGGCGCGCCGGGCGGCACGGGTGGATCCGGCCAGAACACTGCGGACCGACTGACGCCTGACCCGGCCCGCATCCCTCCAGGCGGGACCTCGCGGCTGCTATGGCCGCCCGGTCAAATCGGCCAGCGTCCGCAGCTTGACCGTGGCGTCGTTGGCGATATCCTGCCGCAGCCACCCGAGATGACCGGCCCCATAAATCACCAGGATCCTCTCACTGGGCGATTCGATCAACGCGACGATGTTGCGATAGATGCGGATGTTTCTCTGGTACCACATCGCCAGCAGGTCGGGTCCTGCATAATCGAAACGGTCTGCGTACGGCACGAACGCGAAATACGCGGCGACATCCCGTGCGACCGACGAATCGGCGTTCATGTAGTCCAGCGTCTCCAGCACGCTGTGCGACTGCAGGAAATCGCCCTGCTGCTTGACCAGCGCGCCCGTCCTGGCCTCCATCGCGTTGAATTTCTCCGCGAGTCCGTTGGCTTTCGCGTAATTGACCACCCGCATATACGGGAAGTCACCATCCTCGTCGACCGGGTAGACCGCCGTATGACCCAGCGACTTGGCCAGCCGGTATCCGATCTGATCGATCTCGTTACGCGATAAGGCATACTTGCCGGCGAGATAGTCGGCGAACTCCTGCCCGGCCCGCTTGCTCCCCACCGTGGCTTCGATCGCGATCTTGGTGGGACGAAATTTCTTCAAGACTTCGATCAGCTGCGCGATCTCTTCTTGGCGCCTCGGCGCGAGGACATCGTCGGCGGGCATGTTGTGGACATCGTGCCCGGGGTTCGCCATATGATACGTTCCGAGCACCAGAATCTCCGGACGTGCCTCCGCTTGCGCCGACGCAGCGTTCGGTATCGCCAGGGCTCCAATCACGAGGAGAATCTGCCTCATTAACCCTCCCGATAGGGTCTAACGTCCTGGGTTAGACACCGCGATCCGCAGGACCGTTGCAACCCGAGTCGTATTCAGGCGCGCTATCTTTGACTACGGGACCGCAAGGCGGGAGTTCGAATGCCGTTCCAATCGGTGGTGGAGGATGGCCTCGCCGGGCGCCGGCGAGACGCCGCCCGGAAATGGTGGGCGTTCTGGAAATAGCGGAGCACAAATGGCGGACACCGAGTGGTGGCAGCGCGGCCCGATCGATGGCGTCCCCGCCGTCTTGCAGCCGGTCGCCCACATTCTGCTTCAGGTGCGGGAAAGCGTCGGCGAGATGGTCGCGCAGTTGACGGAGGCCGAATGGAACGCCCGGCCCGCCGGCGTGGCCTCGGCTGCGTTTCACGTCCGCCATATCACGGGGGTCATCGATCGCCTCTTTACCTACGCCCGCGGCGACGCACTTTCCGGCCAACAGTTCACCGCGCTGCGATCGGAAGGCGGGGAGCTGAACGCCGCAGACGTCGCTCCCCTGCTGGCGGCGCTGTCCGCACGGGTTGACGCAGCGGTGGCGCAGCTCCGGACCGTTGATGTCGCGACGCTCGGCGACTTTCGCGGCGTAGGGCGCGCGCAGCTCCCCTCGACGGTTATTGGCTGCCTCGTGCACGGGGCAGAACATTCGATGCGCCATGTCGGGCAGCTTTCCGTAACGACACGGGTAGTTCGCGCTGCCGGAGCGTGACCATGAGGCGAATTCGGCCGATTGTCCTTCTGGCTTGGATGTGTGCCGCGCCGGCCGCAGCCCAAACATCGGCCCGCGGCCCGCTGGAGACCATCGGGATTCGGGTGAGCGAGGGGACTACCCTCGGATTTGACCTCTCCCCGGACGGGCGATCGATCGTGTTCGATCTGCTGGGCCAGCTCTGGCTGATTCCGGCGCCCGGGGGAGCGGCCCGTCCCCTCACCAACGCGGTGCGCGACGCCGCCGACGATCTCGACCCTTCCTTCTCGCCGGATGGCCGCCGGGTGGTGTTTCGCGCCGAGCGCAGCGGTCGCACCGGGCTCTGGCTTCTGGAGCTTGATTCCGCTGTCCCGCGCCAGCTCACCCAGTTGCCGGATCCCATGGGCTTCGACGGGAACGCCGCCTGGTCCCCGGACGGAAGACTCATTGCCTTCGCAAGGTCGTTTCCGGATTTCGCCAATCAGCGCTGGCGCAGCGATGTCCAGTTGCTGGAGGTGGCTTCCGGGACCCTGCGTCCGCTTTCGATCTCGGGTATTCCCAATCCCCAGGTGGGCGACCCGGCCTGGGTACGGGGTGGCAACGCGATCGCATTCGTCGCGCGCAACGTGCGCAGCCCGACGGGCGGGCGGGTCTGGATCGTCCCGGCCACCGGCGGCCAGGCGAGCCCCGTCACCAGAGACTCCCTGCCGGCCCTCGCTCCCGCGTTTAACGGCGACGGCCGACGGCTGGCGTATTTCGCCCCCGACTCGGTCGGCCGGATGCAGGCCGTCAGACCATAGTACTACACGGGTGTGGTGATCTTGTTTTCTTCCGGTGCATCCAGCCGCTTCACCGGGGGCTGCCGGGCCAGCACCCGCTCGGCGAAATCGAGGCGTTCGGCGAGCTCGGCCAGCTGGCGAGAGAATTCGGCGTAGCGCAGGGCTTGGCGGTCCTGTGCCGCGGCCAGCCGGGAGTCGATCAGCTCTTCGGTATCTGCCAGCCGCGCAGCCGCATCCTC
>DATCWE010000154.1:0-2105 GCA_036566495.1 Gemmatimonadales bacterium | reverse complement strand
CCGCCGATATCCTCGTCGCCACCGCCGAGGGAGATCACGATGCTCCGGCGGCCTTCGATGTGAACGGCAACCGCAGCCTGCTCGACCCGGTGCGGCCGCCGAGCCTTCCCGTGCTCGCGCTGGGGCGGGCCGAGGTGCCCTTCGATGCAACCGGCGGACCCCAAACGGCGGTGGTGTACGACGAAGACCCGGACGATGGCGGTGGTAGCACGGGCGGCGGAGACGCCGGCGGTGGGCTGAACGGATCGGTGGCCGGCACGCCCGGCCTGTACATGACGTACTCGAGGGTCAACGCGTCATTTGAGGGTTGGTTGAAAGGCGCGCCCGAGTTTGAGGTCCACATTCTCGGACAGGATGGCAGCTCGAGCGCCATGCGGACGTATCAGTGCGCCGGGGAGAGCGCGGGCGCCCCATACGAGTACAACCAGGATGACATCGAGTGGCGGGGGAACGTAATGCTATTCAGCCAGGCTCAGCTGGACACCTACAAGGCCGAGCACCCGGGACAGGCACTGCGGATTCTCCTGATGGAAGACGACGACACCCGCTGCGTGATCAAGACCGATTCAGCGCGCGTGGCACGGTTCTTCGCTCAGATCGCCGCCAGCTACGGCTCGCTTACCGGCGGAAAGGACACGCTGATCTCGGTCAAGACGTTCCGCAAGGCGCAGACCCTGTTCAATCTGCTGAAGGCGTTCTGGTCCGCGCTCAAGACCCAGGACGAGATCGTCGGCACGGCAATCGAGGACTCGGTCGCCGGCGAGTATTTCTCCGGCGCGAATTGGATCATCAAGGGAGAAAACACCGTGACCTATGGCGCGCTCAGGCTCGAAATGCGCTGAACGGAGGTCTCATGCGACGGATGCCGAGTCTGCTTGCGCTGTTGTGGATCGGAACGGCGGGGACTGCCCTCGCGCAAGAACGCGGGGAACTCTTGCGGGGCCGCTGGGCCATCGGCATCTCGGTGGGCGCGAGCAGCTTTGGCGCCGGCACCGAAGGGAAGGATGCCGATGGCGAAACCCTCAGGTTCATGCCCTATCGGCCCACCATGTGGGGCGTCGCGGCCCAATATGGCGGCCCCGGCTTCCGGATCGGCATCGCGGCACGCTACGGCGAGCCAGGCTTGGGTGCGCGAGGGGTCACCATCTCGGACGAAGGAGAAAGCACCCCCGGTGCCTTGATCGTGGTGGACAAGGCCTTTCATCTCACCCAGATCACCGCGGGAGTGTCCACGCGCCTGGCGCGCCTGCGGGGGGGACCGTCGCTGCGCCCATCCCTGGCGGTCGACCTCCAGCGGTGGACCGGGGCAGGCTCGCCCACCCGCTCCGTGGTTGGTGGCCAGGCTGGGCTCGCCCTGGAAATAGCCCTCACCCGCGCGCTCGCCGTCGGCCTCGAGGGAGAAATCGGCTTGACCCGTGCATCGCCCTTCCGCAAGGAAGACTTGCCCGAGGGTTTCGAGCGGCGCAGCCCATGGCGGCGCACCGTTTCAGCGGGATTGTATTGGAGGTTCTAGAGGCTAGGCGGCGACCTTCGAGCCACAGGCGGCGCAGAACCGGCTGTCGCCGGGCAAGGGGGCCCCACAGTCGGAGCAGAAGGCGGCAGCGTTGAGCGGCAGGCCACAGCGTGAGCAGAACTGGGCCCCGGGCTCGGGACGGGGTCCACAGGCCCGGCAGGATGGCGGCGCCGGTGCGCCGGCGGAGCGAGCGGAGCGAAGCGATTGCAGCCGGGCGGCAATCAGCTCCTCCGGATCGCCGGCGACCGTCGTCCCGGCCGTTGGAGCGTCTTCGGCGCTAAGCGCGGCGAGCGCCTCGGCCCCGTAGCGACCTTTCAGCATCTCGTAGTCGCGCTCGGAGAGCTTTCCGGTTTCCCGGTCAAACTCGATCTCCTTGAGGGCCAACAGCGCAATCCCGCGGCGGGTCTCCTCGGGCGCTTCGGGCTCGAGCAGGGACAGATCGGGATGCCCGGCGGCCCGCAGCGGCTCGAACACCAGCCACAGCACCAGGGCGGCCAGGAGCAACGCCCCGATGACCTCGAGGGCCATCAATCCTCCACCTCGGCGAGCGCGCGACGCAGCCGTTCGTCCTCGACAGCCGGGGGCACAACCG
>DATCWE010000291.1:0-32245 GCA_036566495.1 Gemmatimonadales bacterium | reverse complement strand
CACCCGGGTCCGCCGGCCCTCATCCCAATCGGGTGGTGGTCACCGCCTTCGTCAACCAGACCGGGCGGGCAGAGCTGGATCAGCTCGGGCTCATTGCGGCCGACTGGCTCACTGCAGGCCTGCAACAGACCGGAATCGTCGAGGTGGTGCCGAGCGACGCGGCCCTTCAGGCCTCGCGCAATATCGAGCGAGCCCTCGCGGAGCGCCGCGATACCGAATCGGCACCCTCGATGGTCGGGGAGACCGGCGCGGGGAAGCAGGTCTCCGGCAACTTTACCCTCGAAGGCGATTCGCTGGTCCTGCACCTCCAGGTATACGACGCCGTACGCGGGCAAATGCTCGGCCCGCTCGATCCGGTGAAAAGCTCGCTCGGCCGGCCCGAAGGGGTGCTCCCCGAAGCGCGCGAGCGGCTCATGGGCTTTCTGGCCTCCTCGCTGGACCAGCGCCTCATCTCCTACGTGGGCCGCCCGGCTCGGCCGCCGACCTACGCCGCCTACCTCGAGGCGAGCCAAGGGCTCGAGGCCTACGTCCGGGATCGCTTCGCGGAGGCGGCTGAACATTGCCGCCACGCCTGGGAAATCGACACGACTTTCGCCGCACCGCTGGTGCTGGCCTCGATCAGCCTTTCCAACCTCGGGCGCTTTGCGGCCGCGGATTCCGTGCTGGACGCGCTGCAACGCATGCGGGAGCGGTTGAGTCCGCACCAGCAGCACTGGGTCGATTACCGGCGCGCGCTGATGGCCGGCGATCACCCGGCCGCGCTCCGGGCGGTGCGTCTCGTGGCCCGGGAGGAGCCGGCGTCGAAAGCGGTCTACAACTACGCGCTGCAGGCCCTGCAGACCGGGCACCTCAGCGAGGCCGACACGGCCCTTCGCGAGCTGCCCGACGCGGGCGGGGTCTTGCGCCGCTGGGTCCCCTATTGGGACGTCCGGGGGACGATCGCCCATCTCCGCCGCGACCGCTCCGCGGAGTTGGCGGCTGCCAGCCAGGCCAGGAAGGCGATTCCCGACCGGCTGTTTGCCCTGTTGCCGGCGATCCGGGCCCTGGCGGCGGCCGGCCGCCTGGCGGAGCTCGACGCCTTGCTCCAGGAGGCTGATCGACTTCCCGCCGATCCCAGCGCCAACCAGTCTTTGCTGCTCCGCGAGGCAGCCGAGGAGCTCCGCGCGCATGGGCACCCCGGGGATGCGACCCGCTATTGGGAAGCGAGCTTGCGCTGGCTGGAGACCCCGGCCCGCGACACCGGCGCAGAGTCGCGCTACGCCCGGGCGAGCGCGCTGTACGCGCTGGGCCGCTACGCGCAGGCCGTGCCGCTGGCGGACTCGCTGCTGTCCGGCGTCGCGCCGCAGCTCGATTGGGTCGGATTGCGCGGGGTCCTGGCGGCCCGGCTGGGCGATTCGGCGCGCGCCGAGCAGATGGTGATTCGACTTGCCGCCGAGCCGCGCCGCTACAACTTCGGAGTCCCGACACTCTGGCGGGCCCGGATTGCCGCGGTGAGCGGACGGCGGGATCCGGCGGTGGCGCTGCTGGCGCAGGCGTTCGCCGAGGGCCGCGAATACGACCTCTGGCTGCACCGCGACCTCGATTTTGAGCCCTTGAGGAGTTACCCCCCGTTTATCGCGCTGAGCGGCCCTCGGGATTGACGCCGTTTGGCCAGCGTCCCATACTTCGGTCACCTATGCGCCTCACGATTTCAACCCAGCAGGCTTGGTGGCCCTGGCGCGGTGCTGTCCGCGGTGGGCCGGGGTGCGCTTAGTCTAGGCTGAACAGACTCGCGATCTCACGGAGCCCACCGCACCAGCGGTGGGCTTTTCGTTTCCCCGGACCGGACCAGCGGATGATCATCGTCTTGAAGCCGCACGCCACCAAAGCGCACGCCGACGAGCTGATGCAGCGCATCGCGGCGCTGGGGCTGCGGCCGCTGTACATGCCCGGGCAGGAGCGGGTGGTGCTCGGAGCCCTGGGCGACGAACGCGCCCTGGAGAGCCTCCACCTCGACAGCGATCCGCTGGTGGAGAGCGTCAAGCCGATTCTGGCGCCCTACAAGCTGGTCGGCCGGGAAATGCATCCGCATGACACCATCGTCGAGCTCGGGACGACCCGCGTCGGCGGAGGCCGCTTCACGGTGATTGCGGGGCCCTGCGCGGTTGAATCGGCGGAGCAGATGCGGGCCACGGCCGTCGGCGTAAAGGCGGCCGGTGCCCACGCTCTCCGCGGCGGAGCGTACAAGCCACGCACCAGTCCCTATTCGTTTCAGGGACTGGGCCAGGAGGGCCTGGCCATCTTGCGGGAGGTATCCCGCGAAACGGGGCTTCCCGCGGTCACAGAAGTGGTCGACGCCGGGGACGTCGAGCTGGTCGACGAATACGCCGCGGCCTTCCAGGCCGGCGCACGCAACATGCAGAACTTCCGCCTCCTGCAGGCGCTGGGGCGCAGCCGCAAGCCGGTGATCCTCAAGCGCGGCATGGCGGCCAAGGTCGACGATCTGCTGCTCGCGGCGGAGTACATCCTCGCGGAGGGGAATCCCAACGTGATTCTGTGCGAGCGGGGCATCACCACCTTCGAGACGGCCACCCGCAATACCCTCGATCTCAATGCCATCCCCGTGATCAAGCAGCGCAGCCACCTGCCGATCGTGGTGGATCCCTCCCACGGCACCGGGTTCCGCGAACTGGTGCCCGCGATGGCGAAGGCCGCGCTCGCTTGCGGAGCCGACGGCATTCTGGTGGAGGTTCATCACGATCCGCCCAACGCGCTTTCCGACGGACGCCAGTCGCTGTTTCCGGAGCAGTTTGCGGCCATGATGCGCGAGCTGCGCACCATCGCCGATGCGGTCGGCAAGGTGATGTGATGGTTCCGGCCACGCTTTCCGCCGGGACAGTACTCCCGCTGGTGCGCGAAGTCACCGGAAGTCCCGATCCTCTCGCGCTCTACGCCGCGCTGAGCGACGGCGGCCGCAGGCCGGGCACTTTCCTGCTGGAGTCGGCCGAAACCGGAGCGGGGGCGGGAGAGCGGAGCCTGCTCGGCCTGTCGAGCGCGCTACGGGTGACCTGCGTGGGACGGATGGTCGAGATCACCGCCTGCTCCGCTAACGGCCGCTCCTTGCTGCCCTGGCTCGCCGAGCGTTTCGCGCCCCTCGCGGTGAGCACCTCGGAGGAGGCGATCAGGGTCAGCTTTCCCCCGCCGCCGCCCGGCTCCCACGAGGAAACGGCGCGGGGGAGGCTGGTCTCCCCACTCGACGCGCTCCGCGCCGTGGTGTTCGGGCCGGAGCTGCTCGCCCAGCCGACCGATGCCTGTTATCTGGCCGCGGGGATCTTCTCCTACGATCTGGTCGATCTCTTCGAGGAGCTTCCCGGCGGCCGGCCGGAGCCGTCGCCGACCCCGTACTTCGAATTCGTGGTTCCCGACCGCCTCATCATCATCGATCATCTGCGCAACCGCACCCTGCTGGTGGCCAACGCCTTCGGGGGCGAGGACGGCAGCGCCAACTATCACGATGCCGTGGGGGCAATCGGAGCATTGCTGCAGGTGGTGAGCTCCGGCTCGGGCAACCGGACTGCGGGAGTCACGGCGGTTCGAGGAGCTGCCGATTCCGGATCCCCGACTCCCGCCGCCCGGGCCGACCTGTCGGACGCGGAATACCGGCGTCTGGTGGTCCAGCTCAAGCGCCACATCGTCGCCGGGGATGTGTTCCAGATCGTCGCCTCGCGAACCTTCGAACTCCCCTGCCCCGATCCCCTCGCCGCCTACGCCCAGCTGCGGGCCGCCAACCCCAGCCCGTATCTCTTCTATGTCGCCGGCGAATCGTCGACTGTATTCGGTGCCTCGCCCGAGACGGCTTTGAAGGTGCACGGCGATCCGAAGCGGGTCACCATCCGGCCTATCGCGGGCACCACCGGCCGGGGCCGCAGCGCGGACGGCCAACTGGATCAAGACCTCGATGCCCGGCGGGAGGCCGCGCTGCGGCTGGACGAGAAAGAGACCGCCGAGCACATGATGCTGGTGGATCTGGCCCGCAATGACGTCGCTCGCGTGAGCCGGCCCGGCACGCGGCAGGTCACCCGCTTGCTCAGCGTCGATCGCTACGCCCACGTCATGCATCTGGTTTCGGAGGTGGAGGGAGTGCTCGCGGAAGGGCACGACGCGCTGCACGCGTACGCGGCGGCGTTGAACATGGGAACCCTGGTTGGAGCCCCGAAGATCCGTGCCGCCCAGCTCCTCCGGGAGGTCGAACGCACCCGCCGCGGCGTCTACGGCGGCGCGGTCGGCTACCTCACCCACGATGGGTCGCTCGATACCGCGATCGTGATTCGCGCCGCGGTGGTGCGCCAGGGGATCGCGGCCGTCCGGGCGGGCGCGGGCATCGTGTTCGATTCGGACCCCGCGGCCGAAGCCCTGGAAACCCGCCGCAAGGCGGAAGCGGTGCTCCGCGCCATCGCCGCGGCCGGAGGCGTACGTGGCTGAGTCGCTGCGGCTCGTTTTCGTCGACAACTTCGACTCGTTCACCTGGAATCTGGTGGACGAGTTCGCGCGGCGCGGTTGCGAAGTGGAGGTGTGGCGCAACACCGTCTCCGCGGCCTCCGTGCTGGATCGCGCCAGGGCGCGCTCCCCCAGCCTCCTGGTACTCTCCCCCGGCCCGGGAACCCCGTCGGGGGCGGGCTGCTGCATCGAGCTGGTTCGCGAAGCCGCGGAGGCCCGCATTCCGCTTTTCGGCGTCTGCCTGGGCCACCAGGCCATGGTCGAGGCGCTGGGCGGCATGGTCGGGCCGGCGGGCGAAGTCGTACACGGCAAGACCTCACGGGTGCGTCACGAAGGAGGCCCGCTCTTTGAAGGGGTCCCCTCTCCCTTCCCGGTGGGACGCTACCACTCGCTCGCGGCGACCACGCTGCCCGACTGCCTGGCTCCCATCGCCGGTACCGAGCGGGTGGTGATGGCCGTCGCCCATCGCAGCGCCCCGCAATTCGGAGTACAGTTTCACCCCGAATCCATCCTGACCCCCGACGGGGGCCGCATCATCGAAAACGTCATGGCCTGGGCCACCAATGCGCGCGAGTGAGGTGCTCGAAGCCCTGAGCCGGCGCACGCTCTCCCGTGAAGAGAGCACCGCGACCTTTGGCCGCTTCGTCGCCGGGGAGTATTCCGAGGTCGAGATGGCCGCCGTGCTGGCGGCGCTCAAGACCCGCGGAGAAACGCCCGAGGTCATGGCCGGGGCCGTGGAAGCCCTGCTCGGCTCGGCGGTCGCGTTCCCCCGTCCGGACTACCTCTATGCCGACTGCTGCGGAACCGGCGGCGACAGCAGCGGAACCGTGAACATTTCGACCGCTGCGGCGTTCGTCGCGGCCGAGCTGGGTATTCCGATGGCCAAGACCGGCAATCGCTCGGTTTCCTCCCGCTGCGGCTCCGCCGACCTGCTCGAACAGCTCGGCGTCCGGCTGGACCCTGCTCCGGAGCTCGGGCGCCGGTGTCTCGACGAGCTGGGCATCTGCTTCGTCTTTGCACCGCAGTACCATCCCGGCGTTCGCCACGCCGCTCCGGTACGGAAGAGCCTCGGGGTCCGAACGGTGTTCAATCTCGTGGGACCGATCGCCAACGCCGCGAGGCCGCCGTGGCAGATGATGGGGATCTACGACCCCGCGCTCTGCGAGCCCGCCGCGCGAACCCTCCAGCTGCTGGGCCGCCGCATGGCGCTGGTGGTACACGGCAGCGGACTCGACGAAGTGGCCCTGCACGGTCCAACCACCGGGGTCCTGGTCAGGGACGGGGAGCTGCGCCACATCACCATCACGCCTTCCGATGCCGGGGTCAGGACTGCCGCGCTCGACGCGCTGGCCGGTGCCGGGCCGGAGGAGAATGCCGAATGGCTGACCACTCTGCTGGAAGGCCGGGGCGTGGACGCGCACGCGGACGCGGTGGCCCTCAATGCGGGGACTTTGGCCTGGGCCGTCGGCCTGGCCCCGACGCTGCGTGAAGCGGTGCGCTTGGCCCGCGAAGCGCTCAGCGGCGGCGGCGGCCTCCGGCGACTGGAACGCCTGGTGGAGCTGTCTCATGGCGCTTGAACAGATCCTGGCCCACAAGCGCGCCGAGCTGGCCCGCCGGAAGGGGACCGTCTCGCTCGAGTCGCTGCTGGGGCGCTGCGCCCCGTCGCGGCTGAGTCTGGCTGCCGCGCTCCGGGCAGGGCCTCCCGGGTTCCTGCTCGAGATCAAGTTTGCCTCGCCCTCCGCCGGCGTCATTCGGGCCGGCGCCGATCTCGAGCCCATGCTGGACAGCTACGGACGCCACGCCGATGCGGTCTCGGTGTTGACCGACGAAGAATTCTTCGGCGGCTCGCTCGGGCGGCTCGCGGAAGTGCGCGGGCGCCTCCGGCAGCCGTTGCTGTGCAAGGACTTTTTTCTGGAGCCTTATCAGGTGGCGGAGGCCCGGGCGCACGGTGCCGATGCGATCCTGTTGATCCTCGCCGCGATCGATGACGCCACCTGGCGCTCCTGCGATACCGCGGCGCGTCGCCTGGGCATGGAGGTCCTCACGGAAGTCCACGATGCCGTCGAAGCGGACCGTGCCGTCGCCCTGGGCGCGGCCATCATCGGCGTCAACAACCGGGATCTTCGTACTCTGCAGGTCGATCTCAACACGACCCAAGCGCTGGCGCCCAGAATCCCCCGCGATCGTCTGGTGATTTCCGAGTCAGGCATCTGCTCCCGCGACGACGTCTTGCGGCTGCGGCCCCTGGCTGATGCCTTTCTGGTCGGAAGTGCCCTCATGCGGGAACCCGACCTGGACCGTTCGGTGCGGGAGCTGGTCTACGGGAAAACCAAGGTGTGCGGCTTGACCCGCACCGAGCACGCCCAGGCTGCGCGCGCGGCCGGCGCAACCCACGGCGGAGTGGTCTTCGCGGCCGGCTCTCCCCGCCGGCTCGACGTCGACCAGGCCGGCGGCGTGCGACGCGGCGTTCCTTTGCAATGGGTCGGCGTCTTTGCGGACCAGGAGCCCGAGGCGGTAGCGGCCGCCGCAGAGCACCTCGAGCTCGCCGCGGTCCAGCTGCACGGCCACGAGACCCCTGCCACCGTGGCGCGCGTCCGTGAGCTGCTTCCGCCGGGCTGCGAGGTGTGGAAAGCCGTCAGAGTCTTGGATCGAGTGCCGGGCCGCGCCGCCACCGGCGCGGACCGCCTGCTGCTCGACGCGGCTTCGCCCGGCGCGGGGCAGCGGTTCGACTGGTCATTGTTGGCCCGTCACCCCGAGCGGAGCGAGGTGATACTGGCCGGTGGGCTTCGCGCCGAGAACGTCGCCGCCGCAACGGCGCTGGGCACCTATGCGCTGGACGTGAGCACCGGCGTCGAAGCAGCCCCTGGCCAGAAAGATCCCGACCGCCTCGCAGCGTTCTTCCGGGCGCGCCGCCGGCTTCCCGGGCGCGGGGATCCTACGCCATGAGACAGAGCGGACGCTTTGGCCGTTTCGGGGGCACCTTCGTCCCCGAGATCCTGATGCCGGCGCTCGAGCAGCTCGAGGCCGCCTTCCTCGATGCCAAGGACGATCCCGGCTTTCAGCGGGAGCTGGGTGACCTGCTCACCCATTACGCGGGCAGGCCGACACCGCTCTATCGGTGCCGCAATCTGCTCCGTGAGGGAGCCGCGCGAATCTATCTCAAGCGGGAGGACCTGCTGCACGGGGGAGCGCACAAGACCAATCAGGCGCTCGGGCAGGGACTGCTGGCCAGACGCATGGGCAAAACGCGGCTCATCGCGGAAACCGGAGCCGGACAGCATGGCGTAGCGACCGCGCTGACTGGCGCGGTGCTGGGGCTCGAGACTCGAGTGTACATGGGTGCGGTGGACATGGAGCGCCAGAAGCAGAATGTGTTCCGCATGCGGTTGATGGGAGCGGACGTGGTCCCCGTCACCACCGGCTCCCAAACGCTGAAGGATGCGATCAACCAGGCCTTGCGTGACTGGTCCGCGAGCTACGAAGACACCCATTACCTGCTCGGCACCGTGGCGGGGCCGCACCCCTTCCCCGTGATGGTGCGGGACTTTCAGCGCATCATTGGCGACGAGGCTCGCGCGCAGTTGCTGCTGGCGGAAGCCGCCCTCCCCGATGTGGTCGTCGCCTCGGTCGGAGGGGGCTCCAACGCGATGGGCATCTTTACCGCGTTCGTTGCCGACGCCGGCGTGCGGCTGCTGGGAGTCGAGGCGGCGGGAGAAGGACTGGAGGGTGGCCGGCACTGCGCGACACTGGAGCGTGGCCGCCCCGGGGTCCTGCATGGCGCCTATAGCTACACCCTGCAGAACGACGAAGGACAGATCGGCGAGAGCCACTCCATCTCGGCAGGCCTCGATTACCCGGGTGTCGGGCCCGAGCATTCCTGGCTCAAAGAGAGCGGCCGCGCGAGCTACACGACCTGCACGGACCGGGAGGCGTTGGACGCCTTCAGCGCGCTGGCCCGCGCGGAAGGCATCATTCCGGCACTGGAATCCGCGCACGCCGTGGCGGTCGCGCTCCAGCTTGCGCGCTCCACGCCGCAGCCGCAGGTAATCCTGGTGAACCTCTCCGGACGCGGGGACAAGGACTTGGAGACCGTGCTCAGGTATTTCGGAGCGGACGGAGACGGCAGGTGAGCAGACGCGGCGCGGACCGCTATGCGCGGATGTTTGCGGCGCTGCCGCGCGCCCGCCGCGGTGCGTTCATCCCCTTCGTCATGCTCGGCGACCCCGACGCGGCACGCAGTCTCGCCATCGTACGATCCCTGGCCTTGGCAGGCGCCGATGCTCTCGAGCTTGGCTTGCCGTTTTCCGATCCCATCGCCGACGGCCCGGTGATTCAGGCCGCCGCCACCCGCGCACTCGCTGCCGGAGTGCGGCGACGGGATTGCTGGTCCATCATCGGAACGATCCGGACGGAATTCCCCGAACTCCCCATCGGGCTGCTGGTCTACGCCAATCTCGTCTGTCACCGCGACCCGGCCGAGTTCTATCGCGAGGCCGCCGAGGCGGGCGTGGACTCGGTGCTCATCGCGGACCTCCCGGTGGGCGAATCCGCTGCGATTGCGGCGGCCGCGCGCGCCTGCGGGATCGCCCCCGTCTTCATCGCCCCTCCCAACGCCGATGCCGCCCGCCTGAAGGCCATCGCGGCGGCAGGCGCGGCGTACACCTATGTGACGTCCCGGGAAGGCGTCACCGGAGCCGACGACCGGTTGCGGCGGGACCTTTCCGGGCTGATCGGGCAACTGCGCGCACTGGGCGCCCCGCCTCCGGTACTGGGATTCGGAATCTCGAATCCGCTTCAGGTGCGGGAAGCGCTCGCCATGGGAGCGGCCGGAGTCATCAGCGGATCGGCGGTGGTGCAGCGGGCGGCTGCGGGCGAGGATGTGGGGGCGTTCGTGCAGGAGATGAAGGCCGCGACGCAGTAACCCGCGGCTCAGCGCGGCCAGCCTTCCGGGCGGGACTCCATCAGCAAAACCAGGGGGGCCTTGAGGTCACCTGCGAACAGGCTGGAATCGAGCGGCGCCGTGCGATCGTGATTCTCGGGCGTCGTTCCGATGACGCAGCGGATCGACAGGTGGAGCACCGGTTGGTCGAGCAAGGCCGGCGGCGCCGTGCGAGTGGACGAATAGCTCATGCCGTCGCTCAGGGTGGCCGTGACTCGCCCGGAGACGAGCACGGTCCGCTCCATCAAACTCCGGAGCAGACGGTAGGTGAGCGTTGTGGACTCCCCGCCACGGGTCACCACCCCGAAAACCGGGGCCTCGAAGCGGCCGGCGCGGGGAAAAAGAGCGATGCCATACCTGCAGGCCCCACCGCTATCCTCAGAAATTGCAAGCGCTTCCGTCAACAAATCGTGGACGGCAATGAGGTTTTTGGGAATCGGGTCCACGTTCATCGTCCCCGCCTTGGAGAGTCGCTACTCCAGAGCGGTGGCAGGACCCGGGCCAGCGTCGGCGGGCTGGAGATGCAGGCTCACCACGGTGCCCTCGCCTTCCCGACTCTCCACCTCGACCCGGCCACCCCATCCCTCCACCAGCCGCTTCACGATCGGAAGCCCGAGCCCGGAACCGCTCGTCGAGGTGGAGAAGCGCGGCTCGAAGATCATCGGGAGCATCGCCGAAGGAATTCCGCAGCCATCATCCACCACGGAGATCACGGGGCCGCTGATGCGGATGCGGATGAGCCGCGCCCGCGCGTTCCGGGAGTTCTCCAAGAGGTTGACCAGTGCCTCCTTGACCTCGTCAGAGCGCGCTGCGGCCGGCACCGGGTCGCGCTCCTCCACGACGATGTCGGCGCCCTCCGGGCCAAGCCGGTACAACTCGGCCACGTCGCGCACGACGGACGGCAACTTGACCCGTTCCAACGGCCCTCGCTCCGAAGCCGGCACGCCGAACCGGCTGAACGAGCGCGCAATGCGATCGAGCCGGTCGATCTCCGCGAGAATCCGCGCGGTGGTGCTCTCCAGCACCGGACCGACGGGGGTTCTACCGTCCTGATACACTCGGCGCAGATGCTGCACGCCCAGCCGCATGGGCGTCAGCGGATTCTTGATTTCGTGCGCGACCTGGTTGGCCATCTCTCCCCAGGCGACGATGCGCGCGACGCGCTCCTGGGCTTCGTGCGTCCGCCGCACGTCGGCGGTCATCTTCTCGAACGCCGAGAACACCGGGGTGAATTCCTGCGGCGGTCGCTCGCGCGGGACCGGCACCGGCTCGCCCCTTCCGAAGGCGAGTGCGGCAGTCCGCAGCTCGGCCACGGGCCGCGACAGGGCCCGAGCGGCAGCCCGAGCTGCCAGCAGTGACGCGGCGACGCCGGCCAGCGTGACCAGCAGGAAGATCATCGCCAGATCGCGGCGGCGTTGTTCGAGCACCGGGTCGAAAGCCGCTTGGGGCATCGCCAGCACACCGGCGCCCAGATCCGAGAGCTTCACCGCCCGGTACCCGACGCGGGTTTGCACCGCGCGGGAGGGGCCGTCCGAGGAGGCGACCATCTCGCCATCGAGGGCGATCTGATGGAAGGCGCCGGGATCCATGAAAGGGGCGAGCAACCCGAGCGACTCCAGTAACCCGCCGGTGGAGCCAGCCAGATACGCGCCGTCGCGATAGACGCCGAAGTCGGCGTCCACCCGGTTCCCCAGTGCGTGCAGCTCCTCCGCGAGAACGGGCACCGCCGCGGGCAACGCCACGCTGTTCGGCACCACGTCGCGCAGCGATTGCTCGATCATGCGGTCCCGGCTATCGCGAACCTCGGCGCGCAGCCGGCCGATGCCCCAGGCGGCAAAACCGACGGTCGGAGCCAGAAAGAACACGGCGAGCGCCGCGCCGAGGCGGGCTTCATACGACCGCAATCGCGGGATCCAGGCCGGACGTCGGGGGGCCTGTCCGCCGAGCAGCGTGGCCACCGTCCAGAGCGCGGCGAGCACGACGAGATCCAGCAGTAGAACGAGGATACCGCGAACCGCCAGCGAGCCGGGAGCCCCCAGCTCGATCGTGCCGTATACGTCTCGGGCAATGCCGCCGATTTGCACGGTACGTTCCCCGCGCGCAAACCGCTTCTCCCTGCGCCAGTGCGCCGGCCCTGCAGTAGGCGGGTGCGCCGAGGGCGCCGGCGCCAGCGAGAGCTGGTAGAGCGCATCGCGCCGCGCCTGAGGGACGAACAACCGCCCCAGGCGGGAGGGAGCGATCAGGGCGGTGCGGGGACCCAGCGTCACGGTGAGCACTCGCCCGGAATCCTGGCGAACCATCAGGAGGTGATGCACGGCCGGCTCGCGGCGCAGCGGCATCACCGCGATGGAGTCCTGGCTCGGCAGGCCCCGCACCAGCGCGCCGATGGCTTCCGGGGGGAGATCCAGCTCGTCGAGCTTGAGCTCCAGGAATACGGAGCCATCGCTTCGCCAGACGCCGAGCGCCGCGGGATAACCCGCGACGCTCAGCGGCGATTCGCGCCAGGCGCGATAGAGCTCCGGCGGAGTCCGCGGCGGCGGCGACTGCAGCAGCAGGGCGCCCAGCTGGTGCAGCGCAGCCGGAACCCGAGAATCGGGAACCTCCGATAGGGCATTCATGTCGCTGCGCGCGGCCCGGAGCCGGCCGGAGATCTCCGCGCCCCACGCCAGCAACGCGGCGCCGCTGCCCGACACGATGGCGATCGCGACGATCGTGGCCCGCCGATCCGACGGACGCAGCAGCAGCAGCAAGGCGGGCAGCCAGAGCAGCGGATACCAGTCGGGCCACCCGCCCCCCGGTTCCCAGATCAGGACGCCGACCTGGGCGGCGGCGAGCGCGATCATCACGGCGATCAACGGCGCCAGGCGTCCCCGCTGGACCTGGTCCCGGCGCCGCACCAGGGCGACGCCCAGAGTGACCAGACCCGCCACCGCGAGGAAGAGGGTGAATTGCCAGATCAGCCAGAGGTTTGTCGGCACTCCCGCCGCCGGCGGCACGATGCCGCGGCCCAGCCTTCCCAGCACGAAGGGAGCGCCCAGCAGCAGGCCGGCGGCGAGGCCGTCCGCGAGGCCGCGGCGCAAGAGCGGACGCTCCCACAACAAGGCGCCCAGCAGGATGAGCGCCACGCCCGAAAGGGCGAGCGGCCCCGCCGCACCGCTGATCGGGCCCAGGAGCGCGCTGTGGAATACGGCGGGATCGAACCATGCCGAGACACCGAGCAGGGTGCCCAGCGGGGCCCGCACCGCGATGGCGATGGGGAGCAGGCCCAGCGCGAGCCGCGCGAGGCCCCCGGGCACGGCCCAGAGGGCGGCCAGCAGCGTGACCACCATCGCCCACGCTACCCGCTCCCGACCCAGCGCGAGCGAGCGGGCCAGCGCGGCGCTTTGTTCCGGCGGAACCAGCAGAGCGCTGAAGAGCGTGCGGCTCCCGCTGGTAGTGGGCTGGGTGTAGTCGAACACGTCGGAGATGTCCGGTGCGGCGTGCGGCGCCAGAATCCGCAAGCCGACCTCGGTGCGTTCCCGGAATCGTGTGGCCAGGCTGGATTCCTGGTCCGGCACCGCCGCATCCGCGGCGAGCAGAACCGCTCCGAGCGCGGTTCGTCCCGAGGCGGCGTGGCGCCGTACCTCCAGCACAGCGTAGTATGGAGTGAGCAGCACCTCCATCGAGTCTCCCGCGGGGCTGGGCGGCAAGCGGAAACGTCCGGCCCAGACCCGGGGGATGCCCGTGGCCTCGAAGATCACAACACCCGACTCGGGGCCACCGCGGCGGATCAGGCTTGCGACGGCGGTAAAACCGGGTTCGGGCGGCGACGCACTGACCCGGAGTGCCCGCTCCGCCAGCTCATCCGCCTGCAGCCAGGCGTCCCGGAGATCGCTCTGGAGCCGGCCGGACGCCCTGGTGATGCGCGCTTCGCGCTCGCTACCCCAGGAGTGCTGGAGCCGCTGGATGCGCCAGTGGGCCAGCGCGAGCAGCAGCGCGACAACGCCGAAGGCCGCCAGGATCCAGCCGCGGCGCTTGAGCAGGGCGGTGAGCAGCAGGAGGCCAAGGGTCGCCAGGGCGGCGGCCAGGGATGGCGCACGCAGCCATTCTCCCGCGGCGAGCGCGGCTCCCGCGAGGGAAAGGACCCACCTGGGAAAGGAAACGGTCAGATGACGCGTCCGCTGCGGTTGAAGGAGTTGACCCCGGCGCGCGCCGCGGAGGTGCTCGCGGCGGTGCCGCGACTCCTCGTGCCCGCAGGAACGCTGGAGGCCAGGGGACCCCACCTCCCGCTGGGGTGCGACACGGTCATCCTCGAACGGCTCACCGACGATCTCTCCGCCGCCACCGGCATTGCCCGCGCGCCGGCCATCGAGTACGGGGTGCACGCGACCTCGGACGAGCCGGGTCCGGGCACCGCGGCCCTGACGCGAAAGACGCTGCATCGCGCCCTGAACGAACTTATCGCCATCTGGGAAGAGGTGGCAGGAGTGCGTGACACCCTGATCCTCACCGCACACGCGGCGGACCAGCACCTCGAGGCACTCTCCACCATTAGGACCGACGGCCGCGTGCGTGTGGTGGACATTCTTGCGCTGGAAGCGCTGCCGCCGCTGCGCGAGGTCCAGACCGGTCCCTGGCATGGCGGGGAGGTCGATACCTCCCTGATGCTCCACCTCGCCCCCGAGCTGGTCGACGTGACCCGAATCCCCCCTCTGGTTCCTGCCTCCGCAGCGAAAGGCGCCCGTTTCTACCAGGCAATCTTCGAGGACCTCAGCAAACGGTTGGGGGAGTTTTGTTAAGTCACTCTCACTTATTATCTTACAGGTCGTTCGTCGCAAGCTGAAACCTTGGAACACCCGGGCTCGTCATATCGGATGTTTCGCGACCGCTAAAGCATAAGGAAGAACACCATGACTCGTTGGGCCAACGCCCTCGTCGGCGCATCGCTCGTCGGAGTTTCCGCCCTTGCCGCGCAACAGCCGGTCACGCCCGCCCGCGCCGCCACCACGGTGCGGGTCACGCTCGCGGAGGCGCTGGAACAGGCTCGCAAGAACAGTCCTACGTACCTCCAGACCCTCAATGACGCCGGCCCGGCGGGGTGGAGCGTGCGGAACGCGTATGCGGCGCTCCTGCCCACCTTCGACGTGGGCGGGAGCATGGGGTATACCGGGTCCGGACGGTCGACGTTCGGGGGAACCACCTTCAGCCAGAACTCTCCTTCGCTGAGCTCGAGTTACTCGCTGTCGTTCAACTGGCGCCTCTCCGGCGACGTCCTCACCAACACCGGGACCCAGAAGGCCAACCGCCGCGCCGTGGACGCCGATATCTCGAACGCGATCGAGGTGCTGCGCAGCGACGTCACTTTCCAGTATCTCACCGCCTTGCAGGCCGCCGCGCAGACCGAAGTGGCCCGCCAGCAGGTCCAGCGCAACGGTGATTTTCTCGCGCTCGCTCGGGCCAGGTACCAAGTCGGCCAGTCCACCATGCTGGATGTCCGGCAAGCCGAGGTCCTCAAAGGGCAATCGGATGTCGCGTTGCTGCGAGCCCAGCAAGCGGAGAACGAGGCCAAGCTGGAGCTGTTTCGCCGCATGGGCGTGTCCATCCCCGACCTGCCGGAAGCCGTCGCGTTGGTGGATTCCTTCCCGGTCAGTGAGCCGCAGTACGACCAAAAGCAGCTGCTCTCCCTGGCGCGTGAGGAGAATCCGAGCCTGCGGGCCCTGAAGGCGCGGGAGACCGCAGCCGACTGGGGGGTGCGGGCGGCCAAATCCCGCTTCCTGCCCTCGCTCTCGGCCCGGGCGGGTTACTCGGCATTTACCCAGGAATTCACCAACCGGGACCTGTTCATCAGCTCCCGACTGTCGGGCGCCCAGAGCTCCGCGGAGAATTGCCGCTTCCAGAACGCGCTCATCGCCAGCTTGCCGGGCGGCGGCGTAGCGGGGTATCCCAATGGCGGCCTGATTGCCGACTGCAATGCCTTCGCCAACCTCAATGCGACGGGCGACGGGCTGGACCCGGCCTTCCAGAGCACGCTGCTCGCCAACAACAACGTCTTCCCGTTCTCCTTCACCAAGCAGCCGTTCTCGGCCTCGATCAGCATCTCGTTGCCGGTGTTCGACGGCTTCTCCCGCAACCTGCAGGTCGCTCAGGCCCGAGCCGCTCAGGCCGACATGGAGGAGAGCGTGCGGGCGCGCCGGCTGCTGGTCGAAACCGACGTCGCCGCCCGGTATCTCGGCGTGGTCAACGCGTACCGCGCCATCCAGGTGCAGGAGCAGAGCCGGGTCGCCGCGCGGGAACAGATCCGGCTGGCCCAGGATCGCTACCGATTGGGCAGCGGGTCATCGCTGGAAGTCTCGGATGCCCAGAACGCCGTTACGCGGGCCGAAGGTGACTACGTGAACGCGGTCTACGAATACCACAAGGCCATCGCGCTGCTCGAGCTCGCGGTCGGCCGCCCACTGCGCTAGTCGAGGAGCTTTCATGTCACGTCGTGCCAAGTGGACGCTGGGCCTAACTCTGGTCGTCGTGGTTTTTGGCGGCTTCTTCGTCCTGTCGGCGGCCAAGAAGGGCAAGCGTGCCACCGAGGTCAGACTGGAGCCGGTCGGTTCGCGTGACCTGGTGGCGGCCGTCACCGCGAGCGGGAAGATCGAGGCGGAGACCAAGGTCGACATCAGCGCGGACATCACCGGGCGGATCACCGAGATCGGCGTCAAGGAAGGCGACCTGGTCAAGAAAGGCCAGTTCCTGCTGCAGATCGATCCGGCGCAGTACCTCTCCATCGTGAGCCGGCTCGAAGGCCAGGTGGCCTCGGCCGAAGCCGCGCTGGCGTCGGCGCGGACCAATCGGGACCAGTCCAAGCGCAGCCGAGACCGGGCGGTCAGCATCCAGACCACCAACGCGGAGCTGATTGCCCGCGAAGTGGTCGAGCAAGCCGTGCAGGCCTACGACGTCGCCGAGGCGAGCTACAACTCGGCCAAGGCCGGCGTCGATCAGGCCCGTGCCGCGCTGTCCGAGGCGCGCAGCAACCTGGCCAAGACCCGGCTGGTGGCGCCGATCGCAGGACGCGTGGTCCGGCTCGCCGTGGAAGAGGGCGAAGTGGCGGTGCCCGGCACCTTCTCCCGCGAGACCGGTCTGCTGATGACCGTGGCGGACCTCTCGGTCGTGCTGGCCAAGGTCCAGGTGGACGAGACCGACGTGGTGCGGCTGCACCTCGCCGACTCGGTCTCGGTCACCATCGATGCCTTTCCCGATACCACCTTCGTCGGGCGGGTTACCAAGATCAGCAACAGCGCCAAGCTGGGGCAGACCGGAGCCGCCAGCGGCAGCTCGACGGACCGGGCGGTGGATTTCGACGTGGAGATCACGCTGGACAAGCCGCCGGCGGGCATCCGCCCCGACCTTTCGGCCACGGCGCGGATCGTCACCGACACGCGGAAGCAGGCCCTTTCGATTCCGATCATCGCGCTCACCGTCCGCGAGCACGAGGACGTGCCGAACGAGCTGAAGACGGGGGCCGGGGCGCCGGTGGGGACCCTCACCGCCGCGGAGCGCAAGAAGAAGGAGCGCGAGGGTGTGTTCGTGGTGCACAACGGCATCGCGAACTTCCACCCGGTGAAGGTGGGGATCGCCGGGGACGAGCACTTCGAGGTCCTCGACGGGCTGAAGGCGGGGGATACCGTCGTGGCCGGGCCCTATCAGGCGGTGCGGGACCTGAAGGACAGCACCCGAGTGCGCCAGGTGAAGGACATGAAGGATGCCAAGGGGGCGCCCGGCGCCAAGCCGGCACCATGAGCGACCTCGTCATTCACATTCGCGACCTCACCCGCGCCTACGTGATGGGCGCGGAGACCGTGCAGGCCTTGCGGGGCGTGACGCTGGAGATCCGCCGCAACGAGTACGTCGCCATCATGGGCCCGTCGGGTTCCGGCAAGTCGACGCTGATGAACCTGATCGGCTGTCTCGATACGCCCACCAGCGGCGAATACTGGCTCAACGGCCAGGAAGTCTCCCGCATGCCGGATGACGCGCTGGCCCGGGTCCGCAACCGCGAAATCGGGTTCGTGTTCCAGACCTTCAACCTGCTCCCCCGCGCGAGCGCGCGCGCCAACGTCGAGCTCCCGCTGGTCTATGGCGGCGTCTCAGCGCGCCAGCGCAAACAGCGGGCGGAGGCCGCGCTCCAGCGGGTGGGTCTGGGCGATCGGATGGATCACCGGCCCAACGAGCTGTCGGGTGGGCAACGCCAGCGGGTCGCCATCGCCCGGGCCCTGGTCAACGACCCGGCCATCCTGCTCGCCGACGAGCCGACCGGCAATCTCGACAGCACGACCAGCGAGGAGATCATGCGGGTCTTCGCCGCCCTGCACGCCCAGGGGCAGACCGTCATCATGGTCACCCATGAGGCCGATATCGCCGCCCACGCCGCGCGGATCGTCCTGCTCAGGGACGGGCGGATTGCCAGCGATACGCCGAACCGGAGCGGAGTGGCGGCCTGATGCAGATCAAGGACGCGGTCGGGGAAGCCCTCGAGACCATCCGCACCCAGAAGCTCAAGAGCTTCTTCTCCCTCATCGGCGTGCTGATCGGGGTGACCTTCCTGATCGCGGTCGTCTCCATCGTGCAGGGGATGAACGTGTACATGGAGGACAAGTTCGCCAACAAGCTGGTCGGGCTGAACACCTTCCAGCTCCGCCGCATGCCCAACTTCAGCATGGGGAACATCTCCGAGGAAACCTGGCGGGAGTGGGCCCGGCGGCCGCGCATCAACTATACCGAGGCGAGGTACGTCGAGGCCAAGATGGCCACGCCGGCGATCTATTCGCGCTTCTGCGAAGAGCAGCTGCCAGTGACCTGGGACGGGAAGACGGCCAACGGCGTCAGCATCTGGACGGCCGATGCCCCCATGTTCCAGATCAAGAACCTCGATCTCGAGGCCGGCCGCGTCTTCACGCCGCAGGAGGCGCGGCTCGGCCAGGCGGTGGCGGTGATCGGCTGGGAGTTGAGCGACAAGCTCTTCAAAGGCGCGGATCCCCTCGGTAAGAGCATCGGCATCGAAGGCATTCCCTATCGCGTCGTCGGGCGGATCGCCAAGCAGGGCAGTCTGTTCGGCATCTCGCTCGACAAGTTCGTGGTGGTGCCATTCGACGCACCGGTGCATCGCGTGGCCTGCAACCTCGGCTTCATGGACGAGCTGCACGTCAAGACCGCCGATGTCGCCTCCATGCAGGTGGCGCTTACCGAAGTGGAGGAGCTGATGCGGATTCAGCGCCGGCTCAAGCCGGCGCAGGAAAACAATTTCGCGATGCAGACCGCCGAGGGCGCGCTGGAAGGCTGGAAGAAGATCTCGGCGATCCTCTTCACCGCCCTGCCCGGCCTGGTGGCGATCTCGCTGGTCGTCGGCGGTATCGTGATCATGAACATCATGCTGATGGCGGTGGCGGAGCGCACCCGCGAGATCGGCATCCGGAAGGCGCTGGGCGCCAAGCGGCGGGACATCCTGGCGCAATTCATCGTCGAGTCCGCCACGCTGTCGACCGTGGGCGCCGGCATCGGCATCCTCGCGGGAATCGGGCTGGCGTTCCTGGTGCGGGCGACCACGCCGCTGCCCGCGGCCATCGCGCCCTGGTCCGTGGCACTCGGCGTCTTTCTGGGCGTCGCGGTCGGGATGACGGCGGGCGTCTACCCCGCGACCCGGGCCGCGCGGCTCGATCCCATCGAAGCCCTGAGGCAAGAATGAGGGGATCTCCGGCGCAGCTCTTCGAGGGGATGGGCATGGCGCTCGATTCGGTGCGCGCCAACAAGACCCGCGCGGCCCTGACCATCCTCGGCGTGGCGATCGGCGTCATGGTGGTCATCGCCATGGCCTCCATGATCACCGGCATCAACCGCGCGGTGGCCCATCAGCTCGAGACGCTGGGACCCAAAACCTTCTTCGTGTTCCGCTTCTTCCGCGGCGGGATCAACATCAGCGACGGCTCGGACGAGATGTCGCCCTGGCGGCGCAACCCTTGGCTGACGGTCGAGGAAGCCGCGCTCCTCAAAGCCCTGCCCTCGATCAAGGACGTGGGCTACCGCGAAGGAACCGGCGGGCCAGCGAGCTACGGCGATACCAAGCTTTCCAGCGTCAGCGTGACGGGGTTCAGCACCAACTGGACGCGGGTCTCGGGCGGGACGATCACCGCGGGCCGGAACTGGACCGAAGTGGAGTTTGCGGCGGGCTCCGAGGTCGCGGTCATCAACGACAAGGCGGCGAGCTCGCTCTTTCCCGGCCTCGACCCCATCGGCAAGCGGATCAAAGTGTTCGGGATGCCCTTTACGGTCGTGGGCGTCTACACCGAGGCGTCGAGCCTCTTCGGGGAGAGCTCGAACCCCGAGGTGATGATGCCGCACACGACCTTCATCAAAGTGGCCGACTGGCAAAAGGGCTGGATGAACATGGTGGTCATGCCGGCCGACTCCGCCACCGTGGCCAAGGCGCAGGACGACGTGATCGCCGCCCTGCGGATCAAGCGCGGCCTGAAGCCCTCGCAGGAGAACAACTTTTCCGTGGTGACGCAGGACAAGCTCATGGACACCTTCAACAGCGTCACCAGCGGGTTCTTCCTGGTCATGCTGGCCTTGTCGTCGGTGGGCCTGCTGGTCGGCGGTGTGGGCGTCATCGCGATCATGATGATCTCGGTCACCGAGCGGACCCGGGAGATCGGAGTCCGCAAAGCCCTCGGCGCCACCCGGCGGGAGATCCTCTTCCAGTTCCTGGTCGAAGCCGCCTCGCTCACCCTGCTCGGCGGAACCATCGGGATGATCCTCGGAGCCCTGATCGCCTGGGGGATCGGCTCCCTGACCCCCATCCCCGCCGCCGTGCCGCTCTGGTCCGTGGTGACCGCGGTCGTCGCCTCCGCAGTGACCGGGGTCTTCTTCGGGATGTATCCGGCGACCAAGGCGAGCCGGCTCGATCCGGTCGAGGCGCTGCGCTACGAGTGATCCGTGACCCGTAACCGGTAACAGACGGCGCGGGTCACCCGCCGCCGGCCATCGTTTACCTTTCAGCATGCCCTTCCTCGAAGCGATCCTGCTGGCGCTGGAGGCGATCCGCACCAGCAAGCTCCGCTCCTTCTTTACCCTGCTCGGCATCATCGTGTCCGTGGGATTCCTGGTGGCGGTGGTGGCCATCATTCAGGGCATGAACTCGTACGTGCGCGACAATCTCCGCAGCGCCATGATCGGCACCAATACCTTCCAGGTCCGCCGAACCCCGCTGCAAGTCGGCTTTCTCGACGACTCGATGATGCGGGAAATCGCCAAGCGCCCCATCATCTCGAAAGAGGACGCCGACCTGGTCCGCCGGGCCTTTCCCGATGCGGAAGCCGTTTCGCTGCAATCGGGCTGGCCCACCCCGATCGCCGACATCAGCTATCGCAATCGCACCATCGGCAGCGTCACCATCTTCGGCGTCACCCCGGAGTACCAGGTGGTGCAGGACTACCACTTCACCGCCGGCGAGCCGCTCACGACGCCCGACGTCGAGGAGCGCCGCCAGGAGGTCGTCGTCGGCAGCGACGTCGCCGAGAAGCTCTTCGAGGGCCCGGAGTACGCCGTCGGCAAGCGAATCCGGATCGGCGGCAAGGAAATGACGATCAAGGGGGTGGTCGGCAAGAAGGCCCGGGTGCTCGGCCAATCCTTCGACGGCTTCGCCCTGATGCCGATCACCACCTTCGAAGCGATCTACGGCCGCCGGCTCACCACCACTATTTCCATCAAGCTGCAGCCGGGCGGGGAGTTCCCCGGCGCGATGGCCCGTGCCGAGGAGGCCATGCGGCTCGCCCATCGGCTGCACCCGACCCAGGTGAACGACTTTTCGCTCGACAAGGCCGACGCGCTGGTGGCGTTCTGGACCAATCTGACCGGCGTGCTCTTCACCATCATTCCCGCGGTCGTCTGCATCGGCATCGTGGTAGGCGGGATCGTGATCATGAACATCATGCTGATGTCGGTCAACGAACGGACCCGCGAGATCGGGATTCGCAAGTCCCTCGGGGCCCGGCAGCGGGACATCCTGCGCCAGTTCCTGGTCGAGGCCGTGCTGCTCTCGAGCCTGGGCGGCCTCATGGGCATCCTGGGCGGCGCCCTGCTGGCCTTGCTGATTTCCACGGTGAGCCCGCTGCCGGCGCGGGTTACGGCCTGGTCGGTGGGCGTGGCGCTCCTGCTGGGGGCGGGCACCGGCATTCTCTTCGGGGTGTATCCGGCCAGCCGCGCCGCGCGGCTCGACCCGATCACCGCGTTGCGGCAGGAGTAGCGGAATGCGCGCCTGGGATCTGACCGAGGGCGTTGCCGTCGCCCTGGAGAACCTGCGGTCCAACAAGCTGCGCTCCTTTCTCACCATCCTCGGCGTCGTGATCGGCGTCGCCACGGTCATGCTGATGGCGTCCATCGTGGACGGCGTGCGGACCCAGGTGTTCAACGCGCTCAATGCCGCGACCCCCAACGCGTTCTACGTCATGCGGTTCTTCTCGCAGACCCCGCTGAATCCGCAAAACCTGCCCTACGAAGTGCGGATCCGGCCGGTCGTGGATGCCGCGGACGCGGATGCCATCCGCCGGGAAGAGCACATCCGTCACGCCGGGCTGTGGCTGCAGTCCTTCGTGCGGATCGAGTACCAGCACTCCCGCTCCCAGGGGGTATGGGTGCTGGGCGCCGACGACGCCTATATGGAAATCAAGGGGGGGACCGTGGCGGCGGGGCGCTTCTTCTCGCAAGGCGAGCTCAACGGGGCGGAAGTCGCGGTGCTCGAGCTCGAGCTGTCGCGCCGCCTGTTCGGGCGCCAGAATCCGCTCGGCGAGACGGTGCTGATCGGAGGCAAGGCGTTCCGGGTCATCGGGCTCTGGCAACAGCCGGACAACGTGTTTCAGCCGCCGGGATTCACCATCGGTGCCATCGTTCCCTACGAGGTGGCCAAGCATTCATTCACCTTCAGCGACACCAACGACCTCTTCATCGTGGTGCTGGGCCGCGAAGGCATCCCGGTGACCGAGGCGCAGGACCAGGCAACGGTCGCGCTGCGCAAGAAGCGCGGGCTCAGGCCCGGGATGCCGAACACCTTCGACTTCATCACCCAGGATCAGATCCTGGATACGATGAATTCGCTCACCTCGATGTTCTTTCTGGTCATGACCGCCATCTCGAGCGTGGCCCTGCTGGTCGGCGGGATCGGGGTCATGGCGATCATGATGGTGTCGGTGACCGACCGGACCCACGAGATCGGGCTGCGCATGGCCTGCGGGGCGAGCCGCCGGGAAATCCTGTGGCAGTTCCTGGTCGAGGCCGCAACGCTGACGCTGGTCGGCGGGCTGATCGGGATCCTGATCGGTCTGACCAGCGGTCAGATCCTCAAGCGCGTCCTGGATATGCAGTCGGCGGTGCCGCTGTGGAGTGCGGTGCTGGCCACCCTGGTGTCGATCGGGATCGGGCTGGGCTTCGGATTGCTGCCGGCCAATCGGGCCGCGCGGATGGATCCGGTGGAGGCGCTGAGACACGAGTAACCGGTGACCGGTTACCGGTTACCGCCGTCACATGCTCTGCACCCCCAGCTTCACCACATCCTCCACCAGCACCGTCTCGTGCGTGAAATAGGGCTCCCCGTAGCGCGCCCGGATCAGCGACCCATAGTGTGCATTCTGGGTCTCGACCCGGCTGTAGAGGTCCTGCCCGGTCGGGAAGATCTCGCCCGCGCTGGTGGCGGCATCGAACTGGCTCGCGTAACACTTGATTGCGGCCAGCTTGCGCTCGAACTGGGCGCTGATATCCACCACGAAAGTCGGCTTGACCGCGTCTTCGCGGTAGGAAAGCGCATAGAGGACTTTGAAGGGCCGGTGCGCGGTTCCCGCCGCGACGTACTTGGTCAGTCCAGCGAGAAAGCAGGCGTCCCTCCCGACTTCTGAAGCAATCCGGTGGTCGGGATGGCGGCCGACCGGGAACGGCAGGATCACGACCCGGGGAGCGAAGTCGCGGATGGCCTCGACCAGCAGACGGCGCGTCGGCTCGTCGTTGGCCAGATGGGCGTCGGGCAAGCCGGCGTTGCGCCGCTCACCCACGCCGAGAATCTTCGCGGCCTTGGCGGCCTCCTCGGCGCGCAGCTGGGCGCTTCCGCGGGTCCCGCTTTCGCCGGCGGTCAGGTCGAGGATGGCGGTCCGATAGCCCTGGTCCACCGCCTTGAGCAGCAGACCTGCGCAGGTGAGCTCCACATCGTCCCGGTGGGCGGCGATAGCGAGGATGTCGGCGGGCATGCCATAAAGGTAAGCGGGAGCTATTTTTCGGCATGCCGCTCAACCCGGTTTACCTCGACCACGCTGCAACCACACCGGTGCGCCCCGAGGTGCTCGAGGCGATGCTGCCCTACCTCGGCGGCACCAGCTTCGGGAACCCCTCCAGCGCCCATCGGTTCGGTCGTGCGGCCCGCGCCGGCCTGGAGCAGGCCCGGCGGGAAGTTGCCGCGGCCATCGGGGCGGAGCCGGCCCAGGTGGTGTTTACCTCGGGCGGGACCGAGGCGGACAATCTCGCGGTGATCGGCGCGGCGCTCGCCGCGCAGCACCAGGGGCACCCGATGGTGGCGGCCGTCTCCGCCGTCGAGCACAAGGCGGTGCTCGCCGCGGCGCACCAGGTCAAGCAGCTCGGCGGCGAGGAGCTCGTGCTTCCCGTGGACGGCGAGGGCCAGCTCGACCTGGCCGCTCTCGACGCCGCGCTGGCTCGCCGGCCGGCCGTGGTCTCGGTCATGTGGGTGAACAACGAAACCGGGATCCGGCAGCCCATCGAGGAAATTGCCGACCGTTGCGAGCACGCCGGAGTCCTGCTGCACAGCGACGCGGTCCAGGCCTTCGGCAAGCTTCCCCTCAGCCTCGCCGAGCTCCCCTGTACTTTGCTCACGATTTCCGGTCACAAGATCGGCGCCCCGAAGGGAATCGGGGCGCTGATCGTACGGGAGCGCAAGGCCATCGAAGCCATCCTGCACGGCGGGGGGCAGCAGTTCGGCATCCGCCCGGGCACCGAGAACGTCGCCGGCGCCATCGGCCTGGGCCGCGCCGCTACCCTGGCCACCGAAGAGCGGGCCGCCGAAGCGCTGCGACTCACCGCCCTGCGCGAAGAGCTGCTGCGGCGGCTGCGGGCTGAAGTTCCCGACCTGGTGCCGCATGGAGCTGCGGCGCCCCGCGCGCCACATATCCTGAACATCGGCATTCCCGGGGCAGACAGCGAGGCGTTGTTGATGCACCTCGACCTGGCCGGGGTCGCCGCCTCGGGAGGCTCGGCGTGTTCCACCGGGGCCATGGAACCCTCCCACGTGCTGACCGCCATGGGGGTGCCGCGCTCGCTCGCGCTGGGCTCGATCCGGCTGAGCCTGGGCCACGATACGACCGCCGCGGATCTCGAGCGGGCCGTGGCGGTGTTTCCCAAAGTGGTGGAGAAGGTGCGGAAGCTGGCTGTGGTGCTGGGACGTGCGTAGGACCGCGCCGCGGCGGGTTCTCGTCGCGATGTCCGGAGGGGTCGATAGCTCGGTCGCGGCCGCGCGCCTGGTCGAGCAGGGCTACGACGTAGTCGGGGCCACAATGAAGTTGTTCTGCTACGGCGACGAGGTCCCCGACCGCCCCTGCTGCTCGCTCGACTCGATCAACGACGCCCGCGATGTCGCGGCCGGGCTCGGCATTCCGCATTACGTGCTCAATCTCGAAGACCGCTTCTCGCGCCACGTCATCCAGAATTTCGTGGACGAGTACAGCCGGGGGCGCACGCCGATTCCCTGCGTCCGCTGCAACTCCTTCACCAAGTTCCGCGACCTGCTCGCCCACGCCGACGCGCTCGGCTGTGACGCCATTGCGACCGGCCACTACGCCGTCGCTCGGGACGGCCGGCTCTTCCGCGGCCAGGACCGCCAGAAGGACCAGAGCTATTTCCTCTGGGGCATCGACCGCGCCGTGGTCGCGCGGATGCTCACGCCCGTGGGCGAGCTGAACAAGGCCGCGACCCGCGCCCTGGCCCGCCGTCTCGGGCTCGCCACCGCCGATAAGCCCGAGTCGGTCGAGATCTGCTTCGTACCCGATGACGATTACGCCGCGGTTCTCGAGCGGCACCTGCCCGCCGGGGCCGCCGCGCTCGCCCCCGGGCCCTTTGTGACCAGCAGCGGTGAGATCATCGGAGAGCACGACGGCTTTGCCCGCTTTACCGTGGGGCAGCGGCGCGGACTGCCGGGAGGGCGGACCTTGCCGCTGTACGTACTGGCGATTCGTCCCGAGGACCGCGCCGTCGTGGTCGGCGCGGCGAGTGAGCTCGGCAGCAGCAGCGTACGGCTCGAGGAGCTCAACTGGCTGAGCGAACCGCTCCGAGCCGGTGACCGCTGCGAACTCCAGATCCGTTACCGGGCACCGGCGGTGACGAGCACGATCACGGCGGTCGCCGCCGACAGCCTCACCCTGCACAGCGACCAGCCCCTCCGCGCCGTCACCCCCGGCCAATCAGGTGTCCTCTATTCTGCCCAGGGCCAGGTCCTGGGCGGCGGAGTCATTGCATGAGCATCGCGAGAACAACCTGCGCAGTCGCGCTGACGGCAGCGGCCATCTTGGGGCTGCCGCTTTCTTCGCCCTTGTCCGCCCAGGCCAGGCTGCCGCTCACCTTCGACCGATTCATCGCGCTCAAGGTGGTGGGAGATCCTCAGCTCTCTCCGGACGGCAGCACGGTCGCCTTCACGGTCAGTGAGCCCTCGCTCAAGGACAACCGCAACGTCTCGCGCATCTGGGTGGTTCCGGCCGCGGGAGGGGTGGCTCGCGCGCTAACGACCGGGCCCGGCAGCGACTTCGCCCCGCGCTGGACCCCCAACGGACGCTCGCTCGGCTTCGTGTCCACCCGCGCCGGTGGTCCCCAGGTGTGGCGGATACCCCTCGCGGGCGGGCCGGCGACGCAACTCACCAGGTTGCAGACCGGCGTCAACAATTTCCTCTGGGCGCGTGACGGCAACGCGGTCTACGTCACCAGCGACATCAAGTGGCCGGCCGAAGGCCAGGAGATCGATCGGCGCAATGGCGAGTATCCCACCCAGGCCAGGATCTGGACCGGGCTTTTCTATCGATTCTGGAATGATTGGCGTACCGGCGTGCGATCCCACCTGCTGCGCATCGCGCTGGCCGGGAACGCGGTCAAAGACCTGACGCCCGTCGATCACGACACCCCACCCCTCGACCTGGGCGGGGCGGACCTGGCCGTGGCGCCCTCGGGCAACGAGCTGGCCCTGGTGATGAATCCCGATGCCGACGTCGCCCAGAGCACCAACAACGATGTCTTCACGGTGGGTGGCGACGGCAGCAGTCTGACCCAGGTCACTACGCGACGCGGCAACGACCACTCCCCCGCCTTCTCGCCGGACGGCCGGTTCATCGCGTACCTCTCGATGGAGACGCCGGGATTCGAATCGGATCGCCAGCAGCTCATGCTGTTCGACCGGGGCACCCGGCAACACCGCTCGCTCAGCGCCGATTGGGATGTCAACGTCCAGAGCCTGGCGTGGACGCCCGATTCGAAATCCCTGGTCCTCGAGATCGACGAGCGCGGCGGTCACAACCTCTACAGCTTCGAGCTTGCCTCCGGCAAACGAAACCGCATCGTGGCGGGCGGGGTGAACAGCTCCATTCAGGTGGATCCCCAGGGCGACCGGGTCATCTTCCTGCGCCAGACGGCGGCCCAGCCGCCGGAGCTTTACTCGGCCGGGCTCGATGGCAGGGGACTCCGTGCCCTCACCCGCGTGAATGCCACGGCACTGGCCGGCCTCGACCTGCCTCAGCTGGAGAGCTTTTCCTTCGTCGGGGCGCTGGGCGATTCGGTGCAGGCGTGGCTGCTCAAGCCCCCCGGCTTCGATCCGGCCCGCAAGTATCCTCTCCTCTACATCGTGCACGGGGGTCCCCAGGTCCCCATGCTGGATTCCTGGAGTCTGCGCTGGAACTACCAGCTGTTCGCGGCACGCGGATATGTGGTTTCGGCCGTCAACTTCCACGGCTCGCCGGGCTGGGGCCAGAAATTCACCAACAGCATTTCCCAGCACTGGGGCGACTATCCCTTCGAAGACCTGATGAAAGGGCTCGATCACCTCGCGGCCCTGCCCTACGTGGACAGCACCCGGATGGGGGCAGCGGGAGCATCCTACGGAGGGTACCTGATCAACTGGATGCAGGGCCACACCGACCGTTTCAAGGTGATGGTGTCGCACGATGGCATCTTCGACCTCGCCAGCGCGCAGGGCGCCACCGAGGAGCTCTGGTTTCCCAACCACGAATTTGGCGAAGGGGGCATGACCAATCCGGCGACCCGCGCGATGCTGGAAAAGTGGTCCCCTTCCAACTACGCGGAAAACTGGAAGACTCCGATGCTCGTCGTTCACGGCCAACTCGACTATCGGCTCGAGCTCGCTGAGGGCCTGCAGGCATTCACGGCCCTGAAGGTGCGCGGCGTGCCAGCCAAGTTCCTCTACTTCCCGGATGAGGGGCATTGGGTGCTCAAGCCCCGCAATCGCCGGTTGTGGTGGTCGACCGTGCTCGACTGGGCAGATCAGTACTTGAGACCGGGGGGAAACAATACCCCCTAGGGGTATCGAAAAGCCCCTGGTCGCGATTCGGCCACGGCGCGGCGCGAGCCCGTTGCCCTTGAGCGTATCTTGGGGGCATGTCCGAAGAGAGCCTGGCCACCAGCGCCCCAGCCGAGCCGATCAGCCGTGAGCCGGCGAGCGGAACACCCGCCATGGATTTGCGGCAGCCCGCTCTCTACATCAATCGGGAGCTTTCCTGGCTGGAGTTCAACCGCCGGGTGCTGAACGAGGCGCGCGATGCGCGCACGCCGTTGCTGGAGCGGGTCAAGTTCCTGTCCATCTTCTCCTCCAACCTCGACGAGTTCTTCCAGGTCCGGGTGGCCGGATTGCGCGAACAGATGTCCGCGCATTTGAGCGAGCTCACCGCCGACGGCATGTCCCCGGAGGACCAGCTCAAAGCCGTGGCTCCCGTGGTGCGCGGGCTCCAGGAGGAGCACGGCCGCTGCTTGACCGGAGAGGTGATCCCCGCCCTCGCCGAGCGCGGCATCGAGCTGCTGATTCGCCAGGAACAGCTCTCGGAGGAGGACCTGACTTTTCTGGGCCAGTACTTCACCGCGAACGTCTTCCCGGTGCTGACTCCGCTGGCGGTCGACCCGGCGCATCCCTTCCCTTACATCTCGAACCTCTCGCTGTCGCTCGCGGTGATCCTACGAGGCGACACGGGCGAAGAACGCTTTGCCCGGGTCAAGGTCCCCAAGATCCTGCCGCGCTGGGTGCCGCTTCCGGGGCTGCACCGGTACGTCCCGCTGGATCTCGTCATCGGGATCAATCTGGAGTCCCTCTTTCCGGGGGTGGAGATCCTGGGCTCCTACCCGTTCCGTATCACTCGCAACACCGACCTGGAGATCGATCCCGACGAAGCCGACGACCTGCTGGCGCTCATTCAGGAGGAAGTGCGCAATCGCCGGTTCGCCGAAGTGGTGCGGCTGGAAGTGCATCCCGCGATGTCCGACTCGTTGCGCCAGCTTCTGGTGGCGGAGCTCAACGCCGACCAGGAGAGCGACGGCCAGCCGCTCACGCTGGACGACGTCTACGAGGTGGACGGTGTGCTCGACGCCACCGACCTGCTGGCCATCGCCAGCCTGGAGCTGCCGGAGCTGCGCGACCCCGCCTTCATCCCGGTCGTCCCGGCCAAGCTGGCCGGGACCCGCAACATCTTCGAGATGATCCGCGAGGGCGAGGTCCTGGTCCATCATCCCTATGAGAGCTTTGCGGCCAGCGTGGAACGCTTCATCCAGGCCGCCACCGAGGATCCCGACGTGCTGGCGATCAAGATGACGCTCTACCGCACCGGGGGAGACTCGCACATCGCCCGCATGCTTGCCAACGCGGCCGAGCGCGGCAAGCAGGTCGCGGTGCTCATCGAGCTCCAGGCCCGCTTCGATGAGGAGAACAACATCCGGTGGGCGCAGCGTTTCGAGGATGTGGGCGTGCACGTGAGCTACGGCGTGGCTGGGCTCAAGACCCACGCCAAGGTGATCCTGGTGGTCCGCCGCGAAGGCGAGCAGATCCGTCGCTACGTCCATGTCGGGACCGGCAACTACGCGCCCAAGACGGCGCGGCTTTATACCGATTTTGGGCTGTTCTCCGCCGATCCGGATCTGGGGGCGGATTTATCGGACCTGTTCAATGTGCTCACCGGCTTCGCGAGCCCGCAGGGCTACCGGAAGCTGGTGGTCGCGCCCACGGGGATGCGCAACCGGCTGATGGAGCTGATCCGCCGGGAGATCGGGCACGCCCAGGCCGGTCGCGCGGCCCGTATTCTGGCGAAGATGAATGCCCTGGTCGACGCGGACATCATCGCGCTGCTCTACGAGGCGTCGCGGGCCGGCGTCAAGATAGACCTGCTGGTGCGGGGCATCTGCTGCCTGCGCCCGGGGGTCCCCGGCGTGAGCGACCGGATCAGCGTCATCAGCGTGATTGGCCGCTTCCTCGAGCACTCACGGGCGTGGTACTTCCACAACGCGGGCAACACCGAAGTGCACATCAGCTCGGCGGACTGGATGCCGCGCAATCTGGACCGGCGCATCGAGACGGCGGTGCCGCTCGATTGTCAGGCCCACTGCGAAACCCTGCTCGAGCTGCTCGAATTGATGCTGCAAGACAACCGCCAGGCCTGGGACCTGGCTGCCGACGGGACCTGGACCCAGCGGCAGCCCGGCGAACACGAGGTCGCGACCCACCGCGGATTGATCGAGCGGTATCGCGAGATGGCCAAGACGGGCTGATCAGCGACCGCCGCCGAACCCCAGGCCGAGTTTGAGCTGGAAGTCGAGCTGCTTGACTTCACTGGTCGTCTGTTGGGCCCCGGTGTAGGTGGCCGTGTACCGGAAGAGATCCGCCCCGGCCGTCAGCATGATGCCCCCCAACCGAATGCCCGCCCCGGCCCCTCCCACGCCCGAGATATCCGAGGTCTCTGCCTGGGAGGTGAACGCAACCCCCCCGTGACTCACCACGCCGACACCCCCGCGCACCCAGAGCGAGAGCATCGAGGATGGCGGCAGCACGTAGAGCACGGCCGTCGCATCCCCCAGGAAGAGCTTGGCGTCCTGCTTCTGAATCTGGTTGCCGTCGTCCAGGCTGAACGTGGTCGGCACGTACGCGCCGGTGACCTCGATGCCGAGATGCGAGCCGAAGCGCACCGCGATGGCCGCGCCGAGCGAGGGGCCCGCCTCCAGCTTGGCCACATCACCGCCCTGGCTGACCCCGACCAGGTCCTTGGTCGGGATGTAGATCCCGATTTGGGGGCGCAGGCTCAGCCGCTGTGCCGCCGCGGCGCAAGGGCTGAGCAGCAGAATGCCCGTCACCAGCGTAAGCGACTTGGTAGTCATGCGGATCCTCATGGGAAGGAGGCGAGACGCAACTGCTTCAAAGCTACCCTGGCGGCGTCCTTTGCGGATTCCAGGTGTGGCGCTCCTCGCGAACATAGCGGCTCCAGGAGTACAGCGCGTCGTACAGCACGAACCCGTGTCGCAGCTGCTCATGATCGTCCCCGAAGTTCCGCGACAGCCCCAGCGAGATCGCCAGCAGCCCCGCCGCCTGCGGTGCCAGCTCGAGGCGCTCGGTGTCCGCCCCGCGCACGATCAGGGCGATCTCCCGGAGCGCCGGATCGTCCAGGGCGTACTTTGCCAGGAAGGCATCGAAGCTGCAAAGCGGCCCGTCGTGGGAGAGCTCCACGCCTTCCACGTCGAACGGGATCGCCCCGCTCGACGCCGCCAATTCACGGACCTGTGCGGGGGGCGCGAAGAGAAACTCGGCCTCGCGGTCGATGAATCGTGCGATGAGCCAGGGGCAGGCGACGCGGTCGATCTTGGGGCGTTCACGGGTGATCCACTTCATGGCTGCTCCAGTTCGGCGCCGCTCGTCGCGAAGCGCACCGTGCGGCAACGCCCGCGCGCCAGCGCCCGTTGATAGGTCAAGGCAGCGGCGGCCACATCCTCGAGGGCCGTGCCGGTGCTGTCGAACACGGTGACCTCCTCGGCGCGCCGCCGTCCCGGTTTGGTTCCCGCCACCACTTCCGCCAGCTCGGCGTGGACCGCCGCACGGTCCAGCAGTCCGGCCGCGATGGCGTGGTGCAGGTCGCCGATCATGGCGCACTGCTCCAGCACATCCGTCACCAGCGTACTCTCGGCGAGCAAGGCCGGCTCGAGCTCCTGCTTGTCGGCAGCATCGGCGCCGACCCCCGCGACGAAAGCGCCCGGGGCCACCTCGCGCCTGGTCAGGAAATACTCGCGCGCAGGAGTGCAGGTGACGATCACGTCGCTCGAGCGCGCCTGCCGGAGGGCGGCCCCGAGCTCCAGCACGATCGCCTCCAGGCCCTGGGTGTCGCGGGCCCACCGCGCGAAACCCTGCGCCGCGAGGGGATTGATGTCACTGGCATAGACCCGGGTAAGCGGCAGCACCGTGGCCAGGCATTCGGTTTGGGCGCGAGCCTGCCGGCCGCAGCCAAACAGGCTGAGCACCGCGGAATCGGGCCGGGCGAGATACTTCGCCGCGACCGCCGTGGCCGCGCCGGTCCGCAGCCGGGTGATCTCGATCGAGTCGAGCAGCGCCAGCAAGCGGCCGTTCTCCGCATCGCAGAGCGCCACCACGCCCTGAATCGTGGGGAGGCCCGCCCGCGCCGGATTGGCGGGGAAGTTCCCGTTCAGTTTCGCCGCGAAATAGTAGCGTTCCAGCCGAAGCGCCGCGGCCTTCACGTGAAAGCCGCCGCCCTCGACGGGCACACCGAGCACCGCCGGCGGTGG